>NZ_JACYMK010000019.1:14198-38383 GCF_020858135.1 Janthinobacterium sp. FW305-128 | reverse complement strand
CGCTGTGTGACGCCAGCACGGCCCTGGCCAGCGCCACCTGGCGCACGGACAGGCACGCCACAAACTGCACCAGGGCGACGCTGGCACGGTGCTGGCCACCGCCACGCACGGCCGCCGACATCGAGGCCGGCCAGCTGGTGGACGTGCGCGCAGCGCGCGCCGGCAGCACGGCCCTGGCCGGCGCCGAGGCGACGCCACCAGGCGCGCACGCGGCCAGGTGCAGCAGCTGCAGCGGCGCCGGCAGTGGCACCAGGGGGAGCGCGGCCGACAGGCCCAGCGATCACCAGGGCGGCGCCGGTACGGTGCTGCCCATCGACACGCGCAGCGGTCGGTACACGCGATTCATTATTATCCGCGCTATATCTTCAAAGCGTCTTTCTGCTCGTTTGCGATACTTTCTACGCATGCTTTTTCAGCAGATCGTGATTCTTTGTCGAGTAAATCGAAGATATGACAAACACGAAGGCATTTATCATCATCAGATTCCTTCATTTTCACAAATTCATTGAAGACACCCCCCCCCACAGACGACTTCAATTTTTCAATAGTCGAGACACGAAGCGCCTTGCATCGGAAAACTTCATTATCGAAACTCCATGGTTCGGGTAATGCCAGCCCCGAAAAAATGATCATTATGAAGCCACATACCAACAGATACCCGCTCAATTTTCCAATATCGACGCACACGGAACAAACTCCAGCAGCTATGACCATCATGCCGGCCAACATAAATTTCTTGTGCCGCCGCGAAATTAGAGGCCGACTCTCGCTACGAATTGCCTGCCATAGAGCATATTTTTCAGTTTTTGAAATCATTTATTATTTGCCTGTTGGTTAACTAGTGAGAACTGCACCGACAAGCGCGCCGCCTAGCAACGCAGTAAACATGGAATCGCTGTTTTGGCTTTGTGCATCGCTCCGCATCTGGTTCAAGGTGCGCACCATACCGTTTTGCAGGATCGAATTCTGTTCTTGCATAAGACCAATCTGCATTGCCATCAGTCGGTCAGCGCTGGATGGTTGATCGATACCGACTAAGCGACAGATAGTATTGATCTTCTTTTTAAGCTGCTCTTCTGCAACGGCGCTACGCAACGAAGAGAGAAAATCAGTCATCTGGCCGCGCGTCGCGCCTGCCGCCAGGAAGGTATCTATACGGTTTTGCAGTTCCTGATTAGAGCCGACGATTTCGCGCGCCCGTGCCACTTGGTCATCGCCAGCAGGCTTTCCCGCAAGTTGTTGTGGTGTCGTATTCATAGTGTGTTTATCCTTTAATACGGACTTTCGCCCATTCCGCGTTCCACCCAGCAGCAAAAGCATTGAAACTCAAATCTGACGTATTTTCATCCATCGAAAAAATGGTGTCTCCACGTTGCATCGCAGCATTGAGGGCGGCGGCTCCTTCTTGCTTAAATACCCTCAACTGAGCCGCATTAGGCGTGCTGCTCTGTTGCATAGTTTCGTCAGCCTCCTTCTTTGCCTTCGACTGGCTGTTACAGATTTCATTGTAAATCCGTCTGTATGGCTGACAATGCTTACACGGCCTGGGGGCTGAACAAAACAAAAAAGGATTGCCAATGAGAGCGTTATACTCGGCAGCGCTGACAGTCTCGGTACGAAGCGCACAGATTAAACCAACAGCCAACAACATGGCCGGGAAATTCAGTTCAAAGCGCTTCTGCATTTTCTTCTCTTCAATAGTCATAATCTCTTTCATGGCACTAAAGAATTCTCGCCATTTCATTTGGCGAAAGTTCAATTAAAATATAATCATACAACCAAAGCAAGGAAAAGGAAAAGAAACTCACCAATCCAAATCCCCAAAGCATAGAACTTACTGGATGAACAATATATGAAATAATAAGAGCCATCAATGAAAAGCAGCTTACGTATCCCCCAACCATAAGGATTGGCGCCCGCAACCAATACATCACCAAAAACAAGGATAAACGCATTGCTTTGAAAATGAATAAAAACACATTTTTGATAATATCTTTACTTTTCATCACATAATCCTTTGAGATTTGCATTTAAGTGTATCGGGTTACATAGATTCAAGAGCGGGATTGTATGTTTGCAGAGTTGACTTCGCCGATTATTTCTATGCATCGGTTCACATGAGTTCGTTCGCGGTATGGCTGGCAAAAACGGTGGCACGAAGCCGTGCAAGGGGCAAAAAGGAGGCCGCAGCTAAGGGAGCCGTAGGCGAGTCTGAACGGGCGAGTGTTTGAGCGTAGCGGCCCTTGCAGGGGTGACGCCATCGGTTATGGTTTTGCCAGTCAGCGGACGAATTCATGTGTGCGCGAGATAGATATGTGAAAACACTATTCAAACCTGGCGCAAAGCGCCCCTCATGCGCCCATAGGCGCATCCATTCAGGTTTCGCGGAGGCGAAAATTTCAGACTTGCATCTATTGCGCATATGCTAACCTTTTGGTTGAAGATTTGCGATAGTAGCCCGGAGTCCTTCGCATTCATTGGTGGATTTTTGCAAGCCACGCTCCAGATATTTTATGGTTTTTTTGGCCACGCCAAGCTGGCCATTTAGCACAGATATTTCTGCAACATGCCTGTCTTTGGCCTTTAAGTTCTCTGCTTTGAGGAATTCGACGCTTCTTTCCAGATGCGAAAGTTTATCAAGCAACAACAAATTTACTTCTTGTGCAGCTTCAATTTTTTCATCACGATATTTTAATATTTGATCGAAATTCTTTGTGGGAATTTTCCCAGCCACAGCCAATGCCGCTTGCCAAAACGTGGAAAATGCGGTTAGTGCCTCCACTGGAATTTCTACCGGGACATCTTGGTTTTTGATATTGTCCATATCAATTTCCGTCACCAATTCCCCCCCCTGGCGCCGTCTTGGTAGAGTCAATTTTTGCGCTGCTCTCCACTGATCGGCGGCGGAATTCTTTGATGAACATGACACGATCACCCTTGAAAAATAGGGCTGGGTTTGTCCAAAAACTAGCGGAATCTTTTGGATAAATAAACCGTTTTTGGATCAATTCTTTGAGGCCTCGCTGAAATGTTTTTTCAGACATATTAAGATCGCGGCCTTCAATACCATCGCCAAACCAGAATAAATTTACGTAATCAGCATAACCCTTACTCATTGGAGTACGCTGATATTGATCCAACACAACCTGGAAGACCCTATGTGCGGTCTTGGTCAGTTCAAATGAGGCCGCGACACCCGCAGCAAACACCTTTACGAATTCAGCATCATCGCGCTCCTCGATCTGATGAATTACAGCCATACCATTGATTTCGCCAGTGTTGGGGTTCAGCAGTTCTTCACCGCGGCCGGAACGAACATACCTCCGCTTGGATCGAATTTCTTGCGGATCGACCAACGGATTGATGTTAGGCGAGTAAGACAAACTGCGCAGATTTACACTTGGCAGGGCTTTGGACGAACCATTTTCTTTTATGCTGGAAGACACTTTCAATCCTTTTTTTGTCTTTTGAATGACCATATTATAGTCGAATGAAAGACACAATGGGGGTTTATTTTGTCTTTCAATATCCCGTTTTTTATAGAAACCCACAAAACATGCGGCAAAGGACGCATGGCTAAATAGCCATGACCGGCGCCACAGCGACGCCACCTGGCACACATGAAGCCAGGCGGTAGCAGTGCCGGAAGCTATACCAGGGGGAGCGCGGGCCACCAGGCCCAGCGATCACCAGGGCGGCGCCGGCACGGTGCTGGCCACCGCCACGCGCGGCCGCCGACATCGAGGCCGGCCAGCTGGTGGACGTGCGCGCAGCGCATGCCCGCAGCACGGCCCTGGCCGGCGCCGGGGCGACGCCACCAGGCGCGCACGCGGCCAGGCGCAGCAACTGCAGCGGCGCCGGCAGTGGCACCAGGGGGAGCGCGGCCGACAGGCCCAGCGATCACCAGGGCGGCGCCGGCACGGTGCTGGCCACCGCCACGCACGGCCGCCGACATCGAGGCCGGCCAGCTGCTGGACGTGCGCGCAGCGCGCGCCGGCAGCACGGCCCTGGCCGGCGCCGGGGCGACGCCACCAGGCGCGCACGCGGCCAGGTGCAGCAGCTGCAGCGGCGCCGGCAGTGGCACCAGGGGGAGCGCGGCCGACAGGCCCAGCGATCACCAGGGCGGCGCCGGCACGGTGCTGGCCACCGCCACGCGCGGCCGCCGACATCGAGGCCGGCCAGCTGGTGGACGTGCGCGCAGCGCACGCCGGCAGCACGGCCCTGGCCGGCGCCGAGGCGACGCCACCAGGCGCGCACGCGGCCAGGCGCAGCAGCTACAGCGGCGCCGGCAATGGCACCAGGGAGAGCGGGAAGGGGAGGGGAGGAAGAAGAGGGAAACTAACTAAAAAATCTATCGCCGGAAGAGTTTTTCGAGAAAATAATATGGCTCCATCAGAACATACAAATCCATACACCATGTTATTTCACGGAGACGTGCGACTGCAGGGGCTGGGAGAAGTGATGAATCAGCCAATCCATTGATAAGCTTATTTCGAATAATCTGTTTTACTATGATGACAAACACGGCAATCATAATACCTACTATCGGAATCCAAGATAGCAAAACTTCCGTTACACCGATAAAAGGCATTTCATTATCGGCCACAATAGAAGAAACAACATAATTTGCAAAGAGCAGCAGAAGCACACTAAATAACATATTGCGCTGGTCGCGTGCACATGCCATCGATGCATGAACATACTGCCTTATGATATGTAATTGCATATCATCAACATCAAGTCCATCTAATACTTTCGGCAAATCATCCCTAATTTTTTCCATTTTTTTCCTGTATATAATTACTCGTGAATTCAAGTAATTCTTTTGATCTTCCACCACGCCAGAACGGCCAAATAGGAATATTCATATCAATCGTACTGCAGCGATATACAGCAACCCCTTCCATGCTGCTCTGCTTATACTCCACTGAGCGATGTTCGCATCCTGGCAATGAGACGGCCAATACATCGGCACCAGCCCAACCTTGCAAACCCCCTTGTGCATTTACCCATACAAGCCGGTCTACTATGGATATTATGAAAATGAGTAAAACAAGCAACTTTACTAATTTAAGCATGCAACACCTAACTGGTTGATTCTGTTAGAATACGCTTGTTAGCCACAGAAGCTTTATGGCTCACGTTGATTTTTCGCCCGTGGCATTTATTTGCTATCGGGCTTTTTTTTGGACTCGATTTCTTCGCCTGGGTTCCCAGGGCTTTCTTTTGCTATTTCAGCACGAAACTTTTTGATAAGATGCGCCGGGGCAATTACCTCAACCCGCTCCCAGCCTACCGGCAACAAAGTTGTGGAATTTGCCCGCGATGCTTTAGCCTCAAGATATACCTCATATTTTGCCATCACAGCCTTGGCTGCCTGATATACAGATTGCCGAGTCCAGCCGTACTGATTTGCAATTGATTGGTACGTCAAACCGTCAACAAGCCTCGCATAAGCGGCTTTTTTCCGCTCATCAGATATATTTTTTAGCAGAGGTAAGATTTCCTCATATTCTGCATGCGTCATCTTTTGGGAAGCCTTTTTTTTCATCGCTAAACCTATTGTGTGTGGTGCGACCTCCGCACCGACCACCATTATAAATGCTTCTACCGCATGAGACTTTAAGTTTTACCCAAAAGCAATTTTACAAAAACAACCACAAACATCACTGGTGGAACGAGGGCGCACAGGTTAAGAGCGTCACTGAAGACACTCTTGTAAGGGTCACAATCGGAGCCGTATATTGCCCCGTAAAAAATGTCTGCGCATTGCGGAATAGCACTGTTCATCGCAAAAACACACATATAAAACATGGCTACTGCGCATCCAAAAAACGTCCACCAATGCCATCTAGGCCCGACGACCTCTGTAGCTACACCTAATGCCAACAGAGCCAGGGCGGCAAACAGGATAGCCAAAGCTGCTGGAAGCCAAAAGATAGTGTGGTTATACGACAACGCGGCTATGAGAGCCGCCCATGACTGTAGGGCTAGGCGCGGCAAGTTGTCGCGCTCACTCAATAGCATCCCGACGAAACCGACAATGACGCTAAAAAAAATTACGCCTTGCAAAACAAACTTTCCATGGGTGATAACAATACTTAATGTTTTTCGGGTATTCTCTTGCGCAGCCATGTTCTAATCTCCAAGCAGATTGAAATGTGGTTAGACAAAGACAGCGTTGGCGCGCTGTCTTTGTCGCCATTGATAATTAAGGTTTTACAGCACGGAATACTTTTACCAAGCTGAATGCCTTAATTTCCGGGTCGGCGCCCTGCAAGAAAGCGATCATCTGGAATGCGCTGTACCCGTCAATTCCGAAAGTTCCAGCACGCATACCCTCCAGCAATGCATGGCAATAGTCCTTGTTGTTGGCAGCAGACAGGTAAAAGGGCTTGAGCCATGCTTCCAAACCATCGCGCTCCGCCGTCGTCATCACATCAACAATCACTTCTGGCTGGCTACCATCAGTAATCAGGCCGAAAATTTTGTCCAGGTGCGCAGCTGGCAAGAGGGCGCCGGAATCGCTGGCGGGCGAATCCTCTTTTTTCCCAAAAGGCCAAACAACTTTCTCGCCGTTGCCTGCAGAATCATTCCCCGCGTTTTTCGCGTCCGCGAAACTTTCAACCGCAGCCACACCAGGGAGTAGCTGGGTCGTATCCTTTGCCGTCGCCGCCACGCCAGCCGCATCTTTTTTTGCTTTCGCTTTTGGCGGCTTCACTTGGGCTTTCAGGTCTTTAGAAACCTGGCGCGCATCTTCCTTGTTCTTGGTCGCTTTGAGGTGTTCCACCGCCTCTTTAGCCGCTTGAGGATTCACCTTCTCAATCTGTTTTACGTTATTCACGACTTCGACATCAGCGGTGACGCCATCCAGAATAAGACGGGCCGTTTCAGTCGGAAGAGTAAGCAAGGACAAAATCTTCGACAACCAGGAACGGCCTTTGGTGTATTTGGCCAATACCACATCAACGTCTCCGTTAGCCGCGTCCAGATCATCCTGCACGCGCTGCGCCTCTTCCAGCTGCGACAAATTCAAACGATGGATGTTTTCGACGAACTGCAGTTCGCTTGCTTCTGCATCCGTCATTTCACGGATAACGCCAGGCATATCTGGAAGGTCATTGTTTTTCGAGGCACGATAGCGCCGTCCACCGCAAACCAATTCAAACTTGAACGGGCCTGGCCCATCAATCGGACGGAACAGCGCCGGCTGAATAACGCCATGTTTCTTGACCGAGGCAGTCATTTCTTCCATGGTGCTTTCACCGTCACGCTCAAACTGTTTACGGACTTGCTCCGTAACCAAAATTTGGGCCATCGGGATACGCGCCATCCGATCACCTGGCTTCACCAAATCGGACAACCCGCCCCCCTTCAAAATGGCCCCCAAGTCGCCATACGTGTTTTTCTTTGCCGGCTTTGCGCCACCCTTTACACCACTTTTACTATCAACCATTTTTAAACTCCCATCTTATTCAAGATAAATTCACATGCGGCTTTCCATTCCTTGCCCGCTTTCAAATGCCCAGCGCCCTTTGTGGAATGCCAAACAGGACGGCGGCCTGCAATTGCTTGCTTTACCGATGCGCGCTCAAAAAGAGTATGGGGAATAATCAATTCTCCCAATTGCTCCTGCAATTCCTCCAAAGCTGCCAATTCTTCGGGGCTGGAAGGATTTACCTTCGACGGCAACAAACCCATAAACTTCAAATTCGGATTGTAGGAATTTTGAATTTCCCTCACGTAATCAAAAAGATCACTCAATCCAGCCATTTCCAACAAACCAACTGCAACTGGTGAAATCAACCAGTCCGCCGCAATCAAAGACGCATTAACGTGATGTCCCAATGATCCGGCATTATCAATGATGCACAGTTCGTAATCACCCGCGATGCGCGCAAGATTTTCAGCGGGGTTGCCAATATCACTTTCCCGCACGTTAAGCATGGATTTGTCGCGGCGCAGAATTGAAACAAACTCGTTAACAACTTCCGGCACCACCAAATCTTTGCGTTTCTCATACAGCGCCGACGACAACATTCCGCTTCCTTCCGCCCCTGGCGAAGATGGAATGAGAATCGACAAGCTTCCCTGGGGATCATTATCAACGTACAGAACACGCTTCTTTTGTTTGACGGATGCCAATGTACCGATGTGGAAAACCTCCGTGGTTTTCGACTGTCCACCCTTCTGATTTGCAACAACCAATGTCTTCATTTTATCCAGACCTTATAGATAGATAGTGCGTGTATTAAGCTCCAAGGATTTTATGGGCCGGCTCCGACCCATCCCTTGTATTTAGAAAACGATGAAGGAAGAATCTTGATGCAGGAAGAGAACAACAGCCGGGCCGACCATCACCAGGCAAGCAAATGCACCTTCGATAAACTGTTTAAGAACCTTCATACCATGCTCCTTTATGACTACGTTGATTGGTACAACTTTATTTACTGGCAAATCATTTTGTCTGCCATGTAGTCATTATAAGAGAATCGGCTGATTGTGTAAAGCTTTTTTGCTTCACATGCAAAAAATTATACGAGATTGCCATAAATGCAATTATGTTGCCCAAATACAACGAACGCCAACTCCCCGCAAGACGCAGCACTACAACAATCCATCACACGCCCGTTAAAACAAGAATGATGACAGAAATTATAAATAGCCGACAGTCTAGAAATTTCGCGGACGCGAAAACGGAACTCAAAAGAACATTTTTGTGAAGCATTTATAATCCACAAATATTAATTGCAATTAAATCAATTTGAATCTCATTACCGAATTTGTCCTGGCGAAACGCATGAATTGATTTTCGCCCCCGCGAAAAGATCGCACCAGCAAGCAGGCAAACACAGCGTCGAACACAGATATTTTAATGATAAAAATCATGATAGATATTTAGTATATTTCCCACAGAAAACATTCAATATGTGATATATTGCCGTGCTGAAATATACTGTTTTGAAAACCAACATTCTTTGCCTTCGCCAACACCATCATTACTCTGCACCTACTCTGAAAAGCCAATGGACGTCGATTTTGAACAACTAGCTAGACAATGTGCTCCATGGGTTCATGCTGAAACTCTTTCTGGAATTGTCGCGCAAGAGACTGGATTCAAGACTTTGCTTATCAACATTAATCGTGATAAGGAAAAGCGGAAAGGCTACAAACTTGAAAGACAGCCAACGAACAAAGCAGAGGCGATAGCCACGGCAGAAAATCTAATTCGCCAGGGATTTAATATTGATGTTGGCATTGGTCAAATTAATTCTGATAATTTACCAAAGTATGGATTTACTGTCGCACGAGCGTTCGATGCTTGCGAAAATTTGGCATTGGCGGGGTCGATATTTTATTGGAATTATGAAGAGGCTTTAAAGAAGTATAACGGGGATGAACATTCGGCAGCACTTGCCGCACTATCGAAATACAACACCGGATCATTCGTAAATGGCTTTTCCAATGGTTACGTGCAAAAAGTAATCAACAACATAGCAAAAAACAAAAACAAACCTCCCCGAATTGTAAAACTACTTCCCTGAATAAATAATTATGAAATTAGTTATAATTGAATCACCAGGAAAAATAGAAGAATTAAAAAAGATTCTTGGCGGCGAGTATAAACTTGCCGCAAGCTATGGTCATATCCGCGATTTGCCACTTAATGAAATGGGCGTTCATCCTCCTGATTTCATTCCGCAGTATGTAATTACGGAATCTGGCGAACGTACTGTTGCTGGGCTAAAGAAATTATGCGCTCAAGCCGATGAAATCTATTTGGCAACAGATCAAGATAAAGAAGGGGAGGCAATTAGCTGGCACCTTCAACAAGCGCTTGAACTCACAAATTACATTCGCGTTTCCTGGAAAACAGTAACAGCGCCTGACGTACAACAGGCCATGCTTAATCCTGGGCGGATTGACAAACACAAGGTGGCCGCTCAAGAAGCCAGGCGGACGCTTGACCGCCTAGTAGGCTACATGGTCAGCCCATTATTAAGTGACCTCCTGGGGAAAACACTATCGGCCGGCCGAGTGCAAAGCGTAGCCGTCCGCCTCGTCGTTGAACGTGAGCGCCAAATTAAGAGCTTTTGCCGAACTAATCACTTTGGTGCAAAGCTATCTTTTGAAAATGTGGACACTTCCGCAGCCTGGCAGGCTGACTGGCACGCTGATTGGGTAACAAAACCCTACCTCAAATCTGCCGATGAACCATACATTTTGGACGAAGCATTCGCCAATGGTGTTGCTGCTATTAATACGGTAACGGTGAAGTCATACACAGAGACAGTCACAAAGAGAAGTCCACCCGCCCCATTCATCACGCCGACACTGCAACAGGCTGCCAGTGTCGCGTTGAAAATGTCGCCAACTGAAACGATGACAGCAGCCCAAGCGCTGTTTGACAAGGGACATATCACCTATCACCGCACAGACAATCCGAACGTCGCCTTGAGCCACCTGGGAGACATATTTCAGGCCGCGTTGAATCTAGGCTTGGAAATGGCAGATGACCCTCGCGTATTCAAGATTCCAGATGGCGCCGAGGCAGGCCACCCTGCTTGTACGCCCACACATTGGGAGGTTGAAGAGGCCGGGAAGACAGACGATGAACGCGCACTCTATCAACTGATACGAGAAAGAGCTATCGCATCCCAGCTGGCCGACGCGGCGTATGCCGTCCGCACGGCAACGATGGAGGCCATTGAACCCGTCAGCGGCAAGGTAGTGACCTTTTCAACCACAGGCAGAACCTTAGTTAATCAAGGTTGGTTGGCTTTGCTAAACCGGGACGAAACCGTGGATGAAGAGGATGAAGAAGACGACGGGAGCAACAAAAACACTGTGCCGACTTTGACCGTGGGCCAGGTTCTTACTGTCAGCAGTGGAAGCGTTCTAGCAAAAGCTACGCGCGCGCCTAACCGCTACAAGCAGGCTTCGCTTATCGACAAACTCTTTAAGTCGGGCATTGGTAGGCCAGCCACCCTGGCCGCCATCATGGAAGGCATCTTTGAACGCAAGTACGTGGTTGAAGAAAAACGCCAGGTAATTCCTACCGCCATAGCGGAGCAAATTAACGATGCTCTTGTCGGAAGGTTTTCATTTATGGAATACGGATTTACCAGGGAAATTGAACGCGACATTGATCTGATACAGAAAGGGGAATTGCGATACAGAGACGTTGTTACAAAAGTACATGAAACATTAAAACAAGAGATCAGAACAACAAAAGACAATAGCTCCCCGAAATATCCATGCCCGGTTTGCAAAGAGGCTCTGCGAAGAAGAGAAAAAGATGATCATTTTTTTTGGGGTTGCAGCGCCTTCCCAATTTGCAAAACAACATTACCAGACGCTAACGGTGAACCTGGCCAACGAAAAGGCATCGTTCTTTCAGAATATGTTTGCAACAAATGCCAATCGCCTTTGACCCATATAAAGCAGACACCAGCACCTGGGAAGTCTGCATTTGATTTTTGGGCATGCACTGGTGCGGCCAATGGTTGCAAAGCAAAGTATAAAAATCAAGATGGAAAACCAGTCCTCTAATTGAGTAAAGGTGAAAAAAATAAAAAAAGATAAAATCATCAACAACATGAACGAAATGACGCTTATCGCAGAAAACAATCTTACTGAATACATTAAAAATAACGTAGTACAGAAGATTTGGATTTCGCAAAATAAAGACGCGACATATAGATTATTCATAAATTTAACATGGAAGGAGGAAAAAATATGCCTTGGAACCAGTCGAAGAAAGCCAAGGCATTTTGTCAGTCTCGATAGATTGATTTCGTTTTTAAAAAAACTAGGGGTTAGATGCCCTATAGAATTATTACTTTTACACCAGGAAAATCAACATGATGAAATCCCTCAAATTTAAATCCGCAAACACAGCATACGATAGCAAAGAGACCAAACAGGCGATGACGTTCGCAATCATGTTCGCATTGGCCATTTGCGCAGTGATGCCACTGGAAGCGATGGCAATGCCATGGGATTCGGCCGGTACGCGCGTTTTGGAAATGTTGACCGGCGGCCTTTCCCGCACTATCGCAGTTGTTGCCGTAATTGCCTGCGGCATTGCCGCCCTGGTGGGCAAACTGTCCTGGGACTGGGCGATCAAAATCGTCATCGGTATTGTCTTGATCTTCGGCGCCGCCACTATTGTCGATTACTTCATTGGTGCCAGCAGCTAAACCATGGTGCCCGAGGACGACGAACTTATAGAAGAACCGCTATTCGTTGGCCTTACACGGCCAGCCACCATTGGCGGCGTTCCGTATTTCGCATTCGTTTTCAACATGATGGTGACATCTATCGCTTTCTTAGGCGCCGGCAATATTTTCGTGATGGTGATTGGATTACCACTACACGGCGTCCTATATGCAATCAGCGCTGATGACCCAAACCGTTTTTATAAAATGTGGATTTGGGTTAACACCATTGGGAAATGCAGGAACAGGAAGTTTTGGAATGCGGCTAGTTTTTCTCCGTTGACCAGAAAAAAATGGATTGAGTAGTTTTTCGCGTCCGCGAAATAACAAACTTTTCGCGGACGCGAAATTTCAGCTTGGAGTAATTATGGGTGCAGAAGTAAAGTATTCTAAAGAGTCGGCAGTGGAGGAAGATTGTTCGCAATTTATTCCACAAGGAAATCAAATTTCCACCAACACCATCAAATTGATAGACGGTGGCTATATGCAAACAATCCGCTTGCAAGGGGCGGCCCATGAAAGCGCTGATACTCAAGATATCAATGATTGGCACAATCACCTCAATAATTGGTTAAGAAATTTAGCTTCCCCGCATGTGGCGATTTGGACTCACATGGTAAAACGCGAATATAACAAATATCCTGGCGGAGAATTTGATATCGGATTTTGTCGTGAGCTTGATGCCGCCTACAAAGAAAAAATGAGCGGCACAATGATGCTCATAAACGAATTATATGTTTCAATTGTGTATCGCCCCGAGCCAATTGCAGCCTTAAAAGCATTCGATTTTTTCGCAAAAAAATCAAAAGAAGAACTGATCCAGAAACAGGAAGAGGAATTGCTTGTTATCAATGAGTTAGTTAACTCATGCATGGCCAGCCTTGACCGATACGAGCCAGAATTACTTGGCGTCTACGAACACAACGGATTTACATTTTCAGAAATAGCTGAATTTTTAGGCTATCTGTTAAATGGCGAATGGCGACGCATGCCTTTGTTGAGAGCGTCTTTTAATCAAGTGCTTTCGACATCCCGGCCTTTCTTCGGTAAGGGTGGGTTGATGAGCTATAAGACTCCAACATCCGTAATATACGCAGGAATTTTGGCGATTCAAGAATATCCCGATCCGACACCACCAACGCTATTAAATGGGCTTCTAAGCCTTCCTTTTGAATTTGTCCTGACACAATCATTGACATTCATTTCAAAAGGCTCTGGCGTGGGCAGAATGAAGCGCCAACAAGATCGAATGATTAATGCAGGCGATGTGGCGGAATCGCAAATTAAAAGCCTCACAGAAGCCATGGATGGCCTTGCCTCTGGCGAATATGTTATGGGCGCGCACCATTTGACTTTGATAATCAAATCTGATGATAAGGCCGATTTGGCAGACTGTATTAGCCTGGCCGGAAATGAACTGTCAGAAGTAAACATTAAGTGGGCAAGGGAAGATGACGCTATTGCAGGGGCGTTCTACTCGCAGTTACCAGGAAACTTTAAATTTAGAACTCGGGTTGGAGATATTACAAGCCGGAACTTTTCCGCATTTGCAAGTTTTCACAATTACCCTATAGGTCATCTGGCGAATAACCAGTGGGGCCATGCCGTAGCGATGTTAAAAACATCATCCGGCGCACCATATTATTTTAACTTCCACAAGGGAGAAAAAGGTAATGAGGCAAAACGCTTAGCCAAACTCGATCCAAATCACAAAGATCTGGCCAATATGATTGTCATTGGCGAATCGGGTAAAGGTAAAACTGTACTTGAAATGTTCTTACTTTCGATGTTACAGAAATTCACTAACGGCGGGACTAAAAAATTAACGTCAGTTGTAATTGACAAAGACGAAGGCGCATCAGTTGGAATTCGGGCAATGGGGGGGAATTACTATACCTTGCGCAACGGCGAACGCTCTGGCCTGCAGCCTTTGCAGATGCCAATAACTGAGGATAATATTCTTTTCGTTTTGAAATTGCTTATGCAAATAATGGCCGTTGAAAATTCCCCATATAAGCCTTCAGAAAAAGAATTAATTAGCCTGGCCGTGCGAAGTGTGATGAATGAAAAAACTCCGAAAAAAGATAGACGCCTATTGTCCGTGTTGGAGTTTTTCAATCAAGGCGAAGAGGATGGGCTTTATTCTCGCCTTTTCCCCTGGACAGCGCTTGGAGATTTAGGATGGCTGCTGGATAACGAAGAAGACACGTTATCACTTGACACTTCAATTGTTGGCATCGACGTAACAGCATTTCTTAAAAATCCGCAAACTAGAACTCCGACTATTATGTATTTGTTCCATCGAATTGAACAAATGCAAGATGGTCGGCGGATTCCGATATTTTTGGATGAATTCGGACAACTATTAAACGACCCTGCTTTTGCCGATTTCGCCGATGACAAACTTGTTACCATCCGAAAGCGTGATGGGTTCCTTGTCATGTTTACGCAATTCCCAAGGCAAGTTCTGGATCAGGATATCGGCGCCGCCATTGTCAGTCAGACAGCGACACAAATATTCCTGCCGAATACCAAAGCCAGCTACGCGGACTACGTAGAGGGCTTCAAATGCACTCGGAGAGAATGGGAAATCATTAAAGAATTAGGAACTGACGCAAATTCCCGATACTTTTTAATTAAGCAGGGCGACAATTCAGTAGTAGCAGAGCTTAACTTAAATGGAATGCACGACTTCCTTGCAGTTTTATCAGGCAATACTGTTACAGCTGCATTATCAGAAAAAATGGTTAACGAGTATGGGCCAAATCCTGATATTTGGCTCCCTAAATTTCACGAAGCAAGAAAAGGAGTGTAAATGAAAAATATTACTATTAATGCTGCAATTTTGGCAATGACATTTTGCGTATCAACAGCTTCGCAAGCGCAGTGGGCTGTCATTGATGCAGCTGCCATTAAGCAACAAATTGAACAAGTTGCAGCCTGGAAAAAACAATTCGCACAGATGCAAAATCAACTGCAGACGCAAAAAGAAACGTTTCAAAGTATGAATGGATCGCGGGGAATGGCGGCCCTGGTGAACAACCCAAGCCTACGTTCATATCTCCCAAAGGACTATAAACAAATTCTGAATAGCGGCTTTGGGAATTCGGCACAAATACGGGCTGATGCAAAAAAATTCGGTATTGAAAATACCAAACTGGATGCACGCGGTGACGCCGCGAAAGCTTTTGAAAACTCGGCCAATCAGGCGGCCGTTAATCGAGCAACAGCAGAAGAGGGCTACAAACAGGCCAGCGACCGTTTTGCAGGCATCCAGCAGCTGCTGGACAAGGTTAATGATGCCCCTGACCCAAAGGCCATTTCCGATCTGCAGGCCAGGATTCAAGCAGAGCAAGTAATGTTGCAGAACGAAAACATCAAACTGCAAATGCTCTCCCAGCTGGCGCAGGCACAAAAAGACCTGGCAAATCAACAAGCCACGGAAATTCGCATGAAATCCAGTAAAGGAATCGTACCCCGCTTCTGAATCTAATTCAGTATGGCTAATTAATGCGCGGCGCCCAAAGTGGCGCCGCGAAAGTTGAGGATTTTATGGCCACTCCCGAAGACCTACATTTTTACGCTGATATCTTTACAAAATTAAATGCAACCTTACAAACGTATGTAAATCAAACCGCGCAATCAGTAATAACAGCTATAAGCCCAGCATGCTATACCCTGCTCACGGTATATGTTGTGCTATGGGGGTGGGCAATGATGCGCGGAACAGTGCAGGAACCCGTACAAGACGCCGCAGCACGAATAATTAGAATGTCTATTATTACCGGTATCTCCCTAACATTAGGAAACTACAATATGTATGTTACGGATTTATTGTGGAATGCACCTGATGCTATGGCGGCGGTAGTTGCGTCTGGTAATGGTGATGCACAAGGCAACAGTCAATTTCTTGACGACCTCATGACCAAGATGTTTGTATTTGGTGATGCATTTTGGCAGAAAGCAAATGCCAATTCAACAATGGGGATACCGGACATAGGCCTATCATTATATGCAATGGGTATATGGGGGGTAGGTTTACTGACTACGGCCTTCGCTGCATTTTTATTGGTTCTAGCGAAAATAGCGATGGCAATATTGCTCGGATTAGGCCCAATGTTCATATTCGGAACTCTATTTGAGCCTACTAAAAAGTTTTTAGATGCCTGGCTGGGACAGACATTAAATTATTTTTTCCTGGTGGTTTTAACAGCTGCTCTTATAAAGTTGATGATGACCGTTCTTCTCACATACCTTGTTGCAATTGAATCCTCGGGAGTTCTAGCTGACCCAAAAATAAATCAAGCATTGCCAGCAGTGGCAATTAGCGTTATCGCAGCATTGCTAATGACCCAGCTACCATCAATCGCATCCAGCCTGGGTGGCGGCGTTGCGATAAGTACGTTGGGTGCTGCAGGATGGGCGTTCAATAAGCTTAAAGGTAGTGTGTCAGGTACATTATCTGCCGGCAAGGATTTGGCAACGGGGAAAACACTTCTCGATGCTAGGAAGTTCCGCCGAGATAAAGCAACGCATGCATCATGGGCAAAGAAAATGCCAGGTCGTACAGCTAAAGCTGCGGGGGCTGTTTGGTCACGAGTCGAGAATAGAAGAAGCAACAAGATTAGTAAAAAATAATACCCATCTCATTTAATACAGAAACCAAAAACATAATTTCCGCTGGTCAATATATGATATATTGACCGGCGGAAACACGCTTATTGGAAAATATACTATGCGAATCACATTATTATTATTGACTGTTTTATTGGCTGGGTGCGCAAGCAAAACGCCAAAACAACCGCCGAAATGTTCCGGCGATTTCCGGCCGATAAATGTTATCGCGCCAGGCAATCCAGAAGTCACAGCAAACGCACATTCCCATACAAGCCAAAACATTGCATGCTAGAAGTGAGATACAGATGAAAAAGAGTAATGATATTAAAAATGGCACAGAAGATTTTTTCGCGGAGGCGAAAAAATGGGAGATTGACCGACAGGAAATGATTGAAAAATCGGAGAAGAAGGCATGGCGCATCGCTACCGTCTCCGCAATCGGCGGGATCATTGGCGTACTGTCCACCGTGTTTATTTCAATGAGAGATTTGCCGCCGCCTACTGTGTTGCGGGTAAGCGATAGCACGGGCATTGTGGACGTAGTAACCACAATGGGCGATGCGAAGACGAATTATGAAGAGGTCGTGAACAAATATTTCATTCAACGTTATGTCCGTTTCAGAGATGCTTATTCCAATACACTTGCCGAAGAGTATTACAACAGCGTCGGCTTGATGTCTAGTGCTGCAGTGAATGAGCAGTATGCGGAAGAATTCAATCCTAAAAATCCGAAATCCCCTCTGAATGTTTTGGGGAAATATGCGGCGGCAAAGACAAAAGTTAAAAGCACGTCTTTCCTGAGTAAGCAGGTAGCGTTAGTACGGTATATACGATGCGTGGAAAGGCCCGGCACAAAGCCGGTGGTTACGCATTGGGCTGCAACGGTTTCATTCAAGTATTTAGGAACTCCGATGTCTGAAAAAGACCGCGCGATAAATCCATTAGGCTACCAAACAACTGAATGGCGCAAAGACCCTGATTCCGTTACAGAAACTTCGTCCGAGAATGCTTGCGATTAAAAATGAATTTCAAATATCTGATATTGCTATGTGCAATAGCCCCGACTATTGGCTTTTGTGCAGTCACGCCACGCCAGGGCGTACAAGATGAACGTATTCGAATTGTCGATTATGCTCCAGAAAATGTTATAAATATTTCGACTTATTACGGCGTTTCAACTTTAATTAAGTTTTCCGATGATGAGAAGATCACGGATAGGAATGGTGGCGACCCCAGTGCCTGGACTATCAGGGAAGGTAACAATTATTTCTTCGTACAGCCAAAAGAATTGAATGCTGACACGAATTACACCGTCATGACATCCAGAAGCAACGGCGAAAGCCGTTTATATCATTTTGCATTGTTTGTCGAGCAATTAAAAAAGGACGACAAGAAAGCCTGGCAAAGCAACAAAATAATTTTATCTTTGCAGTTTGCGTATCCTGAGAAAAAAACTACTGTGGCCGTCACGCCTGAAACAAAAACTGATCCCGAGCAAGAAAATAAAATAATTAATCAAAAACTATCTTTGAAGAATCAAAATAAGATCAACATGAATTTTGATTATTGGGCGGCTGGGCCATATGAAATTAGCCCAACAAGTGCGCGGGATGATGGGCGATTTATCTACCTCACATTTAGCAGCAACAGAGATATGCCGGCCGTATTTGAGGTTGACTCAAACGGGAGTGAATCAATTGCGAAAACCAATATTCAGGATGCTACTATCGTCGTCGAAAAAATGACACGCAAGTTAATACTTCGTCAGGGTGATGCGGCAGTTTGCATTGTCAACAAATCGTTTGATATTAACGGTGAAGAAGATAATTCAAGCGGCACCGTTTCCGATGAAGTAGAAAGAACAATTAAGGAGTGACTTTGAAATTATTTAATAAGGGGCAAAAAGAAAAAGAACCTTCGCCAACGCCCAAATTAGCAGAAGAAATTGAAGATGAAGGCATACCGTCAGTTAATAGAAATAAGAAGACAAGTAAATTAGTTACCGTTTCTGGATTTACTTTTATTATCTTCGCAGGCATGGGCATGGTTGGCTATGTGGCGAAGAATGGCAGTAAGGATAAAAAAGATATTAAACCAGAGGCGGTCAAGGTCGAAAACAACAAAGTCGTAAATACCCTGCCAGCCTTAGATTTAAAACCAGACGTTCCAGAAGAGCTCGCCGACAGCCAAGGTACGCCGCGCCCTATCGCGGCGATCAACGGTGCAGGCCAGCAAAGCAACGGCAGCACAAGCCAGCCAGGCAACGGCAGCGCGGCGCCGATTGCCGCCATTTATGGCGGGGGGCAAGGCGCGGCGGCTAATCCTCAAGCAGCCCTATCCTGGTTCGACAGGAAGAGGCTTGGTGGAACCAGTTCGGCCGTACCGAACCTAGCGAGCAACTCCAGGCCGGCATCTTCTGCACAGGACATCAATGACAGTGAGGAAGATTCCAACGAGCCGCCCCGGCCACCACCTGGCGCCGAAGGCAAGGATGCTAAACCGGCAACTACTGGCGCAAAATTTACACCTACGTTGATAAAGATGACCTCGGCAACATTGCTGCCAAATAGGAACTTTATTTTAACCAAAGGCACTAGCATCGACTGCGTACTTGAAGACGCAATTGATAGTACCCAGCCTGGGCCAACGTCTTGCCATACAACCCGAAATATCTACTCCGATAATGGGCAGGTACTGATATTTGAAAAAGGTACACAAATGTATGGGGAGCAACAGGGAGATTTAAAACTTGGCCAAGCAAGAATACGCGCGATGTTTATGCGCGCTAAAACGCCTAATGGCGTAGTCATCGATATGAACTCCCCTGGTGCTGATGCATTAGGGCGGTCGGGACTAGAAGGATTTGTCGATACTAAATTTTCAGAACGGTTCGGCGCTGCAATTATGATTAGCCTTATCAAAGATTCAACGCAGGCTGTTTTGGCACAAAAACAATCTGGTGGCAACGGTGGCACGGTCGTATATGGCAATACGACTGGAACTGGTGAAAAAATGGTTGAGAAATCACTTGATGGCTCTGTCAACATTCCACCCACATTAACAAAAAACCAAGGCGAAAAGATTCAAATTCGTTTAGTCGGGGATTTGGATTTTTCAGGCGTTTATGGATTGAAACTTAGAAAATGAGCGAGAGAGAATATTCTGCAGGACTGCAGGAAAGCAAAAAATCGACGGTTATGTTGGATCAGTTCCTAAAGCCGATTAGACATATTCTTGATGACGAGGCGTACACCGGTATTGCGATTAATAGGCCTGGTGAGGTATGGGGCCGTACCCGTGGCACTTGGATACGCCATGAATGTCCCGTACTAACATACGGGTATTGTTTGCAACTTGGAAATTTGATTGCCAGCTACAACAACGATAAAATTTCGCAAGATAAACCAATTCTTTCTTGTGCATTGCCTACGCTTGAGCGCGTAAATATTGCCATGCCTCCTGCATGCCAAGAAGGAACAATTACGTTCACAATAAGGAAATTTGGCGATGGTGAAAAGGATTTATACGAGCTTGAAAGTGAAGGTTCTTTTTCCGATTTCCAAGAAGCAAATAATGAATTAGAAGATTTTGAATATGAATTACTTAGTTTAAAAGAAGAAAAAAAGATAGCGGCATTTTTAGAATTGGCTGTCAAGAAAAAAAGGACTATTGTTATCGCAGGTGCTACCGGGTCAGGAAAGACATATTTAACGAAAAGTCTCATTCGATGCATACCGACTGACGAACGATTAATAACCATTGAGGATGTATGGGAACTGTTTCTAGTACACCATCCAAACCGTGTGCATCTTTTCTTCGCCAGGGATTCCGCTAAAAACTTTAAGGTAATGGCTAAGGATGCGATTGCCGCCTGTTTGCGCATGGAACCATCCAGAATACTACTTGCAGAAATGCGTGGTGATGAAGCTTGGGAATTCGTGAAGGTGGCCGGCAGTGGGCATCCAGGGAGCATTTCAACTATTCATGCCAATGGTGCATTAGAAGCGTTTGAACAATTCATTGCACTAATTAAAGATAGCAAAACCGGCGCCCATTTGGATATCGAGTTTATCCGCAGGCGACTCTTCGGCGCAATTGATATCGTGTTGTACTACTCCGATAGAAAACTTCGACAAATTTATTATGATCCAAAACTTAAAAGAGCAAACTTGGTTTAAACCTTTTGTTTTTATATCTCTAACAATTATTTTATTTATGCTTTGGAGTTATTTAACCGGAGCGCTATTTTTACTATTTAAGGGAAAGGAAGGAAGTAAAGCCACAGTTTTTGTGGCCATAAATTACTGGTATCACTATAGACATAATGCCAATGTTATGACTTGGCTCTATTCATGCGCCGGTTTTATTTTTGTTTTTTTGACCATTCTTACTGTTTGGATTTTCGCCCCCGCGAAAAGAAGTCTGTTCGGTGATGCCAGGTTCTCTACTCGCAAAGAAGTTGAGAAGGCCGGATTGTTTGGCGAGGCTGGAATTATCCTGGGGAAGATTGGCAATAAATTCATCATGTTTGCAGGGACGCAGCACGTTATGGTGTCTGCGCCGACACGAGCATGGAAAGGTATTTCCATTGTAATTACGAATCTCCTTTCTTGGCGGGATAGCGTTGTCTGTGCAGACATGAAGCAGGAAAATTTTGATAAGACAAGTGCCTATCGCAAAAAACGTGGCCACAAGGTTTTTCTGTTCAACCCGGTAGCCAGGGATTATTTGACCCATCGCTATAACCCCTTGGGCTACGTTAGCACTGATAAAAATTTCAGGGTTGATGATATTCAAAAGGTCGGGGGTATTTTCTTTCCAGACGTACAGGGTACAGACCCTATCTGGACGGCGACACCAAGAAGCTTATTTCTCGGAATTGTATTATTTCTTCTTGAAACACCGGGTAAATTAGTTACGATTGGCCAAGTGTTAAGGGAAACACTGGTCGATGGCGATGGCAGCGAATACTTCAAAAATCTTATTGATGAACGGGCAGAGCAGGGAAACCCGCTGTCCCGTTCATGCATTGATGCATTAAATACCTACATTACAATCAAAGCTGATGGTACGCGCTCCGGCATTATCACTTCATTTCGATCACGCCTAGAACTTTGGAGCAATCCAATTATTGACGCGGCTACCTCTGATAATGATTTTGACTTAACAAAACTGCGCAAGGAGCGCATGAGTATTTTTGTCGGGATTACACCAGATAATTTGGAGCGAATTCAGCCACTTGTTAATATCTTCTTTCAGCAGGCTATTGATTTGAATATCCGTGTTTTGCCGAATAAAGATAAATCCCTGAAATTCAAGTGCCTGTTCCTCATGGATGAGTTAACTGCATTTGGAAAATTAAGCATCTTGTCTAAAGGTGTTAGTTTTCTAGCTGGCTATGGCTTGCGTATTTTGACAATTATTCAAAGCCCGTCTCAAGCTGCTGATACCTACGGCGACGCTGCCGCAGAGAATTTCGGCACGAATCACGCTGCGCACGTAATTTTTGCCCCTAAGAAAACAGAGCAAAAGTTGGCACAACAAATCTCGGAAATGCTTGGCTATCAAACTGTTGATGGGGTGTCGGTGTCCGGCGAAAAAGGAATTTTCAAGATATTTAAATCTCGCCGAAGTAAAACAGAAAACGTTTCAGATGCAAAGAGAGCGCTTTTGCTACCTCAAGAAATAACAGATATTGGTCAGAAAAATTCCATCATTATTATGGAACACATGCATCCAATTCGAGCTGAAAAGGCTGTTTATTTTAAGAATCATTTATTTATAGACCGATTGAAAGAAGTATCTCCAACACTTGCGAAGCTAAAAGGCAAGCTGCCGACAGAAGCACAGTTAGATGACGTTACCGAACGCGGAGAGTTACGCTCGGACGTTAGAAAACTGGATATGGATGCGCATTGGCATTCGATCAGTTCGGAAGCGAACTGCTACGTTCCAAAGAAAAAGAGTGACAAGGAAGAGAGCAGCGTCGGTAAGACGACGATCAAAGAACGCGCGTTTGCTGCAAGCGATATGGCCGGCATAGACAAAATGACCCTCGTTGACTTCGCATTAGATTTTTCGGCTGTCCCTGAAATTCCCCCTGGCGATGTTGATGTCGAAAAACTAATGAAGTATGCCGACAGCTTATGTGCTGCTGCAAACGTGAATATTTGATGAATGCAATTCAGGCATTCTGATTATATGATATAGAAACATGATAAAATATTGCCTTACGGAATTTTGAATAATGACTTGGGAATGGAGAATCTGATGGAAAACAAAAAACTGACGCTTGGCATTGGCGAACCTATCGACTCTTCCAAAATGTATTTGGTTCGCGTACAAGACAATTTTGACAACGCGGCGTCAAAAGACGGTGCTGTCATTCTTACTCATCTTGGCGATTATAGAAATTCGTTTCACTTCGCACAAAACAGTATCGTAAGTAATCATTTCTACGGGAAATTTGATGGTGAATGCGCGATTATTTCGCCAATGATGGAAACATTTTCCAATGGTCAAACTCCATCTGGTTTTTCTCAAGCTGACACATGGATTGCCGCCGATAGCAATAAGAGTATTACCGTACCAAGCGCTACTCTTGTCGTTCCAGAGGGGGCAAAGGTTCCCCCTGGTGTTGATGTCGTTCATTACCGGCGTGGCGCAACTGTTGATGAAACAATTGCTGCGCGGGATAAGGCGATTGCGGAGGTTTTCGCTGCGAAGCAAGCCCCGTTATTCAAAGTAGGCATGGATAGTTGGGCCAATGAACGCCACGTTTCGCAGAGCGAAAACGAAGTGGCAATTAAAGAATTGTTTGGCGAAGAAATTGCCGCGAATATTGCGACTGATCGACATTCCAACACGAACGATTATGCAATCGAGCAGCTTATTGCATCACGCAATGATCTTGAGAAGCGTATGGCGGCCGGCGAGGTTTGGCGTTTGAGCCAGAGCGGCGTTGACGTTCCACTTTCTTATACCCTGGGCAAAGTGAATGAGAACCTGGGCGAAACGCTGGAAAAGGCAATGGAAAGCGCTGCGTCGGTTAACGCGGCAAACTACTACGCAGCAAAGTTGGCAGAGCATCGCGCGGCACCATTGGCCGAGGCCGCGCCCCTGCAAGCCGCCTCGATGGAAATGCCGCCACCACTGCCAGGCGCAGCTGTACCGCCACCGCTGCCAGGCGCCGTGGCCGAGGCCGCGCCCCTGCAAGCCGCCTCGATGGAAATGCCACCACCGCTGCCAGGTGCAGCTGTACCGCCGCCGCTGCCAGGCGCCGTGGCCGAGGCCGCGCCCCTGCAAGCCGCCTCGATGGAAATGCCACCACCGCTGCCAGGTGCAGGC
>NZ_JACYMK010000019.1:0-14103 GCF_020858135.1 Janthinobacterium sp. FW305-128 | reverse complement strand
AGCTGTACCGCCGCCGCTGCCAGGCGCCGTGGCCGAGGCCGCGCCCCTGCAAGCCGCCTCGATGGAAATGCCACCACCACTGCCAGGTGCAGCTGTACCGCCACCGCTGCCAGGCGCCGTGGCCGAGGCCGCGCCCCTGCAAGCCGCCTCGATGCAGATGCCGCCACCACTGCCAAGCGCAGCAGAGGCCGAAGCCACTTCGGTAGAACGTGAGCCTAATTCAGTAGGGTACTGGCGCCGCAACACCATTGACGCCTTAACAATGCAACTGACAGGCTATTTACCAGAAGTAAGCGATCCCGACCAGATGGAACAATGGGACAAACTGCATAAAGAACTTAAAGAGGCTAAGACTGTTCAAGCCGAAGTTGAAAAAAGGTACGACAGGATATATGGACAATACCTGGCAGTACCAGAGGCAAGTTCCGATCCTAGCACCCAGGCTAACGCGCTCACTTCGCAACAACATGGCGACGATGTACCGACGTGGATGAACGACATCCCGCCCTTGGATGACTTCTATGAAATGACAGGTGCCGACATTGAGCATGGCCAGGCTATGGCGCCCCCAACTGTTGCACCTGAACAAACCCTGGAGGTTCCAGCAGTGCCGGTTGCTGCCGAACAAGGTCTGGAAATAGCCGAACGCGCACGGCAAGAAAGGCTTGCGCGCGCCGCGTTGGAGCAAGTCGCACAGACTCGCGCATCAGAAAACGCCGCAGTACGGGAAGAACTTGGCATGAACCGTATTGAGCCGATGACATTGGCCAAAAAAGACCTTCCATCAGAAGCAAGCCGCTGGGCCAATCGCGCTCCAAGTGCTGATGCGGAAGTCAATTCTAAAGTGGCACAACAAGGAGCAGAGAGAGAAAGGGCGATCCCTGCCGAGGTTGAAAAGAAATATATTCGCGTCGGAGAAAAGTTCTATCACGGCAACAATCATAAAGTCGTGGCATTTGAAGATAAAGGAACCCAGCTATCTACCAAGTCAGATAGTCAAGCTATTGCCAGTTCATTAGTGGCTATCGCTCAAGCACGTGGCTGGCAAGAAATAAAAATTAGCGGGAGCGAAGCATTTAAAAAGCAAGTGTGGATGGAAGCTTCTTTGCTGGGCATCGAGGCAAAAGGCTACAAGCCCACTGCAGTAGAAATTGCCGACCTGCAAAAGAGACTCCCTGAAAATAAAATCGAAGAATTTCGCGTCCGCGAAAAAGATCGTATGGCCGAGGCAGGCTTACCAGCTGCTGCAAGCCCTTTGAAGGATGCCGCTACAGCAAAGGTGGATGCACAGCCACCTCAACGCACACACAAGGAAGAACTTTCAGCGGCGGCGCTTCAGTCAAATCATAAAGAGACTCAATTTCTTAGTGCTCATGGCGCCGCCCCATATAAGCACAATCCAGATGAAAAAGAATCGTATTTTGTCGAAACAGAAAACAAATCGGGGCAGAAGAAAACTCATTGGGGAAAAGACCTCAAGCGGGCCATTTCTGAATCGGGCGCCAAAATTGGTGATGAGATTCATGTTGACCGCGTAGGCGCAAAAGACGTAGTAGTAACTGCCAATATCAAGGATGGAAGCGGGAAAAAAGTAGGCGAAGAAAAGATTGAGACTAAAAAGAATGAATGGGTGGTTAGTGTTACCCAAGCACTTAAAACACAAGATATAGGCGATGCAGTAAAACAGCATCCCGAATTATCTGGGTCGGCGGCGGTGTTGAAAGCTGTTGAATTGCAAACAGCCAACAATACGCCAGAGCAAAAGAAAATAATAATGGATCGGGTAAAGGAGAATCTTGCCAATTCAATAGAGCGAGGAAATATTCCGCAAGTTAAAATAAGAGAAAATGTTTCCGAAATAAAAACTGCTAAACAGCAGGCAGGAAAAGAGCAAGAAGTTGAATTACAAAAGGAACTTGAACTGTGAAGAAAATAATATTATCTATAGCAATGATTGCGCTTTCTTTTGGCGCAACAAATTCGCTTGCTGCGTCGGCAATGCGAAACGAATATACGATTAAAAATGATCGGCTCGGCATCAATGCTTATGTCTACGGAAAAAGAACCGTCCTGGAATTTATGGAGCCGCCGCGCACGCTCTATTTATTCGATGCAAAAAACATACCAGTCCAGTACGAACGAATTAGTGAAAAATACTATCGACTGGCTCGTTCAGTGGAAAACTTCACAGCGAAGATTAACGGCGATCAGGTTGAATTTTCCATGAACAAACCTGAACAATTCGTGACCGTCGATGCGGCTGGCAATGTCGGCGCCGTGACCAGCATCACCGCATCAGCAGTTGGGCCGATCACTACAGTGACACCACCAGCCGGCCCCAATGCCACTGTGACGCCGCCAGCGCCCCCCAATGCCACTGTGACGCCGCCAACTGCCCCTGCACAGTATGGAGAAATTGGACAGGTCGCATTGGTCGATTTAGTCGCTGAAAAAACTGTCGTAGCTGAAAAATGGAAGTTGGAGGCATCTGATTTATCCGTGTTTAGTGCAATTAAACGCTGGGCGCGCAAAACTGCACAAACTAATGCTAACTGGCAAGTAAGCTGGGAAGTACCTATTGATTATCCTGTAACCATTGTTGGGACATTTGAAGGGACGTTTGAAGAAGCGGTTTCCGAATTAATGAAAGGCTTCCGAAAAGCAGAATATCCGCCAAAGGCTTGCAAATATATGGAAAATCGAGTTATCCGAATTGTTCGCCTTACCGGAACTGGCAAAGAATGTGAATCTTAAAAAGACAAAGAAAATGAAAAAATCATCAACAAAATTTATTTGCGCCACTTTGGTAGTGGCCATCATCAGTTCCGGCTGCGCATCGCCAGCAACAAAAGTTCTCGATAATAGCTATTCCGATAGCGAAAAAAATATATCGCGCGCTAAACAAGAAAGCAGTGCAGCGATATTCGACGGGGAAAACGCAGGTAGTAGCGCAACAATTCAGGGGGCATATTATGGATCAAAATCTATTCCACTAAGAAGCGATCCTGTTTTGCCCGAAGTATTTCATAGCATTAAATATTTCTCGTTCCCCGGCCAAGATTTCAACATTGTCGAAGCTGCAGCTAAAGTATCCCAAGTAAGTGGAATACCTGTTCGTGTTTCCCAGGATATTTTGAAAGAAATAGCCGTACCGACTACCGCTGCACAGGCCAATACGAGAAATATCCAGATGGACGCTACGGCCTCGACAGCAGGAATACTAGATCAGATTACAACGGTTGACGGATTAAGTTGGGAATACCGGGATGGCGTGACATACATTCAAAAATACATTACGCGCTCGTATCGCTTGAAAACCGTATTCGGGTCACGCAAACACACCTATAAATCTGGTACGACTGGAAGCACCGAAGGCAAGAACTCAACGGACGGCGGCTCGTCCAGCAGCGCGACTATTTCCTCTGGCTTTAACAGCCAAACGAGTACCGAAGCGGTAACAGATAGCGACCAGGCTAAATCAATCCTAGAAGCAGTAAAACAAGTCCTGACAAAGCCAAGCGGTAATGCTGTTCTCACAGGTACAAATACTGTGATTGTCACCGACTCGGCAGAGGGGCAGCGCCGGGCAGAAGCAATTATCGACCGCGAAAATGAAATCTTGACGCGGCGTGTTACATACAGACTTCAAGTATTTTCATTGGCCGACGAAGATACTGATGCAGGGGCATTCGATCTGCAAGCGCTGTACACAAACGCCACAAAGTACGGCCTTACTGTTTCATCCGCCGCTTCCACAATGACCGGCGGTGGTGCCTTGAGCGCGACAATTCTTTCGGGGGGCGTTCCAGGACGTTTTGATGGATCGAAAGCCATTTTCAAATTACTAAGCGAACGCGGGAAAACAGTCTCTGTTTACGATGTGAATGTTCCTACACGTAATTTGATATCGATGCCGATGAACCTGACAACTGAAATACCTTTTGTTGCCAAGATCACTCCAGCCCCCTCTGGCGGAAGTGGGACAGCAACTGGAGCGCCAGGCCAGGAATTAGGGAAAGCAGTATATGGCTTCAAGATGGATTTCACCTCCAACATTCTTGATTCCAACTATATTTCTTTACAAATGGCTATCGGCATAGTCGATCTTGTGGAGATTCGTAAAGTTGGCGGTGGCGGCCTTGAATCGCCAGTAACAACAGCATTTGAAATGACTCCAGAATTATTCTTAAAGCCATTTGAAACTGCAATTATAACTGGCTACGAAAGGACGGCTAACAAATACAATCGCAATGGGCTAGGCAAGGATTGGCCACTTATCTTAGGTGGTGGCGAATATAATGCCACAGGAAAAAAAGAAAAAATCTTTATCTTAGTCACTCCAACAATTGTAAGCAACGCATACTAAATGCCAACACAAATCATCATAAATAATCGTCGTTTGATATTTGGCCTTTCCTGGATGCCAGCAGGAAAGGCCCATTCAAAGCGCGACAAAAACGACTTCGCAAAAAAAAGGAATGCCAATATCAGCTCGGGATTAGATATTGGCGACAAAGTAGTTTTTGGCGCTACCCGATTTATAACTACTGAAAAAAATGGGAAAAAACAACCCGCATACTCCGGCGCCGCGCTTTTTCTTTTATGGTCTGGACGGCATGCCAGAGACAACGCATCAGAGAGTACGGATTCTCAAGCGCAATATATTTTGGTTGCCGAACTGCACGACTCAAAGGCCAATATACGCGATGAAGTTTCATTAGTTGCGATATCGGGAGGCTCAATATATCGAGACATACTGATAAAAGCAAGCGACATAAGCCGAACGCTGCAGGAAATAAGCAATGAGATTGGTAGCAAGGAAGTCGGAGGCGATATTGAAATATTTTCCAATATCGACACACACGAGACTTTGCTCCCAGGATCAAAGTTCTTTGAAATTAAGGAACTGCTAGAATTTGATATTAAGCTTGCGGCGCTAAAAAATATCACGGACAAGAAGGCTTATGCCAAAACAGCCTTGGTTTCGATAACGATATTTGCTTGCGCAGGATATTATTTTTTTGACGCCTATAAAACGAGAAAAACAGAAGAAGAAAACGCAGTAGTAACAGACCCAAATATTGATTATCAAAAATCTCTTGCGCAGTCTCTTACAAAAGTCGGCTTTTCATCCTCAACAGCCAGCAAAGAAATATGGCAGAAAATAGGCGTTATCGACCTTAACAGAGCTGGCTCGTTTGTACGGCGAATTGATTGCAACAAAGAACAGTGCAAATTTAAATGGGTTCGTTCAAAATTTGGATTAATCAAAAATTTCGCGGAGGCGAAAAAGCCAGATGAAAAATTAACAATTATCAATCAGGACACTTACGAGACATTGAAAACATTTAAAACTGATGTCGTGAGTGTTGATTTTTCAAAGTTAAAAACTGCTGATGATTTTACGATATCAACAAACAACCGAGAGCAGAAATTAGAAGCATTAAAAAACCATGCCTCGATCACTTTTAAAATTGAAAAACCAGTCGCATTTGGACTACCAAACGGAATTCAGGCATCCTCATTGAGAGCTAACAGCATTATTCGATCTGGCAAGATATCCATAAACTTTCCGCTCGGCTTGGCATCTGAAATAATTAACACCATACCCAACAATATCGGCATAACAAACATTAGCGTTATTTTGGATGACTATAAAAAACCATTAGTTGAAGTTAAAGGAGAGTATTTTGTCAAATAAAATTCTACATCTTGTCGTCGCAATTCTCATTTGCTCATCGTCAGCGCATGGAATAACTCTTGCCGAGTTGGAGAAAAAGAATAATGAGGCAATGGAACTGGAAATTAAGATTGCTATTGCCACCAAAGAGAAAGAGTTGGCGGCAACAAGGCCGGCACCGCCAGTAGTTATTAATACGCCGCCCATTCAAAAACCAAAGATTTCACCATTAACCGAAATTGAAGGAATTGCTCTCACAGAAGTCTTTGGAGATATTTCAAATTCTAGTGCTCGTTTTGAAATAAATGGTGCGCAAATTGTACGAAAAAAGTACGGCACTATCTATTCCTGGACAGTTCAGCAAATAAACAATGACCAAGTGGTATTAGTCCGCAATGGGAAAACAAAAAAAGATGACCTTGTTAAAATTATCTATAAATCTTCTTCCAAGTCTGTATCACGTCCAGCCATGGGCCAACAAACTCCGGTTGGGCGTGAAGCCTTTAGAATTATCCCAAACATACATGGGCCAGCAGGGCCGATTGGCCCCATTGGTGTAATTCAACAAAGATAAACGAACCACACCGGACAAAAAATGTTAGAAGCACTGAAAAATACGGCGGCTAAATTAATGGGCCGGGGCAAAAAAAATGATGGATTTGAGGCTGATGTTTCCGTCAGCGCCAAACGGATCATGCCGACCAACCTGGAAATTTATAGCACGCCAAAAGATTTAGAATCTTTACCAAATTACGTATCAATTATTTCCGCAAAGAAAAATAATGGGAAGAAGGGCTCCGTCGCTTCTCTCAATCTGGACGGCAATCTTGAAAATTTTATTTGTGCATTAAAACATAATGCCAATCATTGCACTATTGTAGCCAGTGTTAATTTATTCCATTCATCAGAAAGGACTGCAATATTATCTAGTGTCAGATCGGAACTTGAATTATTTGGATTCAACAAAACGCAAGTTATATGGGCATCAGTTGAATTGGTTACTGATTTGGTAAGATCAAAAAAATCTTCGACAGCACCACCAGCCGAAAATAATTCAGTCGCATTTGAAAAAGTTCACAATAGCGCGAATAAAGATCAATTCATTAAATTCATTACTACGGCTGTACGCTGCAGAGCATCAGATATCCATATTGAGATTAAAAAATCTGTTGCTTTGGTGCGGCATACTATTGACGGAAAACTCTATCCGACGCCTGATTATAAAAATGGCGAAGTTATTCGTGATATTGCCTATGATGCGGTTGCCCACGCTTTCACATTCCATTTAGACACCGGCAGCAATTCTAGTTCTCACTTTGATGACAGCAATAATCATAGCTGCACTATTACGTTAACGATTGACGAAAAGGAATACACATTACGCGCCACATCCAACCCCACAAACCAGGGCAATGATTTTATCGCGCGTATCGCGCCAGCTAACCAATACTCGGATTTCGGCACGCTTGACGATTCAGGCTATTCCAAAGATCAACTATTTATGCTGCGTGGTGAAATTCCGAAAGAGGGCGGCATGGTACTTTTCGCCGGAAAACCTAATAGTGGAAAAACAACGTCACTAATTAAATGTCTCCTTGAAATTCCAAATAGGAGTGAAAAGAAATTTGTTGCTGTTGAAGACCCTATCGAATACGATTTGTATTTTCAAAGTAGCGGAAGTATTCAAGCTGGCATTGATGACCAGGATAAGCGAGAAAAAGCCTACACAGAAACTGTTGCGCAATGGTTGCGTGGAAATCCACACGTATTTAATAGTGGTGAAATTAGGGATGCACCCTCTGGTGACGCTGCAGTAGCGACTGCACAATTGGGACTGTGTACGTTTGGAACTCTACACGTTGGCTCAGTGATGGGGATTATGCCACGCCTAGCTACATCCCCAATCAAAATTGACATGGGTACATTGACCTTACCAGGGCTTTTAAAATGTCTGACCTATCAGTCTCTCGTGCCGACGCTTTGCACTAAATGTCGCGTGCCATTTGCAGAGTCTACAGACAGCAAGAAAAAAAATAAAATGCTAGATTTGGCAGTACGCTTTGGTGTCGATGTCAGCAAAACTCATTTTTATGGCGATGATAAAAAATGCCCAGCGTGTGACGGGCATGGTCATCATGGACAAACACTGGTTGCTGAAATGTATGTACCTGATGATGAATTTTTGGAAGCAATGCGAAAAGGGCTTGTATTTGAAGCAAAACGGATTTGGCTATCCAAGTCGGATGGACGCTGGGATAGCGACCAGATGCAAGGGAAACCAGTATTTGCGCACGCCCTTAAAAAGACGCTTGATGGATTAATAGACATCGAGGAAATATTGCGTTTCGGGAATCCTGAAACGATTGATCCCGGCATGATTCGGCAACATATCGAGAGGCCTAAACTCGCAAAATTTCGCGGAGGCGAAATTGTTGCATCCCCAGCGGATAAACTGACAGGAGCAGCAGCTTGATTTCTTCATCATTGCTTAGAAAATTTAGAAAAGGCCGTGCTGGTTTTCTGGCCGAGTTGGGTGAGGCCTTTAATGATGGACAACCTACGGCGGAGTTCTTTTTGAATAATGCCCAATATTACGAGAAGAGAAAGAACAAGCTTCATCAGGTATACAGCCTGCTTTACGCTCGACTGGATGAACCAGGAGCAAAGTTAAGCACAGCGTTGGAAGTGGTTGTCGAGCCAGAAGATATGCTATTGCTTTCGGCTGTAGACAAAGGCAGTGATATTGCAAAAGCCACCGTGTTAAAAAATATTTCTGAGCGCATCGTAATCATGGAAGCGATGAAGAAGCAAATATTTTTAGCGACAATGGCTCCAATGATCGTGTTGCCTATTGTTCTGATTTTCATGGTAATGATGGGAGCGTGGATTATTCCCGAGCAGATTTCCGTTTTCCCACTTGAACGATGGAATAAGCTACAGCTTTCACTCTATTATATTTCATATGCTATTGTGCATTATTGGTACATATTAGCTATAATCATATGTTTCATGGTATCGGAATATGCCAAGTCATTTTCAAATTGGGCTGGCGAGGGCAGGAATTCATTTAATCGGATATGGATTCTTGGTTTGCCACACAAATTGCACAATGATTACATTGCGGCAAATTTTGTTACGGGATTAGCTCAATTACTTGAAGATGGCGCTGACTTAAAAATGTCATTGGAAAAGTTGGGGGAGAACGGAACGCGATTTGTTCAATGGCATATAGACCAAATATCAAGCCGGCTGTGGGAGAATGCAGGGAATCACGAATGGTCATTCGACACGAAATTACTGTCGGAGGAATTACATCGAAGATTAACTAATTACTCTAAATTAAAGAACAAAGGCTTTGTGGAAGGGCTGATAAATTTAGGCACGACGAATATCAACAACGTTCAGAAATCTGTTGAAGCATCAATTAGAAAATTGAAATTTGTTACGATGGTGGTCGGCTTTCTAATTATTGGGTACACATACGGGGCTTATTTATCAATTCAATTTGGCATGACAAGATACTTGAAGGAGATTAGCAGTGAAGTAGAACGTGAATCGATTTGATTTAAAATTTATATTAATTATCATTTAGGAAAAAGCTATGAACAAGAATGAAATTTACACAGTAAACGCAGAAAAAAAAGTTTCCGGCCGCTCTTTTAAAAAGCAAGGAACCAAAAGAAGTGGTGGCTTTGTTTTGGGCGAACTCGCAATTGCCATGATTTTTATTGGCGTCGTTGGTATTGCCAGCTATGGCATTTGGCAGTATCTCATGACAGACAACGCGATTGATAGCGAACGAGATACCATCACGTCATACGTTTCTCGCGGTTTGGCTGCAATTGACCACATGGACACAACTACCACCGTTACTACGCAATTGTTTATTAACAATAGGGTATTTCGCAGTGGCGTAGTTGGTACGACTGTGAAAAATAAGTTGGGCGGCTTCACCACTGCAACCTCCGCGAACACTATTGCCGGTACTGATGATGCGATCATGTATACCAATACCGGCTATCCACGGGATGCCTGTACTGATCTGCCGATTAAAATCAACGGCTTGACTTACAGCATGACTATCAATGGCACCAGCGTTAAAACAGGTGACGTTGGGTTGAATACTACAACGGTAGGTGACGCATGTAAGGCCGGCACCACTAACACAATTGCGTTTGTTGTGGCCAAGCGATAATCGTGAACGCGCAGACGAAATTTTACAAGCTGCGCCGCCGGAGCCACGCAAAAGGGTTTACTCTTTTTCAAGTGACTCTGGCTCTTGCTGCGTCTTCGCTGGCATTAACCTATGAAATTAATCGCAATATAGAAAGTGGGCGCGATAAAAGTTATACATTATTCGGTCAGTCTGTGGGTACACTTCAGAATTCAGCGAATGCGGCATTGAGTAAATATTACGGATCGTTCATCAATGCTCCCGACGTATCGGCCGCCATTGAAATAAATTTGGCGCCTGATGGCACCGCACCGAGAATAGTTAATATTGCCGACTGGCGGCACCCTACCATTTCGGATTTGCGCAACCTGGAAATTGGATTGCCGCCGAATTTCAAAAATATTGCACCGAACGGAGGTCGTTACAGAATTGAACTCAATAAATCTCCTGTTGGATGTACGCCGAACAATTGCAATATCGAGGGTCTTGTTTGGGTTGATAAACCTATTACTGTCGGCGGTCTTGTTGATAACGATCGTGCAGCCATAGCGGTTGAATCCATCGGCGCAGACGGCGGGCGTTCCGTGGCAGGGACTTCCATCCAAGAGGCCAATACCATCTATGGATGGAAAGGCAGATGGAATGTGGCCAATCCAGTATCTAATGCAGGAGCCATTGTCGCTGCACGTATTGGATATGGGGCAAATGCGTTTGCTCCATATTTCCGTATCGACGGAACTAAACAAATGGCAGCAGATGGAAACTTTGGCGGGCACTCTCTGGTTAATGCGAAGCAAGTATTAACTGTTATGAAGACTGTCGATGCCGTTTGTGAGGATGAAGGGGCAATTGCAGGCGGAATTATTTCTGGAAAAGGAGCAGCTCTAGTTTGTTCTGGCTCTAAATGGCAAGCTGCTGGGACTAAGACCGATAACGTTGGCGCCGCATGTTCGCCAGAGGGTAAAACCGCAAATAGTCCAGATGGTCAGACATTGGTCTGTAAAAATGGAAACTATGTGAAATTATCAAAACTAATTGGCAACAGCCTGGAAATGTCGAGACGTGTGGTACGCGATGGAGATTTGGTTGTTAAGCCAAATTGCGAATATCCTAGCCAAGCTGATTTTTCTTTTGATATGGTTTCAACGGCCGTTGATTTTACGAAAAATCCACCAATGGCGGCGCAATACATCAGGGCCGAAGATTATGGTTCATCTTGGGGAGTTCTGTTGAGGTTACGTGCTGATGATGGTTCGGAAGTTTCCGGCAATGCGTACTCTCTCGCTGCAATGATGCACATTGAATGCAGATATCCATGAAGCACATTGATTGCATCTATGAATTTTCGCCTCCGCGAAAATTTGTAATTTTTAGATAAACTTCCATGAACAAAAAAATCCTTTCAGTTATTTGGCTATTCATCCTTGTCATTTCATCGGCATTTTTTCATGCCCCTGCAGCAGCCCAAAGTAGCTGCAGTTCGACATCTTCAACTTGCATGGGGTTGCCAGTCCCGAAGGGATGCCCTTCTGGTTTTAAATGGAGCCTGACGGGCAGTGGGTTAGCCCATTGTGTGGCCGAAGACCCTGTATGTAATGGTGGAACAATTTTGGAACACGATACACTTGGCAATCCATCTTGTATCGCACCGCCAATCTGCACCAATGGAGCAATTGATTATCCATTATGCCGTGCTTTTCCGACTTGCCTCAACGGTGCGCTAGACCCTCCGACTTGCAGAATTTTTCCAGAACCTCCTATAAATGGCGGACGTCCTTATACTCATATCATAGATACCGGTGCTTCTTTGGGTAATAATCATTGTAATTCCGCAGGCGGCTTTGTAGGTGATGGAGATAGTCCGTACACTAAATGGGAACCTTGGTTACTCACAGGTAAGCTAACCCCCAATACTATTGATGGCGTTGCCGTAACGCTCTTACAGGACAATTGCGGCCAAGGAATATCGGTCGCATTTGATTCCAGACTTGGCGTGAATCCAAAACGCCAACATTTTAAATCGTTGACAGTATATGATTCTCCATTAACAACCACATGGGTTTGGGGTAAGGCTATGGATTGGTTTACGTACAAGTGTGACAGTCCAGGCGGTGAAAATGACCCTCCACCCAAGGAATGTTCAACCATGGTTGTTTGGGGGCCTAGAGGAGTGCCAGTTCGGATGCAGCCATACAGCCGATACTATATTAATGTTATTTATTGATTCAATTTCAACAATTTAAATTATGGCTATAAAATCCGAATCACTTACTAGAAAAATCAGAAAACGAGGGCCGGCGCCAAGCGGTGACTCTAGGGCTGAAATAGAAAAACGTTCTAAGCAAAAAGGTCGTGAAAAGCGGCAGGAAAGTGGCTTGGTAGACCTCAAAGGCAGCGTGACAAAGGAAGTGCGCGATGAACTTGCCGCACTCAAGGAGACGTGGGGTTTGAGCAACATAGGTCAAGTTATTGAAAAAATGGTGAAAGACTACAAAAAATAGTACAAAACCAGTGGCGACCCGCCACTAATGATGTATTATAGTGCTCAGTAGCAACACCACTCTTCTCTTCTCAAAAAGGAACACAATGAAAAATATCGCATCCACTACCATGATTACAATCGCAGCACTGTTGACCGCATGTGGCGGTGGGGGTGGGGGCGAGTCCGGTTCCGTGCCAGTAACGCCGCCGGTTGTTGTCGTGCCACCTGTAGTCACGCCTCCTGTTGTCGATGCGAATTCTCTGCAAACGACAGTGCAATCCGCGACTTATGCAACTGATTCCGTGTTGGGCAGTGCTTACGCGGTATTGAATAATGCGCGTCAAGCATATGGGGTGGGGCTTTTGTCACAAAATAATAAGCTCGATCAAGCCGCGGCAAATCATGCAGCATACGTTTCTGCCCGCTATGGTGCGCTGGATTTTGCAAATACAGGCCATCTTGAAGACCCATCCAAGCCAGGATTTACAGGCGTAGCCGTTGCAGATCGTTTCACTTTTACTGGTTACGCGGCCGCCACTGCTAGCGAGGTTCTGACGACTTTTATTTCGGTTGACGGCGTGCAAAGCGATGCAGGAAGTGTGGCCGCTAACATCTTGATGGCGGCGCCATATCATCGCTTTGGTTTGCTCGATGGAAGCCGCGACATTGGCATTGCTGATGCAAGCGCACGTTTTCCGGGAGAAGGTGGAGTAAACCATTCCTTCGTGTTTAATTTGGCTATTGCACAGTCAGCCAAAGCACAGTTACCAGCACAAAACTGGTTGGGCATTTGGCCACAAGATCAAGCAACCGATGTGATGTACTCGTTTGTAAATGAAACACCTAACCCGATTCCGGTCAATAACGGCGCGTGCGCTGGGTATCCTATCTCGGTTCAAGTCCGTAATGGTCTGGTGCTGGAAACAACAGCATTTACTCTCGCAGAAGCGGCTACTGGCGCGGCCGTCAATGTGCAACTGTCGACGTTTACAACTGATGCGAACCCGTCATTTGCCCGTGCAAATACGGCGTACATCATTCCATTTAAGCCGTTGAAACTCGGCACGAAATACATCGTCCAGTTTGCGGGCAAAGCCGCAACCAATGTCATCAATAAAACTTGGTCGTTCACGACAGGCACGAAAAATACAAAAATGATCTACGCTTGCGACCCGAGCTAAGTATTAGAAACATTCTCTGAAAGCCTCGTCTTGTACGGGGCTTTTTTTATGGGCGCGATATATGTATTAAAAAAGGGAATGGGGAGCGCGGCCACCAGGCCCAGCGATCACCAGGGCGGCGCCGGCACGGTGCTGCCCATCGACGCGCGTAGCGGTCGGGATCGAGGCCGGCCAGCTGCTGGACGTGCGCGCAGCGCACGCCGGCAGTACGGCCCTGGCCGGCGCCGAGGCGACGCTACCAGGCGCGCACGCGGCCAGGCGCAGAAGCTGCAGCGGCGCCGGCAGTTGCACCAGGGAGAGCGCTGCTCATCGACGCGCGTAGCGGTCGGGATCGAGGCCGGCCAGCTGCTGGACGTGCGCGCAGCGCACGCCGGCAGTACGGCCCTGGCCGGCGCCGAGGCGACGCTACCAGGCGCGCACGCGGCCAGGCGCAGAAGCTGCAGCGGCGCCGGCAGTGGCACCAGGGAGAGCGCTGCCCATCGACGCGCGCAGCGGTCGGGATCGAGGCGGGCCAGCTGGTGGACGTGCGCGCAGCGCATGCCCGCAGCACGGCCCTGGCCGGCGCCGGGGCGACGCCACCAGGCGC
>NZ_JACYMK010000018.1:0-43518 GCF_020858135.1 Janthinobacterium sp. FW305-128 | reverse complement strand
AAGATTTTGACAGCGGTCGATACCGTTCGCAATACCACGAACGGCATGAGGGGAATAATACAAGGTCGGATTAGCGCGGCAACGCCGCGCGTAATCCGACGACATTGTTGATGCTTGCGGTGGTGTCGGCTTACGCGCTTCGCGCTAAGCCGACCTACGCTTAAATGACCCCTTGCGCCAGCATCGCATCGGCCACTTTGACGAAGCCGGCGATGTTCGCGCCATCGACGTAGCTGACCGTGCCGTCGGCGCGCGTGCCGTATTGCTTGCACGCCGCATGGATGCCTTGCATGATCTGCAGCAAACGTGCGTCGACTTCTTCGCGCGGCCAGGAAATGCGGGCCGCGTTCTGGCTCATTTCCAGGCCGGAAGTGGCCACGCCGCCCGCATTGCTGGCCTTGCCCGGCGCGTACAGCACGCCGGCCGCCTCGAAGGCTTTGGCTGCCTCGATAGTGGTAGGCATGTTGGCCCCTTCGGCCACGCATTGCACGCCATTGGCGATGAGCAGGCGCGCATCGGCGATATCGAGTTCATTTTGCGTGGCGCAGGGCAGGGCGATGTCGACCGGCACATGCCATGGCGACACGCCCGCTTCGAAGCGCACGCCCGTGCGTTCTGCGTAATCGCTGACCCGGCCATACAGATGGTTCTTGACCTCCATCAGGATGGCCAGCTTTCCCGGCGTAAAACCGTCTTCGTCGATGACGGTGCCGCTGGAATCGGAGACGGTGATGACTTTCGCGCCCATGGCCATGGCTTTTTCCACCGCGTACTGCGCCACGTTGCCGGAGCCGGAAACGGACACGCGCATGCCTTCGAACGAGCGGCCCCGCGTCTTCAGCATTTCTTGCGCAAAATACACGGTGCCGTAGCCCGTCGCTTCCGGCCGCATCAGCGAACCGCCGAAGCTGGCGCCCTTGCCCGTAAACACGCAGTCGGCGCGGTTGCTGAGCTTTTTCATCATGCCGGCCATATAGCCCACTTCGCGCCCGCCCACGCCGATGTCGCCGGCCGGCACGTCCGTATCCGCACCCACGTGACGGAACAGTTCGCTGACAAACGCCTGGCAGAAGCGCATCACTTCGCCCGGGCTCTTGCCCTTCGGATCGAAATCGGCGCCGCCCTTGCCGCCGCCCATGGGTAACGTGGTCAGCGCATTCTTGAACGTCTGTTCGAAGGCAAGGAATTTCAGCACGGACAGGGTGACGGAAGGGTGGAAGCGGATGCCGCCCTTGTATGGCCCGATGGCCATGCTGTGCTGGATGCGGTAGCCGCGGTTGACTTGCACCTGCCCATGGTCATCGACCCACGACACGCGGAACATCACCACGCGCTCCGGCTCGATCAAGCGTTCCAGCAAGCCTTGTTCCGCGTATTTCGGGTGCTGTTCCAGGAACGGCCACAAGCTCTCCATGACTTCGGTGACGGCTTGCAGAAACTCGGGCTGACCTGGATTGCGTGCGGCGACATGCTGGACATACTCGTGAGCAGATGCGTATTTCATCAGAATTCCATGGAGGTAATCGGTTATTTGGGCAACTATCATCGCAGATTTCGCACAAAAATGGTGCAGAAATTTGGTTTTGAGGGGTTTCTGCTACATTGTGGGGAGTTTTCAGGACACTGCGGCCGATGCGAGCAGTAAACGACAACGCCAGCCCGAAGGCTGGCGTTGTCGTTGCAAGCTTGGCTGGTCAAGCCGGGATGGGCATCACCCCGCCATGCTGCGCAGGATCAAGCCCGTGATGTAGGCGCCATAGGTGCCCAGCGCGTAGCCGAGCACGGCCAGCAGGACGCCCACGGGGGCCAGGGCCGGGTGGAAGGCGCTGGCGATGACGGGGGCCGAGGCGGCGCCGCCGATGTTCGCTTGCGATCCGACGGCCATGAAGAACAGGGGCGCGCGGATCAGCTTGGCGACGAGCAGCATCAGGCCGCCGTGCACGGCGATCCAGATCAGGCCCAACAGGAACAGGAAAGGTTTGTCGAACAGGGCTTTCAAGTCCATGTGCATGCCGATGGTGGCCACCAGCACGTACAGCATGGCCGAGCCGATGGTCGAGGCGCCCGCGCCTTCCAGGCTACGCGCCCGGCTAAAACTCAGCAGCAGGCCGAAGGTGGTGGCGAGCACGACGATCCAGAAGAAGTTCGACGTCAGGCTGTAATCCTGCAGGCGCCATTCTGCCGGCAGGGTGGTGATCCAGCTGATGATGGGGCCGGCCAGGAAGTGCGACAGGCCCGTCACGCCCAGGCCCACGCCGAGGATGATCATGATGTCGGTCAGATTGGCGACGCGCGCGTGCTGGGCACGGTAGCTTTCGATGCTGTCCTTGAGCGCATTGATGGCGGTCAAATCGGCGCCCGTCCAGCGGTCGAAGGCGCCCGCGCGGCCGGCCAGGAACAGCAGCACGGCCGTCCAGACGTTGGCCACCAGCACGTCGACGGCGACGAACTGGCCGAACAGGGTGGCGTCCACTTCAAACACTTCCTTCATGGCCGCCTGGTTGGCGCCGCCGCCTATCCACGAGCCGGCGACAGTGGTCATGCCGCGCCAGGTGTCGCCCGCCACCGTTTCCGGGTGGATCAAACGCACGGCTTCGAACGAGACGAGGGCGCCCAGCATGACGCCCAGCGTTCCCGTGAGGAACATGATGATGGCCTTGGGGCCGAGGCGGATAATGCCGCCGAAATCGATGGCCACGCACAGCAGCACCAGCGCGCTGGGCAGCAGGTAGTCGCGCGCCACGGCGTACAGGCCGGAGGCGTTGCCGTCGATGATGCCAAAGGTGTTGAGCAGCGCCGGGATCAGGTAGCACATCAGCAGCGACGGGATATAGGTATAAAACTTTTTCCAGAAGCCGTTGGCGCGGGAGGCGGTCCAGAAGACGCCCCCCAGGGTCATGGCGAGCAGGCCGAGGACGACGGCGTCATTGGTGATCAGGGCAGAGGTGGCAGGTGGCATCGGGGATTCCGGTGAACGTGTCAGGGATGCCCGGGATGCCGATCAGGCCCCCGGGCGCAGGGTGGCCGTATCGTATAGCAATGTTGAAGCCTAAACAAATTATTTAGGCGCTAGCAATCGAAACTTCTCTTGTCAAATCAAACACTTGCTGACTGGTTTGCCGATGCCGCCGCCAGACTGGCGGTTACAAATAGCGCGCCAGCAAGGCTTTATTTAGCGCCCCGTCGAGTTCGATGCGCACGAAGTGGCCGCTGCCGGGCGCCACCTGGATTTCGCTGCCGTCGTCGGCCAGCATGCGGGTAATAGTGAAGTCGCGGTTGCCGCCCGGATGCAGGGCTTCGATGCGGTCGCCCACGGCAAAGCGGTTTTTCACGTCCACCCTGGCCCAGCCGTCCGTCACGTCCAGCACGTCGCCCACGTACTGGCTGCGGTCCGCTTCCGACGCGCCGCGCATGTAGTTCTGGTGCGTCTGCGTGTGGTGGCGTTGATAAAAACCGTCCGTGTAGCCGCGGTTGGCCAGGCCTTGCAGCTGTCCCAGCAGGCTGATATCGAAGGGGCGGCCCGCCACCGCGTCGTCGATGGCCTGGCGGTAGACTTGCGCCGTGCGCGCCGCGTAGTACAGCGACTTGGTGCGGCCTTCGACCTTCAGCGAATCGACGCCGATCTTGACCAGGCGCTCGATGTGTTCGACGGCGCGCAAGTCCTTCGAATTCATGATGTAGGTGCCGTGCTCGTCTTCGAGTATCGGCATCAGCTGGCCCGGCCGCTGCGCTTCTTCGATGAAGTAGGGCTGGTCGGCCAGCGGGTGGCGCGGCTGCTGGTGCAGGGCGGAAAAGGCATTGTTGTCCGCCTCGGCCAGCGCCTGATGAAATTCCAGCGGCACTACCTGCATGCCGCCCAGGTCGCCGCTGGCGTCTTCGGCGGCATTTTTCACCTTGTAATCCCAGCGGCAGGAATTCGTGCACGTGCCCTGGTTCGGGTCGCGGTGGTTGAAATAGCCGGACAGCAGGCAGCGGCCCGAATAGGCGATGCACAAGGCGCCATGGACGAACACTTCGAGTTCCATTTCCGGGCAGCGCTGGCGGATTTCCTCGATCTCGTCGAGCGACAGTTCGCGCGACAGGATCACGCGCGTCAATCCCATGCGGTGCCAGAACTTCACGTCGGCCCAGTTGACGGCATTCGCCTGCACCGATAAGTGCACGGGAATCTCCGGCCACTTGTCGCGCACCATCATGATCAGGCCCGGATCGGCCATGATCAGGGCGTCGGGGCGCATGGCGATCACCGGTTCCATGTCGCGCAAATACGTCTTCAGCTTGGCGTTGTGGGCGAAGATATTGCTGGCGACAAAGAATTGCTTGCCCCGCGCATGCGCGCCATCAATGCCCTCCTGCAAGGCTTGCAAGGTCGAAAAATCGTTATTGCGCACGCGCAAGCTGTAGCGCGGCTGGCCCGCGTAGACGGCGTCGGCGCCATAGTCGAAGGCGGCATGCATCTTGGCCAGGGAGCCGGCAGGCAGGAGGAGTTCGGGAGCGTGGCGCATGGGATGGGCAAAGCCGGCGATTGTAGGCGGGCTGGCGCCAGATTGCCTTGCCTTGGGTCAAGGGATTGACATCCGATACCCGGCAACGTCAGACGTAAGGCGTGCCCGCCAACGCTGCCTTCAGGCCGACATGCCCCTGGTCCACCAAGGACAGAAAGCAGGTCTTGGCCAGCTGTGTGTCGCCATGCTGGCGGAAGTGCCGGTGCGCTTCGATCAGGGCCGTGCTCCAGGTGGCCAGCAGCAGGCTGGCCGCCAGCCGGGCCTGGGGATCGTGCGCGTCGCGCCCCGTGCTGTCGGTCAGCGCCGTTGCCACCACTTGCGCCAACTCGTCGCGGATCGCCCGCGCCCGCGCTTTCAGGGTCTCGCTGGCCTCGATGGTGGCAATAAAACCCTGGCCGGCGGCGGAAAACGTGACGTAGGGACTGTCTTCCCGTACCAGGCGGTGCGCCAGCAGGCACAGCGTTTCGACCGGGGGCACCATGGGATCGCGCTGGCGCAAGGCGGCGCGCAGCAGTTCGCGTCCCTCTTCCTCGCGGTCGAAGAACATGTCTTCCTTGCGGGGGAAGTGGTTGAACACCGTCATGCGTCCCACGCTGGCAGCCGCCGCGATCTCGTCCACCGTCACCTGCTCGAAGCCGCGCACGAAAAACAAGCGCGTGGCGGCATTCGAGATGGCTTGCCGGGTGGCAAGGCGTTTGCGGGAGCGGAGGTCGGAAGGAATCGTCATGTTGCCCCGATCATACACGAAGTGTACTGAGTACAGATAAGGCTTGATGGTGCAGCCAGGCTGGGCGTACTATTTATGTACTGAGTACATATTTAGATTGAGTATATGAAAATAGCCATTCCGGCGACAGCGCTGCCTGTCATCTTTGCCACCGTCGTGCTCGATGCCATCGGCATCGGCCTGGTCTTCCCCATCTTGCCCGCGTTGCTGCGCGACGTCACGCGTGCCGATAACGTGGCGGCGTACATCGGCATCATGACGGCCCTGTATGCGTTGATGCAGTTCATCTTTGCGCCCGTGCTGGGCGCGCTGAGCGACCGCCTGGGGCGGCGCCCCGTGCTGCTGCTTTCGCTGGCGGGCGCGGCCGTCAATTACCTGTTCCTCGCGTTTGCGCCCAGCCTGTGGATGCTGCTGCTGGGGCGCGCCATTGCGGGCTTGACGAGCGCCAATGTGTCCGTGGCCACGGCCTACATCACCGATATTTCTCCCGAGGAAACGCGGGCGCGCCGTTTCGGCTTGCTCAACGCCATGTTCGGCGCCGGCTTCATCATCGGCCCCGTTCTGGGCGGCGCGCTGGGCGATTACGGGCTGCGCCTGCCGTTCATGACGGCGGCCATCTTGAATGCCGGCAACCTGCTGCTGGCGTTGCTGACGTTGCCAGAATCACGTCGGCCCACGGGCGAAAAAATCGACCTGGCGGCATTGAATCCATTGCGCCCGCTGCGCTGGGTGTTATCGCAGAAAAGCTTGCTGCCGATCACCGCCATCTTCTTTACCTTCAGCGCGGCGGGCGAGGTGTATGGCGTGTGCTGGGCGCTGTGGGGCCACGATGCGTTCGAATGGAACGGGCTGTGGATCGGCCTGTCGCTGGGCGCGTTTGGCGTGTGCCAGGCGCTGGCCCAGGCTTTTCTGCCCGGCCCGGCCGTGAAACTGCTGGGCGAGCGCGCCACCATCCTGGCGGGCGCGGCGTGCGCCTGCGTGGCCCTGGTCGTCATGGCCTTCGCCACCCGCAGCTGGATGATCTTCGCCATCATGCCCGTGTTCGCCCTGGGCGGCATCGGCGCGCCGGCCCTGCAGTCGCTGGCCACGCGGCAAGTTGCCGAGGACAGGCAAGGCCAATTTCAGGGCGTGCTGGCCTCGTCCGTGAGCCTGGCATCCGTGCTGTGTCCGCTGGTATTTTCCAGCATTTATTTTGGCGTCAGGGCGTACTGGCCCGGCGCCGTCTGGCTGTCGGTGATCGTCGTGTATGCGGCACTGGTGCCGCTCGTGCTGGGCTTGTCGTTGGACTCGACCACGCCGGCGTCATCGCGGGGATAGGCGTCCGGCGTTTCGTGCGCTGCGGCGGGCGCAAAATCGTCTACCTGGATCAAGCCGTCGACCAGGCGCGCATATTCCAGCAAGCTATTGTGCTCCTGGCAGTTGACGTTGCCTGTGGCCTTGGCCGCTGCCAGCCACGGCTGCATGGCGGACAGGCTTTGCGGCAGGTGCCGCAGGGCCGCGCCTTCGGGCGTGTCCTTCAGGCGTTTTTCGATGTGCAAAACCTCGGGCAGCAAGGCCAGCGCCCGCTCGGCGCAGGCGACGGGATCGTTGCCCTCGCTGGCGACATGGCCGTCGGCCAGCAGGCGTTCGCGGTCGGCGCCCGGCGTTTGCAGGGCCAGCGCCACTTCGCTGCCCAGCTCGTCGGACGGCGGGCGGTGGGGCAGGCCGAACGGGAACAGCAAGGTGCGCAGCAGCACGGCCAGCACGCGCGCGGGGAAATTGTCGAGCACGCCCGTCAAGCCCTGTTGCGCCTTGACCAGCGCATCCTGCAGCGACCAGTGCACGTAGGGCAGGTCGGCCTCGGGCCGGCCATCGTCCTCGTAGCGCTTCAGCACCGCGGAGCACAAATACAGCTGCGCCAGCACGTCGCCCAATCTGGCGGACAGCCGCTCGCGGCGCTTGAGTTCGCCACCAAGCACGAACATCGACATATCCGTCATGACGGCAAACGCCGTCGACAGCCGCGTCAGGGCGCGGTAGTAGGGCGCCAGTGCCGGGGCGCCGGCGTCGGGCACGGCCGCCAGGCGCGCGCCGCCCAGTCCGTACCACAAGCCCCTGGCCACGTTGCCCAGCACAAAGCCCACATGGCCGAAGAAGGCCGCATCGAAATCGCGCAAGGCCTTGCGGCCGTCGCTTTCGTTGACGGCGGCCATTTCCCTCAGTACATATGGATGCGCGCGGATGGCGCCCTGGCCGAAGATGATCAGGCTGCGCGTGAGGATGTTGGCCCCTTCGACGGTGATCGCGATGGGGATTTGCTGGTAGGCGCTGGCGAGGAAATTGTTCGGACCCACGCAGATGCCCTTGCCGCCGAGAATGTCCATGCCGTCGTTGACGAGCGCGCGGCCCCGTTCCGTCACATGGTATTTGACGATGGCGGAAATGACGGCCGGCTTCTCGCCCAGGTCGACGGCATGCGCGGCCAGGGTGCGGGCCGCATCCATCAGGTACAGGTTGGCGCCCATGCGGGCCAGCGCTTCCTGCACCCCTTCGAACTTGCCGATGGGCATGTTGAACTGGCGCCGCACGGCCGCATACGCGCCGGTGCCGCGCACGGCCATCTTGCCCATTCCCACGCTGGACGAGGGCAGCGAGATGGCGCGTCCGGCCGCCAGGCATTCCATCAGCATGCGCCATCCTTTCCCCACTTGCGCCTGGCCGCCGATGACCCAGTCGATAGGGATAAAGACATCGTTGCCGGACGTGGGGCCGTTCTGGAAGGCGGCGTTCAAGGGATGGTGGCGGCGGCCGATCAGCACGCCGTCGTGGCTGGCGGGGATCAGGGCGCAGGTGATGCCCGGCGTATCGTTGTCGGATAGCAAGTGGTCGGGGTCGCTGGTCTGGAAAGCCAGCCCCAGCAAGGTCGCCACGGGCGCCAGGGTGATGTAGCGCTTGTTCCACGTGAGGCGGAAACCCAGGGTGGGGCGACCTTCATGCATGCCCATGCACACGACGCCCAGGTCGGGGATGGCGGCCGCGTCGGAGCCCGCATACGGGCTGGTCAGGGCAAAGCAGGGAATCTCGGTGCCGGCAGCCAATCGCGGCAAGTAATGGTTTTTCTGTTCCTCGGTGCCGTAGTGCAACAACAACTCGGCCGGTCCCAGCGAATTGGGCACCATCACGGTCACGGCCAGCGCCGAGCAGCGGCTCGACAGTTTCATCACCACCTGCGAATGCATGTAGGCGGAGAACTGTTTGCCGCCGTATTGCTTGGGAATGATCATGCCGAGGAAACCCTGGCTTTTCATGTAGGCCCAGGCTTGCGGTGGCAAATCCTGCGCCTGTTGGGTTTCCCAGTCGTCGACCAGTTCGCACAAGCGCTCGACGTCATGGTCAAGAAAATGGCGCTCTTCGGCGCTGAGCGTGGCGCGGCCATAGCCCAGCAATTTTGTCCAGTCGGGCTTGCCGGAAAACAGCTCGGCATCCCACCACGTGGTGCCCGCTTCGAGCGCGTCGCGTTCCGTGTCGGACATCGTCGGCAGGATGCGTTTGAACAGGGCCAGCAGGTGCGGGGTAATCAGTGCGCGGCGCACGGGGCCGGGCGCGAACAGTACAACCAGGCCCAGCAGGGCCACCATCAGTATGAGCGTCAGCATGCGATATCTCCCTGTGTCATGACGACAGGGTAGGCCGATGCGGCCGATGTGACTGTGCGGTACAGCGCATACGCAGCAACGCCAACCGCAAGGGTTGGCGTTGTGGCTGAACAAGGTTGTCGCCGATAGCCGGCGCTAACGGTATTAGCGTTGCGGGACGACGATCACCGTGTCGCCCGTCTTGCCCTTGGCGCCGTCGTCGCCTTTGGCGCCATCGTTGCCTTGTGCACCGGTAGCGCCCTTGGCGCCATCGTATCCGGCGGCGCCGCTGTCGCCGGTCTGGCCCGTGGCGCCGGTGGCACCGGTCGCGCCGGCAGGGGCTTCAGCGCCCTTGGCGCCCGTGGCGCCGGCAGGACCAGGCGCGCCGGCAGGGCCGGGAACGACTTGGACGACGGTCGGTGCGGGTGGCGCTTCGCGCTGGCAAGCGGTCAGGGCGAGGGTAGAGGCGAGCGCGAGCAATATCAGGGTAGGTTTCATGATGCATCCTTTGGCAGTGAGCCGTAATGTACGGAACGGCTCGACGGCGTCGGGCGCGAGTTTCGCATGGCGGTGTGGCGGGGAGAGCTGACCAGCCGACCCGTCAGCCGTGTCGCGCAGGGCGCTGGCGGCGGGAGGGAAAGTGATGGTCTGCCTGCAGCATGGGCCCTTGGGCGGCTGCAGTCCGTTCGTTTGCGTACATAGCGGCGGGGTGGGGTGGAGGTTTTGTGCAAGGCAAACAAAAAAGCCAACCCGGAGGTTGGCTGAGGATGTTCAGAGCGGGCTGGCAGCTCCCTGATTGACCGTCTGGTGCTGCCTGGCGCGCTTATTTAACGGTGAAACTTTTGTCGTAGCCACCATTCGTACTTGTATATCCTAATGTGTCACGGAACGCTGTCCAGCCAACCGTCCAGGAGCCGGCTTTGGCGCCTGCGGGTATCGTCACCGTTGAACTGAAAGTAGCATGCTTCGCGTCGCCGGATGCCAGCACCCATTTGCTGTCGATGCGGGTGCCGCCGATATCGGCGCTGTTGTACCAATAGGGATTGGGCAGGGCGTTGAGATTGATCCCGGTGGCATCTGTCACGGTGACGGTGGTCGTCACCAGTTGACTTGTCTGCGAGACGTCAACGATGGCGGGGGTGACAGTGATGGCAGAAACGGCGGGCCCTGACGTGTCGCTGAGCCCATTGCTTTGCACGGTGAAACCCTGGCTGTAGCCGCCATTCGTACTCGTATATCCTAATGTGTCACGGAACGCTGTCCAGCCAACCGTCCAGGAGCCGGCTTTGGCGCCTGCGGGTATCGTCACCGTCGAACTGAACGTAGCATGCTTCGCGTCGCCGGATGCCAGCACCCATTTGCTGTCGATGCGGGTACCGCCGATATCGGCGCTGTTGTACCAATAGGGATTGGGCAGGGCGTTGAGATTGATCCCGGTGGCATCTGTCACGGTGACGGTGGTCGTCACCAGTTGACTTGTCTGGGAGACATCAACGGTGGTGGGATTGACGGTGATGGCTGACACGGTGGGACCCGATGTGTCGCTGAGTTCATTACTTTGCACGGTGAAACCCTGGCTGTAGCCGCCATTTGTACTCGTATAGTCTAATACGTCACGGAAGGCGAGCGAGCCGACCAGCCATTCGCCTGCTTTGGCGCCTGCGGGGATCGTCACCGTCGAACTGAAGGTGGCATGCTTCGCGTCGCCGGACGCCAGTTTCCATTGGCTGTTGATGCGGGTGCCGCCGATGTCGGCGACGTTGTACCAATGGGGGGCGGGCAGGGCGTTGAGATTGACGCCGGTGGCATCTGTCACGCTGACGGTGGCCGTCACCTGTTGACTTGTCTGCGAGACGTCAATGATGGCGGGGGTGACAGTGATGGCCGACACGTTGGGGCCGGAGTTGTCGACGGCGCTGGCGGTGACAGTAACAGTTGCGTCCGCACTGCTCGCCTTGCCATCGTTGACGATGAGTTTAGCTACATACAAACCGGTGGTATCGGCGGTAAAGGTGCTCTTGGCCGAGCTGGCGGAAGACAAGGAGGCCTTGCTGTTCGCCGGTTTTGTCGTCAGCTCCCAGGCAAAAGTCAAGACATCGCCATTGGCGTCCGAACTGGCGCTGCCATCGAGTTCCACCACACTGCCGGACAAGACATTTTGCGCGTAGCCTGCGTTCGCCACCGGCGCCGCATTGGCTACACTGGCCGTAATACTGACCGCTGCCGCGTTGCTGCTGACCTTGCCGTCGTTGACGATGATGCTGGCAACATAGGTGCCGGCCACATCCGCCGTAAAAGTGGGTCTGACGGAGGTCGGCGACGACAAGCTTGCCGTACTGCCTGCCGGTCTGGATTGCAGGGTCCATGCATAGCTGAGCGTACGGCCGGCATCGGCCGAACTGGCGCTGCCATCGAGCGTGACTACAGTCCCCGTCACCACGCTTTGTAGCGGTCCCGCCTGGGCGACAGGGGGGACGGCAGCAATATCGGCGATGATTTGCTTGATGGCGTCTGTATTGGTGATCTTGGCCAGCGCGGTGACGACCTGGGTGAGCCGGGCGGCGTTGATTTTTACTCTGAGCGCATCCAGAAGCCTGTCCTGCGCATCGCCGCCGGCCGGGTTGCCCTGTGTCGCGGCTTTCAATGGCGTGGCAAGGAAATCAACGAGGGGGCTCGTGTCGACGACACCGTTGAGTACCGTCCCCACATCAGCCTGCGCTGCCTTCACTGCAGTGGGAGTGACCTTGTTGTTGGCAATCGTGGCGTCAAACGCGGCAAAGAAGACCGTCGGTTCGCTCCCCAGTACCCGCGCCGTCAGCATTTCGGTTAGTGGCGTTATGTTGGCAGTGGCGGCGCTGCCGTTTCCCAGCACGAGCGTGTGTAATTTTGAGCCATCCGCCGGATCGGTGATCTGGAGCAGGCACGGTAGGTTGCCGCCGGCTACGGCAAGGCTGTAGCTGCCGTCAGCCAGCGTCGTGGCGTTGCCGGTGCCTGTCTGGCATTTGGCAGTAATAGTGGCGCCAGCAATGGCCTTCCCCGTTGCGGCAGTGCCGTTGACTGTTAGACTTGTTGGGGTGACAGGAACAGGTGACGAGCCACCACCGCCACCGCATGCAACGAGCATGCACGAACTAAGTACAGTTGCCAGTATCTTCATTGAATCTATCCATTTCTAATTTTTAAGTGATGCCTGTGCTTGCGTCGTACTGAAATGGCCTGGTGTGGCCAGAGTCAGGCTGCTGATGTAAATTATATATCTTTTGAGCAATATTGCTTGTTTCAAATCCAGCCGATGAATTTGACGAAGGCGTGCCCCGCCAGAGCGTTGGGCAAGCTATCGCTGTGCGTAACGCTGCGTGACTGGCGATGAGGCTGTAGCGAGAGCGAGCAACGCTGAAAAAAAAGCCAAGCCGAAGGCTGGCTTTTTGCTATGTAGTGCTGAATGGGTGCCAAGTACCGAATAAGCCTGCACTCTGATTTGAGGCGGTCGTCCTCCGCGGCGACGGAAGGCGTGGCGTGAATGAGCTTTAAGTCGACACGTTTGTATGGCGGAGCAAATAAACGCGAGCAAGGAGAAGAGCCGTCCGAAGTATGCTGGCCTACCGGACACCATGGATGGACCGGGGCAAAGACTTTTGAGCCGGTAAACAAAAAAGCCAACCCGAAGGTTGGCTTTTTGCTATGTACTGCTGAATTCTTGGTGGCCCGGGGCGGAATCGAACCACCGACACAAGGATTTTCAATCCTCTGCTCTACCGACTGAGCTACCAGGCCAAGGCGGCGAATTATAGCAGAAAGACTTTCCACCTGACCAGAGCTAGCTGTGTTCAAATGCAACAGATGGCCAAAACATGGTGTTTTGGCATCCTTGTATGAGCTGAAGGGATGTGGCGATGCGGCGACGTATTGGAGTGCAGGGCCTGGCGGCTGCAGGCTTGTTCAGTTTGTTTTGCGGTACGGCGCGGGCCGACGGGCTGGCCGATCTGAATGCGGCGCTGGCGCGCTTGCAGGGCCAGCTGCCCATCAAGGCGCAAGTGGAATCGAAAACCTGGCGCCGCGAGGGCGAGGGCAAGGCGGCGGAAGAGGATAGCGGCCAGGCGACAGTCACCGTCGAAGGCGGGCCGGCGGGCTTGCAAGTGCTCTACAGCAAGGATTTGCTGGCGAAAGTGGAGGCCGAGCAGCGCGCCAGGGTGAAGGATCCGAAGGTCAAGACGCCGATCGGCTTTGCGCTGGGGGAGATGAAGGCGGCGGAGTTGCGTTCCATGGTGTCGGCGGCCGATTCCCTGTCGCGCGAGATCGAGGAAGCCGTGTTCAGCGGGGAAAAGATCGATAGCTACAAGGGCAAGCCGGCGCGCCTGCTCAGCTTTACCTTGTCGCTCGACAAGGTGCCGGAGAAAGACCGCAAGTATGTGAAGAAGTTCGAAGGCGGCATCGAGGTGTGGATCGCCGCCGACGGCACGCCGCTGGCCAGCCATTTCCACTTTGATGTGAGCGGGCGCGCCTTTGTCGTCGTCAGCTTTACGCAAAAGACGGACGAGACGCGCCAGTATGGCGTCAGCGGCGACCATCTATTGTTGCTGCGCAAGGAAAGCAAGAATGCCACCTCGGGTGCGGGCGAGAAGGTGGAAAGCAAGATCGTCAAGACCTTGCAGCTGCAGTCCTGACTTGTTGCCGCATCACGCAAGCCGCTGATCCAGCGGCTTTTTTTACATCGCCGAGCTGCCGCCCATGGCGCTCTTTTGCAGCACGCAGCGTCCCGCCTCGCAGGTGGCGCCCGGGTCCGTGACGATGGAGCAGGTCGACATCATGCCGTCCGCCTGCTGCTGCTTGCGGCTGGCCTCGGCTTGCGCCTGGGCCAAGGCCTTGAGTTTTTTTCCGTCATTGTCCTTGCTGGACCAGGCCAGATAGCGCTCGGGACCGCCGCAGGCTTTGGCGCCGATGGCGATGGTTTGGCATTGCTGGGTGGAATCGCAGGCGGCGGCGCCCACTTCCGCCTGGATTTGCGCCAGCAAGCCGGCATTGCCGGGCGCGGGCGGCGCATCTTGTGCGGGGGCGCTGCCGCAGGCACTGGTGGCCAGCAGCAGGATGGCGGCGCACGCGGCGCGCAGGGCGGAGTAGGTAGGTGTATGCATGCCTTCATCATGTGCCACGCTTGCCCAAATGGCAAGCGCGATTCGCGCGCTGGACGATCCTTGACGCCGGTCATTTTCATTATCAAGCCGTCAAAGTTAATATAAATCAACATCCAATCAGCGATGGTCGGGTGGCGACCGGGCCGCCGCGCTGCATTCCCGCGCCGGCGTGCACCGCCGATTCGGGAATGCTTCCAGGAGTTAGACTATGCGCCGTACCCTCTCCCCCTTTGTCTTCATCGCCAGCCTCGCTTTCAGCGGCACGCTGCACGCCGCCAGCAAGGAGCCGATCCAGCCCATCACGGCCGCCAAGGTGGCCAATCCGGCCATGGTCGAACTGGGCAAGAAACTGTTTTTCGATCCGCGGCTGTCGCGTTCCGGATTTATTTCCTGTAATAGCTGCCATAACCTGAGCATGGGCGGCACGGATAACATCAAGACGTCGATCGGCCACAACTGGCAGCGCGGACCCATCAACTCACCAACGGTGCTCAATTCCAGCATGAACGTAGCGCAATTCTGGGATGGCCGCGCCAAGGATTTGCAGGAGCAGGCGGGCGGCCCCATCGCCAATCCGGGCGAGATGGCTTTTACGCACGAGCTGGCCATCGACGTGCTGGCCTCGATTCCCGCCTACCGCGCGGAATTCCGGCAAGTATTTGGCCAGGATAAATTGACCATCGAGCAAGTCACGCGCGCCATCGCCGCCTTCGAGGAAGTGCTGGTGACGCCCGGTTCGCGCTTCGACCAATGGCTGATGGGCAAGAAAAGCGCGCTGACGAAAGACGAACTGGCCGGCTACCAGCTGTTCAAATCCAGCGGCTGCATCGCCTGCCATAACGGCCCCGCCGTGGGCGGCAATACTTTCCAGAAGATGGGTGTGGTGGAACCGTACAAGACGGCGATGACGGCGCAAGGGCGCTCGGCCGTGACGGGCAAGGATGCCGACCGCTTCAACTTCAAGGTGCCGACCCTGCGCAACGTGGAATTGACGTATCCCTACTTCCACGATGGCGAAGCGGCCACCCTGACGCAGGCCGTCGATGTGATGGGCCGTTTACAGCTGGGCCGCACGTTTGCGCCCGATGAAAACGCGCAACTCGTCGCTTTCCTGAAAACACTCACGGGCAAGCAGCCGCACCTCGTGCTGCCGATCCTGCCGCCATCGAGCGACACGACGCCGCGGCCGGTGCCGTTTGACTGAGTGCTTGTGGTGGGTGTGGTGTCGGATTACGCCCTTGCGGGCTAATCCGACCTACACCTCAGCGAGTAGGTCGGATTAGCGGCGCAGCCGCGTAATCCGACATTTTTTGTTGATATCGCTTATTTCAACGTACGATTGAACAGCTGATAGATACGGCGGTACTGGTCATACCACGCTTCCGGCTGCACGAAGCCGTGGCGCTCCATCGGGTAGCTGGCCATTTCCCAGTTGTCCTTTTTGAGCTCGATCAAGCGCTGCGCCAGGCGCACGGAATCCTGGTAAAACACGTTGTCGTCGATCATGCCGTGGGCGATCAGGAGGTTGCCCGTCAGCTTGTCGGCATATTCGATCGGCGACGAGATTTTATACGCCTGCGGGTCGACGTCCGGCGTGTTCAGGATGTTGGCCGTGTACTCGTGGTTGTAGGTGGTCCAGTCCGTCACGGGACGCAGGGCGGCGCCCGACTTGAAGATTTCCGGGGCGCGCATCAGGGCCATCAGGCTCATGAAGCCGCCATAGCTGCCGCCATAGATGCCCACATTCTTGATGTCTCCCTGGTGCCGGGCTGCCAGCCAGTTGGCGCCATCGATGAAATCTTCCAGTTCCGGGTGGCCCATCTGCCGGTAGATGGCCGTGCGCCACGCGCTGCCGTAGCCGAGCGAGGCGCGGTAATCGACGTCGAGCACGATGTAACCCTGCTCCACCAGCAGGTTGTGGAACATCTGTTCGCGGAAGTACACGGGGTAGCGCTGCGTCACGTTTTGCAGGTAGCCGGCACCGTGCGCGAACATGACGATCGGGTAGCGCTTGCCCGCTTCCAGCTGCGCCGGGCGATACAGCTTGGCCCAGATGGGCGCCGCGCCATGCGTGGACGGCACTTGCACCAGTTCCGGCATGACCCAGTTGCGCGCCTTGAAGGCGTCGCTGCGCGTATCGGTCAGGATAGTCGCCTTGCCGCCAGAGACAGAAACCGTGGCCAGCTGGGCCGGCATATAGCTGGTCGAATAGCGCAGCAGCAGCTTGCCGCCATCGGGCGACAGGCCGAAGTTTTCCACGCCTTTCAGACTGGTGACTTCGCGCGCGCCGCCATCCTTGGCCGTGCTGGCACACACTTCATACGTGCCTGGCGCTTGCGGGTTGCACATAAAATAGGCGGTCTTGCCGTCGCGGCTCCATTCGACGGCGCTCACTTCCCATTGCCCGCTGGTCAAGGCGCGCGCGGGTGCGGTGCCCGTTTTCGTGTACAGGTGGGCGTAGCCGCTTTCCTCGGACAGATACCACAGGGTGGCATTGTCGGGCAGCCAGCCGAATTCCTCGGCGCGGCGGTTGACCCAGGCCGTGTCGCTGATGCGGTGCGCGGGCACGAGGGCGCCGTTGGCCAGGTCGACGGTGGCGAGCCAGCCGTCCTTGTTGTCGATGGCGCGCACGCGCACGGCCGCTTTGGAACCGTCATCGGTCCAGGCGATGCCGTCGCGCTGGGCGTCGACGCGCACGGCACGGTTGCCTTTCAGCGGCGGCAGCTTCTGTTCGGCGCGCAGGCTGGCCAGCGGGTCGGTGGCGATGCCGGGCAGGCTGTCGAACGGTATCTCGCGCACCTGGCCCGTGCGCAGGTCGGCGAGTTTCAGGCTTTGCGCGATCGGCATGTTGCGGCCCACGCGCGTGCGCTCGTCGTCCGCTTCCGGATAGCCCGTTTCCGTGACGTAGCGGGCCAGTTTGCCCAGCTTGCCCTTTTCGGCGGCCTTGTCTTGCGTGACGAACAGCAGCCAGCGGCCATCCGGCGACAGGGCACTGCCGGAAATCGTCACTTTGTCGCCCAGGTAGATCGGTTCCGGCGCACGCGTGGCGTCCAGGCGGCGCTCTTCGTGGCGGCGCTCGCGGCTCGCGTCGCGGTCGTCCTTCTGGCGCGCCAGGTTGACGATCAGGCGCAGCTGCAGCTCGCGCAGGGCGTCCGCTTCCGGCTTGGCGTCCGGGTCCTTGGCCGCGCGCAGCAGGGCGACGGGGGCGCTCAGGCGGTCGGCACGGCTCCAGCTGAACCAGTCGGTGCCGCTGCGGTACTGCACAGCGCCGCCGTCGGCGGAATACTGCGGGTCGCTGATGGCGGAGACGCCCCGCGTGATCTGGACCAGAGCGCCGTTTTTCAGGTCGCGCTCGAACAAGTCGCCGTTGCGCAGCAGGATGGCGCGCGTGCCGGCCCGGTTGACGACCATCTGCTGGCCATCGAGGTTCGCCAGTTGCGCATCGTCGACCTTCTTGCCGCTATTGAGTTTCGCATGCGCGCCAGATACGTGAAACGTGTCGCGCAGGGGCGAGCCGAGGCGTTTTTGTTTGTAGTAGAGCTGGCCGTTCCAGCCCCACCACGCCGCTTCGACGGGTGTGCCGATCCAGTCGGGATCGGCCATGGCCTGGTCCAGCGTGATCGGCGTGGGCGCGGTGGCAGAGGGGGCCGCGTTGGCGGCGGGCAGCAGAGATAGCAGCAGGAGCGGCAGCAGGGGAAGAACCAGACGCATCGGAGATCACTTTAACGAGAGGGGATGGTGAAGGTACAGGCTATGAGGCCGGTATTCTAGCGGAGGAGTTTCGTGCAGGAAATGTCGGAAAGCTAAGCTTGATGCCGGGCCAGCCAGACGAGAAAGTCATCGAGCGGCATCGGCCGCGCATACAGGAAGCCTTGCAAGCCGTCGCAATCGTGGGCGACGAGGAAGTCGGCCTGCTCCCGCGTTTCCACGCCTTCGGCCACGACGCGCAAGCCCAGGTGGCGCGCCATGGCCAGGATCGCCTGCACGATGGCCGTGTCGCGCGCATCGCGCGGCGTGTCGTCGATGAAGCGCTTGTCGATTTTGAGTTCGTACAGCGGCATCGAGGTCAGGTAGGCGAGACTGGAATAGCCGGTGCCGAAATCGTCGATGGAAAAGCGGATACCCAGGTCCGCCAGTTCGCGCATGCGCGCCAGCGAGGCGTCGCGCTGGTCGATCAGCAAGCCTTCCGTCAGTTCCAGGATCAGGGCGCCGGCCGGCGTGCCGTGTTCGGCCAGCGCCGCCTGCACGCGGGACGCGAAATCGGGCTGGCGAAACTGCGCCGGACTGACGTTCACGGACAGGGGGACGGGCCGGCCCGCTTGCGCCAGCAGGCTGGCGGCGCGGCACGCTTCGCGCAGGGCCCAGTGCCCGAGCTTGACGATCAGCCCAGATTCCTCGGCAATCGGAATGAAGATATCCGGCGCGATATGGCTGCCGTCCGCCTGCGGCCAGCGCATGAGCAATTCGGCGCCCGTCACCCGGCCATGGCGGTCGACCTGCGGCTGTAAGTGCATGCACAATTGCCCCAGGTCGAGGGCGCGCGCCAGCGCCCGTTCCAGGGTCAGGCGGCGCTCCACGCCCGCCTGCATGGCCGCTTCAAAGAAGGCGATGCCGTTGCGTCCTTCCGCCTTGGCGCGGTACATGGCGATGTCCGCTTCGCGCAGCAGGTCGTGCGCCTGCTGGCCCGCTTTCGGCAGCAGGGTCACGCCGATGCTGGCGCTGCAATGATAGGACTGCGCGCCGATCTCGAAGTCGCGCGCGATGGCGGCCCGGATTTTCTCGGCCACCTGGGCCGCCGCGCGGGCGGCGCTGTCCAGGTCATCGGCCAGGTGCGCCAGCAGCACGACGAATTCGTCGCCGCCGATGCGCGCCACCGTGTCGGCCTTGCGCATCAGCTGCGCCAGCCGTTCGCCCGCCAGGCGCAGCAGCGCGTCGCCCGTGGCGTGGCCGCGCGCGTCGTTGATGTGCTTGAAGTGATCGAGGTCGATGAACATCAGCGCGCTGATGGTCTGGTTGCGCGGCGCGGCGGCCAGCAGGTGGCCGATGCGGTCCGTCAGCAGGCGCCGGTTGGGCAAGCCCGTCAGCACGTCGTAGAAGGCCAGGCGGTGGATGTCCGCTTCCGATTTCTTGCGCTCGTCGATTTCCCGCTCGACAGCCACCCAGTGCGTCTGCCTGCCTTCCGCATCCGTGAACGGCACCAGTTCCGCTTCGACCCAGTACGCCTTGCCCGCCTTGTTGTAGTTCAGTAATTCCGCCCTGGCCGGCTGGGCACGGGCCATGGCGGCGGCGATGCGCGCCAGTTCGTCCGTATCGGTGGCGGGGCCTTGCTGGAACAGCAGGCTGCGGCCCAGCACCTCGGCGCGCGCATAGCCGCTGCTGCGCTCGAAGGCGTCATTGACGAAGATGATGCGCGTGGCCGATACCGTCCCGGCGCCGGGGGCGGGCGGGCCGTCCAGCACTTCGGCGATCATCACCATGTCGTTCAGGCGGGCCAGCGCCGTGGCCGTCAGGCGCAGCTCGGCGTTCAGCTGCGACAAGGCCTGGCTGCTGTCTTCCAGGTGGCGCAGCAGAAAGGCGCAGGACAGGGTCAGCACGGCGGCGATGAACAGGAAGTTCAGTGCCACGATCAGCGCGCGCAGCACGGGAGAGTCGGGCGTGCCCGGCAGGCGCAGGGCGACGTCGGGATGCAGACCGAGGAAAAAGATGGTCAGCGTGGTCAGGACCAGGGTCGACATGGCTGGCCGCATGCCCAGCAGCAGTGCCGCCAGCACGGGCATGAGCATCATGTAGATCTGGCTGACGGGACCGATTTTCAGCAGCAGGCCCACGCCCACCAGATAGGCGACGATGAGGAATTGCCACACGCGCCAGCGGTAGGGCATGGCGCGACTATGCCAGATGAGGCCGATCCAGCCGATGGCCAGCAAGTCGAGGACGACGATGGACCAGATCGCCTCGCTCGCGGCCAGCAGCGCGCTGGGAATGGCCGTGACGATGCCAAGCAGCAGCACCACCTGCAACAGGCGGGTAAAGACCAGGCCGCGCCAGTGCGCGAGATCGCTCGATATCGCCACGCTGCCATCCTTCCCCTGGGGTAAGCTGCCGCCGCGCCGTGCATTACTGCTGAGTAAATATTACGCGCTATCAATCCTCTTGTCATCTTGATCATTAATCATGATTGCCGGCGTTCCGCGTGGCTGCCTCATTCATCGGCCCTTTGGCGGGGATGGTCATTCTGCCCTGGGCGCCGCGCCGTTTGATGGGAGCAAAAAAAAGCCAGCCTGTCGGCTGGCGCTGTGGGGTGAAGCGCACACGGGCGCTTCGAAGCGGCGCTTATTTCTTGGGCGCGCTCAGGCATTCTTTCATGAACGCCTTGCGCGCGTCGCCCTTCATGTCCTTGGCGTCGACATTGCACGCCTTCATCTTGTTTTGCTGCGTCATGGCCGGCGCCGGCTTGGCGCTCAGGCATTCCTTCATGAAGGTTTTGCGTTCATCGCCTTTCTTGCCGGCGGCATCCGCATTGCAGGTGGTCATTTTCGACTGTTGCGCCGTCTTGGCGACGGGCGCCGCTTCCGGTGCGGCGGCAAAGGCGGTGCTGGCAAACGCGGCGGCGATGCAGAGGGCGATTAATTGTTTCATGGCAAATCCTTTAGACGCAAACGATGGAAGGGGCATGCAACCGGCTGGAAACTGCCGATATGCAGAACGTAACTAACTATATGACATTTATCAACAAAATTTCCACTCGAGTGTGTCTTTTTGTTACTGTCCGGCGCCAGGCCCCCGCCGGCTGGCCCGGGCAGCCATGTTGCGGCGGCAGCGGCCCCGTTTTTTGCTATGCTAGCGTCTTTCCACCGGCCGATGCCGCTGCCTTGGCCGGCGCACACTCATTACGGAGTAGTTATGGTCTCGTTGCAAGAGCAGTTTTTAAAGGCCGGCCTGGTCGACAAAAAGAAGGTCAAATTGGCCAACCAGGACAAGAGCAAGCAAAAAAAGGACGAGCGCAAGAGCGGCACGCAAAGCGTCGACGAGGTGCGCCTGGCCGCGCTCGAGACCCAGCGCAAGAACGCGGAACGCGCGCGCGAACTGAACGCCCAGCGCGACGCGGCCGCGAACCAGAAAGCCATCGTGGCGCAAATCGCGCAAATGGTGCAAAAGAACCGCCAGAGCAAGGGTAACAACGGCGACGTGCCGTATAACTTCACGTTCAACAACAAGATCGAGCGCATCTACGTGACGGCCGCCGTGCAAGCCCACCTGGTGGCGGGCCGTCTGGTGATCGTCTGCCTGGGCGGCGCCGTGGAGCTGGTGCCGCGCATCATCGCCGACAAGATCGCCGAACGCGACCCCGCCATCGTCGTGCGCGTGAAGCAGGCCAGCACGCAAGTGGACGAGGACGATCCGTACGCGGCGTTCCAGATTCCGGATGATTTGATGTGGTAAGAGGGCGATTGCCCGGTGCCGACGGTACCGGACTGGCGTAACTGCGGGCCGGAAACGGCCCGTTTTTATGTGGACTACAAACAAAAACGCCACCCGAAGGTGGCGTTTTTGAACGTGAAACGAATTCTTGGTGGCCCGGGGCGGAATCGAACCACCGACACAAGGATTTTCAATCCTCTGCTCTACCGACTGAGCTACCAGGCCAAGGTGGCGAATTATAGCAGACCAAAACGGGAATGCAAGAGCCGGCTGCGACTTTTCCTGCATTTCCAGGATTCGCACTCCATTACTTGCGCATGGGTCAAATATGATTTGATGTAAACGGTATTTTTCTCAATAAAGGAAGGGCGCATAGTGTGGCCATCGTTACTGACTTGAGAGGATTACCGCATGCACGCCATTACCCAACACACCGCCATCCCTGAAATCGGTCTGGGCACCTTCCGCCTGCAGGGCCAGGTCGTCATCGATTCCGTCACGACGGGCCTCGACGTCGGCTACCGCCATATCGACACGGCGCAAATCTACGGCAATGAAGCCGACGTGGGCCAGGCGATCGCGGCCAGCGCCGTCCCGCGCGACGAGTTGTTCGTCACCACCAAGATATGGATCGACAATCTGCAGCGCGACAAGCTGATTCCCAGTTTAAAAGACAGCCTGCACAAGCTGCAGCTGGAGCAGCTGGATTTGACGCTGATCCACTGGCCGTCGCCGCAGGACGCGATTCCCGTGGCCGAGTACATGGCGGCGCTGGCGCAGGCCAAGGCGCAAGGGCTGACCAAGGCCATCGGCGTATCGAATTTCACGAATGCGCAGCTGCGGCAAGCCATCGATACGGTGGGCGCGGCGGAAATCGCCACGCAGCAGGTCGAGATCCACCCCTTCCTGCAAAACCGCAAGGTCATCGAGTTCGCGCGCAGCCAGGGCATCCACATCACGGCCTACATGCCGCTCGCGTACGGTAAGGTGGTCGTCGATCCGGTCATCATGGCGATTGCGGCCAGACACGGCGTGACGTCGGCGCAGGTGGCTCTGAGCTGGTCGCTGCAGCAGGGCTTTGCCGTGATTCCGTCGTCGACGAAGCGCGCCAACCTGGAAGCGAACCTGCATTTCCAGCGCATCACCCTGTCGCCGGACGAGATGGCGCAGATGGCGACTCTGGAACGGGGCGAGCGCCTGGCCAACCCGGACGGCCTGGCGCCGCAGTGGGATTGAGATGGGCGCCATGACGAAGCTGGGGCAGGGCGGTTTCAGTATCGGCCTGGAACTGCCGCTCGATAATGACTGGTCGTCCACGGGACGCCAGGCGCATGCGGCCTGCGGCCGCGTGCCGGGCGAGCCGGACATGCAACAGCATGCGGCGCTGGCAAAGCTGGCCGACCGCCTGGGTTTCCGGGCCCTGTGGCTGCGCGACGTGCCCCTGTACGATCCGTCGTTCGGCGACGCGGCCCAGGTCTTCGAGGTATTTACGTATCTGGGCTACCTGGCCGGCATCACCGAGAACATCTTGCTGGGCACGGCCGCCGTGGTGCTGCCGCTGCGCGAACCGGTGCTGACTTTAAAAGCGGCGGCCAGCGTCGACCAGTTGAGCGGCGGGCGTTTGCTGCTGGGCGTGGCCAGCGGCGACCGGCCCGTCGAGTATCCCGTCTTCGGCCGCGATTTCGCGCAGCGCGGTGAGGCTTTTCGCGAGCAGGTGGCCATGCTGCGCGACTGGGGAGATATACGCCTGTCGCCCGGCATCCGTCTGCTGCCCAAGCCGGCCGCACCGTTGCCGCTGCTGGTAGCGGGGCTGGCGCAGCAATCGCCGGCCTGGATAGGCGCGCAGATGGACGGCTGGCTCGCCTATCCGGGCACGCCGGAAGACCATGCGCGGCGTGCGGCGCAATGGCGGGCCGTGGCCGGGGACGACAAGCCGTATGTCAGCTTCATCCACCTGGACCTGGACGACGATCCGACCTTGCCGCTGCAGCGTTTCCGCTTCGGCGGGCGCACGGGGCGCGATGGCCTGATCGCCGAGCTGCACGCCATGCGCGCGGCCGGCGTGCGGCATATTGGCCTGCAGCTGCGGCAGAACCGCCGCCCGCTGGCCGAGACGATGCAGGAGATCGGCGAATACGTGCTGCCCGTGTTTCATGGCGCCGCTTGACCTGGGGCATGCGTTCTGTACTTCCTGACTAGCTGAAACGGGGGCAGCAAACGCTATAATGACCGCATGAACAGTCCCACTCCCCCCACCATGCGGCGCTTCATGCATAGCCACAGCGACGTTTGCATCGTCGGCAACGGCGCCATCGCGAAAACCACGGCGCTGGCGTTTGCCCAGGCAGGACAAAGCGTCACCCTGTTATCCCCGGTGAGCCCTCCGGCGCCCACCGTCAAGCCGGTCGAAGCCAGCTGGGATGTGCGCGTGTATGCGCTCAATCACACGGCGCACCAGTTGCTGTCGTCGCTGAAGGTGTGGGGCGCCCTGGAGGCCGACAGGGTGGCGCCCGTCGATGCCATGCTGGTCAACGGCGACGGCGCGCAGGCGGGCGGACTCGGTTTCGACGCCTACGGCGCCCATGTGGGCGCACTGGCGTGGATCATCGAAGACCGCAACCTGGGCCAGGCGCTGGACGCCGCCCTGAAATTCGCGCCGAACGTCAGCGTGCTGCAGGGCCGCGCCAGCCGCCTGGAATGGACGAACGACTCGGCCATCGTGCACCTCGACGGCGGCGACACCATCACTTGCGCGCTGGTCGTGGGCGCCGACGGCGCCCAGTCGTGGGTGCGGGGCCAGTGCGACATCGGTCTCGATTACCGCTCCTACGGCCAGCGCGGCGTGGTCAGCAACTTCGCCTGCGAAAAGCCGCACCATGGCGCGGCCCACCAGTGGTTTAGGGGCAGCGAAGGCATCGTCGCGCTGCTGCCGCTGCCGGGCGAGCGCGTCTCTCTCGTCTGGTCGGCGCCCGATGCGCTGGCCGATACCTTGATGGCCGAACCGGCCGACGCCCTGGCCGCGCGCCTGGCCGCGTATTGCCACGACAAACTAGGTAAACTCACGCCGCTGCAGCCGGAGCTGGTGCGCGCGTTTCCTCTGACCCTGATGCGCCCGCACGCCATGGTCGCGCCGCGCGTGGCCCTGGTGGGCGACGCCGCCCACGTGGTGCACCCGATGGCCGGCCACGGCATGAATCTGGGTTTTGCCGACGTGGCGCAGCTGGTCAAGACGATCGGCGAACGCGAAGCGCACCGCGGCATCGGCGACGAGCGCGTGCTGGCGCGCTATGCGCGCGCGCGCAAGGAAGACGTGCTGTTGATGCAGCTGGCGACCGACGGCCTGGCGCGGTTATTCGGCGCCGATCTGGAGCCGTTGCGCGTGGTTCGCAATTTGGGATTAAACTTGCTGGATAAATTACCGGCCCTGAAGCGAAAAATGATCTCGCACGCATTGGGACATCCGTAAATATCAGCGTATCTTAAGATATCGCCGGATAATGGCAGCAGTGAAAATTCAAGGTCGCCGCAGCTGGTCTGCGGCGATCGTTTTGTCGAAGAGATAACGACGCCGGTCCAGAGGCCAGTCCCGCCGGGCGTTTCAAGTGGAGAAGTGATAGTGATCAAAATGAGCAGAATCGCATTGGTACTGGCCTCGGGCCTGATGATGTCGTGCGCCGGCGCGGAAACGCCGACGGAAGCGAGCATCAAAAAGCTGATCGAGCCGCGCCTGGGCGAAGGCGCCAAGGTGGACTCGGTCAAGGAAACCCCGTACGGCGGCCTGTACGAAGTGCGCACGGGCGGCGACATCCTGTACACGGACAAATCCGCGCAATACCTGTTCGTCGGCCACGTCTTCGACGCCAAGACGTCGCAGGACCTGACCAAGGTGCGCCTGGACGAAGTCAATCGCATCAAGTTCTCGGACTTGCCGCTCGATTCGGCCATGAAAACCGTCAAGGGCAATGGCAAGCGCGTGATCGCCGTGTTCGAAGATCCGAACTGCGGCTACTGCAAGCGCTTCCGCCAGAACGCGCTGAAGGAAATCGACAACGTCACCGTCTACACCTTCATGTACAACATCCTGTCGCCGGACTCCATCGTCAAGTCGCGCAATGTCTGGTGCGCGCCGGACCGCAACAAGGCCTGGGATGACTGGATGTTGAACGGCAAGGCGCCAGCCACGGTCGCCGCCACTTGCGCCAACCCGCACGAAAAAATCCTGGCCCTGGGCCAGCAATTGCGCGTCTCGGGCACGCCAGCCATCTTCTTTTCCGACGGCAGCCGCATTCCGGGCGCGGTCGATGCGAAGACGCTGGAACAGAAATTCTCGACCATTAAGTAATCCGGGCTGTCGCCAGGAAGGCTGGACGGCGCGCCCTCGCAAGGCGCGCTTTTTTTTGCGTTTTTTTCCGCTGTCGTATCATCAAGTGTAGTTCGTAGACGCCATAACAATCCAAAAAAGGGGAAGCAGCAGATGATTACCTTGAATATCAACGGACGCGACACGCAAGTCGACGCCGATCCTTCCACGCCCATCTTGTGGGCGCTGCGCGATAACCTGAACATGACGGGCACCAAGTTCGGTTGCGGCGCGGCCCTGTGCGGCGCCTGCACGGTGCACCTCGACGGCCAGCCGATCCGCTCGTGCATCACGCCCATTTCATCTGTGGGCGCGCAAAAGATCACCACCATCGAAGCGATGGAAAACGACCAGGTGGGCAAGGCCGTGCAGGCGGCATGGGTGCGCCACGACGTGCCGCAATGCGGCTACTGTCAAAGCGGCCAGGTGATGAGCGCCACGGCGCTGCTGCGCACGAACAAGGCGCCCAGCGATGCCGACATCGACGGCGCCATGAGCGGCAATATCTGCCGCTGCGGCACCTATCAACGGATCCGCGCAGCCATCAAGGACGCGGCCAAGACCCTGGCCTGAGGAGAGCGACATGCGTATCGAATGGTTGAATCAGGAAGCATTGCAGCATGGCGCAGTGACCTTGGGCACGGCGCTGGCATCGGCGCCGGTGGCCGATGGCGTCTCGCGGCGTGGATTCATGAAGGCCGGCGCGGCGGCGGGCGGCGGTTTGATGCTGGGATTTTTCCTGCCCGGCGCAGGCAAGCTGGCGCAGGCGGCCGATGCCGCTCCCGCCAAGCCCGTGTATGCGCCGAACGCCTTTTTGCACATCGCCCCCGATAACACGGTGACGGTGCAGGTGAACCGGCTCGAATTCGGCCAGGGCGTGCAAACGAGCTTGCCCATGCTGATCGCCGAGGAACTCGACGCCGACTGGAGCCTGGTGCATGGCGCACTGGCGCCGGCCGGCGAGCAGTACAAGGATGCCGCCTATGGCATGCAGATGACGGGCGGCTCGGGCAGCATCGCCCATTCGTTTACGCAGTACCGCGAAATCGGCGCCAAGGCGCGCGCCATGCTGGTGGGCGCCGCCGCCGCGCAGTGGAAAGTCAATCCCGACCAGGTACGGGCCGCCAAGGGCGTGCTGTATGGCCCCGGCGGACAAAAGGCGACGTATGGCGAGTTTGCCGACGCGGCCATGCGCCAGCCCTTGCCCGCCACCGTCAAGCTGAAGGACCCGCGCGAATTTTCCATCATCGGCAAACCCGTGAAACGCCTGGACGCGGCCGCCAAGTCCACGGGAAAACAGCAGTTCGGCATCGACTTCAAGCCGCCCGGCGCGAAAGTGGCCATGGTGGCGCGCCCGCCCGTGTTTGGCGCGAAGGTGGCGAAATTCGACGCCAGCAAGGCGAAAGCCATCAAGGGCGTGCTGGAGGTGCTGGAAGTGAAAACCGACCGTGGCGGCAGCGGCGTGGCCGTCATCGCCGACGGCTACTGGCCCGCCAAGCAGGGACGCGATGCGCTGGTGATCGAGTGGGATACGAGCGCCGTGGAAAAGGTCAGCAGCGACAAGCAGCTGGCCGCTTTCAAGGCGCTGGCCAGGACGCCGGGCACGGTGGCGCGCGCATTCGATGTCGCCGCACTGGCCAAGGCGCCGAAGAAGATCGAAGCCGTCTACGAATTCCCCTATCTGGCGCACGCGCCGATGGAGCCGCTCAATTGCGTGGTCGACCTGCAGGCCGACAAATGCACGATGTGGGTCGGTTCGCAATTCCAGACGGGCGACCAGGCGGCGATTGCCGCTACTTCCGGCCTGAAACCGGAGCAGGTGACCCTGCACACGATGATGGCGGGCGGCGGCTTCGGCCGGCGCGCCGTGCCCTCGTCCGACTACGTGGTCGAAGCCGTCAACGTCGCCAAGGCGTACCGGGCTGCGGGCAAGAGCGGTCCATTAAAGCTGATGTGGAGCCGCGAGGATGACATCAAGGGCGGCTACTACCGGCCGTCGCATGTGCACCGCGCGCAGATCGGCCTCGACGCCAAGGGCAAGATACTCGCCTGGGACCACACCATCGTGGGCCAGTCCATCATGGCCGGCACGCCGTTCGAAGCGTTCATGGTGAAAAATGGCGTCGACGGCACCATGGTCGAAGGCATGGGCGAGCCGTACACCTTGCCGATGAAGCTGTCCGTGCATACGGCCAAGGCGAACGTGCCCGTGCTGTGGTGGCGCTCCGTCGGCTCGACGCATACGGCCTTCGTCATGGAAACGCTGATCGACGAAGCGGCGCACGTGGCGAAGATGGATCCCGTCGCCTACCGCAAGCAGCTGATCGACGCCAAGCACACGCGCCACATCGCCGCGCTGGACCTGGCCGTGGCCAAGTCCGGCTATGGCAAGAAGAAGCTGCCGAAAGGGCAGGCCTGGGGCGTGGCCATGCACGAGTCGTTCAACTCTGTCGTCGCCTACGTGGTGACGGCCTCCGTGGTGGAGGGGGCGCCCAAGCTGCACCAGGTATGGGCGGGCGTGCATTGCAACCTGGCCGTCAACCCCTTGACGATCGAGGCGCAAGTGCAGGGCGCCGCGCTGATGGCGCTGGGCATGACCATCCCCGGCGCGGCCATCACGCTCAAGGATGGCGTGGTGGAGCAGCAGAACTTCGGCGACTACCCAGTGCCGCGCATGCCCGACATGCCTGTGATCGAGGTGCACCTGGTGCCGTCGGGCGATGCGCCGACGGGCATGGGCGAACCGGGCGTGCCGCCGCTGGCGCCCGCGTTTGCCAACGCGCTGTTCGCCCTGACGGGCAAGCGCCTGCGCAAGCTGCCGTTCGACCTGGCGGCCGCATGACGGCAGCGGCTTTTTGAGTACGGTCGGCATCTTGCTGGCAGCCGGAAGGGGACGCAGGTTCGACCCTTCCGGCGTACAGAACAAATTATTGCAACCGCTGGCCGAAGGCCCGCATGCGGGCTTGCCCGTGGTAGTGGCAGCGGCCAAGAACATGCTGGCGGCCTTGCCGCGCGTGCTGGCCGTGGTGCGCGCCGACGATACGCAGGTGGCGCGCGTGCTCGGCGCGCTCGGCTGCGAGGTACGCGTCTGCCATGACGCCGACACGGGCATGGCCGCCTCGCTCACCTGCGCCATCGATCACGTGCGCGGCGCGCCGGGTTGGCTGATCGCCCTGGGCGACATGCCTTTCGTGGAAGCGGCTACAATCGCCGCCTTGTCGCAAGCCGTCGGCGATGGTGCGCACATCGCCGTGCCCGTGTTCCAGGGACGGCGCGGCAATCCTGTCGCATTCAGCGCCTTTCACTTGCCGCTGCTGCTGGCGCTCGATGGCGACCAGGGCGCGCGCAGCATCGTCAACAGCCATGCCGTATGCGAAGTGACAGTGGACGACGGCGGCATCTTGCGCGATATTGATACCCCTGACGATTTGTCGCCGGTGCCTGGCGCGCCCGGGCGATTGTAGAACATCCATGCCAGACACGAGGAAAACATGAAGAAAGCACCGATTCAAAAAATCACCGCCAAGGCGGGAGCCAAGGCAAGCGGCAAAGCCACAAGCAAAGCCGCGGCGAAAACCGCAGTGAAAACCACGCCGGCCGCCGGCATTATCTACAGCATCGCCGCCGCTGATCTGGCTGGCCACATGTTCAAGGTGACGTTGACCGTCAAGTCGCCAGCCGCCATCGGCCAGGTATTTGCCTTGCCGGCCTGGATACCGGGCAGCTACATGATCCGCGAATTTTCGCGCAACATCGTCAGCATCCGCGCCGAGTCCGAGGGCAAGGCCGTGGCGCTGACCAAACTGGACAAGCATTCGTGGCAAGCCGCCCCGTGCAAGGGTCCATTGACGGTCGAATACGACGTCTACGCCTGGGACCTGTCCGTGCGCGCCGCCCACCTGGACCAGAATCACGGCTTCTTCAACGGCACCAGCGTGTTTTTGCGCGTGCTGGGCCAGGAATCCGACGCCCATGAAGTGCATATCGTGCAGCCCAAGGATGCGGCCTGCAAGACCTGGCGAGTCGCCACCACCCTGCCGGAACTGAAGGCCAAGCGCTACGGCTTCGGCAGCTACCAGGCGGCCAACTACGATGAGCTGATCGACCATCCGGTGGAAATGGGCGACTTCGCGCTGGCCACCTTCACCGCATATGGCGTGCCGCACGATATCGTCGTCACGGGCAAGGTGCCGAACCTGGACTTGCCCCGTTTGTGCCGCGACCTGAAAGCCATCTGCGAAACGCAGATCGCCTTCTTCGAGCCGAAGACGAAGAAAGCGCCGATGGACCGCTATGTGTTCATGACCATGGCCGTCGGCGACGGTTACGGCGGCCTCGAACACCGCGCCTCGACGGCGCTGATCTGCGCGCGCGCCGACCTGCCGACGACGGCCTCCAACAGCACGGAAATCGGCGACGGCTACCTGAAATTCCTGGGCCTGTGCAGCCACGAGTACTTCCACACCTGGAACGTCAAGCGCATCAAGCCGGCCGCCTTCGCGCCGTACAACCTGCAGGCGGAAAGCTATTCGCCGCTGCTGTGGCTCTTCGAAGGCTTCACCAGCTATTACGACGACCTGATGCTGGTGCGCGCTGGCCTGATCGACGAGGCGGCCTATTTCAAATTGCTGGGCAAGACCGTCAACAGCGTGCTGCGCGGCAGCGGACGCACCAAGCAAAGCGTGGCCGATTCGAGCTTCGACGCCTGGGGCAAGTACTATCGCCAGGATGAAAACGCACCGAACGCCATCGTCAGCTACTACACCAAGGGTTCGCTGATCGCGCTGGCTTTCGATTTGACTTTGCGCAGCAAGACGAATGGCGCAAAATCGCTGGACGACGTGATGCAGGCGCTGTGGCAGCGCTACGGCCGCGATTTCTACAAGGGTAAAGCGCGCGGCGTGACGCCGGCCGAAGTCGAAACCCTGTTCGACGAGGTTTCAGGCACGCGCATGAAACCGTTCTTCGAGCGCTACATCCGCGGCACGGACGACGTGCCGCTGGCGCGCCTGCTGGCGCCGTTCGGCGTGAAATACAGCGACGCGCGCAAGGCGGAAAAGGCCAGCCTGGACGTCAACCTGGGCCGCGACGGCAACGACGCCAGATTGGCGCAGGTGCACCAGGGCGGCGCCGCCCACGTGGCGGGCCTGTCGGCGGGCGACGTGCTGGTGGCCGTCGATGGCTTGCGCGTAACGGGCAACCCGGCGAACCTGGACACCTTGCTGGGCCGCTATGCCGTCGGTGCCAAAGTGACGGTGCACGCCTTCCGCCGCGACGAGCTGATGACATTCACCGCCGTGCTGCAGGGTGACCGCGTGCCCGGTGTCAGCTTGACCCTGCTGCCGGCGCCCAAGAAGGCCACGGGGCCGAAGCGTCCTAGCGCGGCATGATGCTGTTTGTCATGCAGTAAGACAGAAAACCGGCCTCACTGGCCGGTTTTCTATTTCAGGCAGCAATGTCTCAATGTAACGCCTCCCCTGAAATTGGCGTATTGCCATCATATTTACTGCAAATGAACTAATTTTTCTTTAACTAAACTAAAATTGCCGAACTGATTCTTTTCGACCGCGCCCAACGTGCAAACCCTCGATCCTCGAACGATTATGCTGATGACGACCCTGATGTGCGGGGCGATGAGCGTCGTCATGTTCTCGGTGTACCGCAGTTTCCGGCGCGAGGTGCATGGCCTCGGACATTGGGCGGCCGGTTTGCTGCTGCTGGTGTGCGCGTCCCTGCTGTTCGGCACCCGCGAAGTGCTGCCGCCGGCATTGTCCATAATCGCGGCCAATGCGGCGCTGGTGGCCGGCATCGGCCTGTCGATGCTGGGCACGGAGAAATTCTTTGGCCTGGCGCCCAGTCGCCGTGCCTATCTGCTGATACTTGTCCTGGCCATCGCCGGCAATTGCTGGTGGCTGCTGGCGCACCCCGACTTCTCGGCGCGCGTGGCGCTCTTCTCCCTGCTGGTCTTCCTGTTTTATGCGCGCCAGGTGCAACTGGTATGGCGCCATGGCGAGCGCCATTTCTCGAGTTTGTTCTTTGGCGCGCTGATGCTGCTGCAAGCGGTCGTGGTGCTGGTGCGCGGCGTGTCGGCCTTGCTGCATGGCGGCGCCAGCGTGAACCTGACGGTGGCAGGCACGCCGGCCGGCATCTATCTGGCGGTTGCCAATTTCATGGCGCTGCTGCTGACGGTGGGCTTCATGACGGTGGCGACCCGGCGTCTGCAGCAGATACTGGAGCGCCGCTCGACCCATGATCCGCTGACGCAGGTGCTGAACCGGCGCGGCTTTGGCGACGCCTATGCGCGCGAAATCGGCAATCTGCGGCGCCGCCGTTTGCCGCTGACACTGCTCAGCATCGACCTCGATTACTTCAAATTGATCAATGACCGCCACGGTCACGCGGTGGGCGACCAGGTGCTGGCGCATGTGGCCGCCGTTATCAAAGGCGCCCTGCGCGAATCGGATTGCGTGGCGCGTTTCGGCGGCGAGGAGTTCGTCGTGCTGATGCCGGATATGCCGGTGCATAACGCGCTGGGCGTGGCCGAACGCATCCGCGCCTTGCTGCGCGAGCCCAGTCATGCGGGGCTGCCACCGTGTACGGTCAGCATCGGCGTCGCTTGCCAGGCATCGGTGGTGGAAGGGCTGGAACAGTTGCTGTCGCGCGCCGATGCGGCCCTGTACCTGGCCAAGGAGCGGGGACGCGACCGCATCGAACTCGATGCTTGTGCGTTTACTGAGGACCGGACAATGTCCGCAGCTGGAAGCGGTACTGGTCGTTGAAGAGGAAAGTTTCGGAAAAATCGAAGGTGCGGGCGTGGCGGCGCATCAGGTGTGCGGCCGGCGGAAAGAGGACCTGCACGCGCCGCACGGCGGCCAGCGCGGCGGCCGATGCTTCGCTGTCGCGCGAACGGTGCACGTGCACGCTTTTCAGTTCGCCATCGGGACCCACGCTCAGGTCGAGCACGACGATGGCCGGCAGCATGGGCGGCAGGCGCCCGCTGAACGTGTATTCTGCGTTGGCCGCCATGATCTGCTGCGCCACCAGCGACTTGTAGACGTCGATGCTGGCGGCAAGCTGTATCGCGGCCGGCGTGCGGGGCATGCGCTCCGCTGGCGGGGGCGCAGTCTGGCAAGCCGACAGCAGGGCAGCAGTGGCAAGGACGGTGATCGCGTGTCTCATGTCTGCCAGACTACCATGGTTTAACTGAACAGGCGTTCCAGCTCCACGCCGGGGTCGGGTGCGCGCATGAACGCTTCGCCCACGAGGAAGCTGTGGATGTGCGCATCGCGCATGCGTTGCACGTCGGCCGTGCTGTGGATGCCCGATTCCGTGATGATCAATTTGTCCTGCGGGATGCGCGGCAAGAGATTGATGGTCGTGTCGAGCGACGTTTCGAACGTGCGCAGGTTGCGGTTGTTGATGCCGATCAGCGCGCTCTTGAGCTTGAGCGCCGCCGTCAGTTCTTCGCCGTCGTGGCTTTCGATCAGCACGCCCATGCCCAGTTCGTGGGCGCACGCTTCCATCTCCGCCATCAGGCCATGGTCGAGCGCCGCGACGATCAGGAGGATGCAGTCGGCGCCCATGGCGCGCGCTTCATAGATCTGGTACATGTCGACCATGAAATCCTTGCGCAGCACGGGAATGGCGCAGGCGGCGCGCGCCTGCTGCAGATAATCCACGGATCCCTGGAAGAACTGTTCGTCCGTCAGCACGGACAGGCAGGCCGCGCCATGCGCCGCATAGCTGGCGGCGATGTCTGCCGGACGGAAGTCGGCGCGGATCACGCCTTTCGACGGTGACGCCTTTTTGACTTCGGCGATGATGCCGGGCTTGCCGGCGGCGATGTGCTGGCGCAGGCTCGCTTCAAAGCCGCGCAGGCCGGCACGCAGGGCGCTGTCGCTTTCCACGTCGCCGCGCAGGCTGGCCAGGCTGCGGCGGGCTTTGGCCTTGGCCACTTCATCGGCTTTTACGGCCAGGATTTTATCGAGTATGTCGGACATGATGGTCGCTATTCTATCAAGGAGGGCGGAGAGCTTACGCTTGCGGCGGGGTGCCCAGCTGCTGCGTCACGCGCACGAATTGGTCGAGTTTCGCCAGCGCGGCGCCCGAACTGACGGCGGTGCGCGCACGCGCCAGGCCGTCTTCGATCGAGCTGGCCACGCCGGCCGCGTACAACGCCGTGCCCGCATTCAGGGCCACAATGTCGGCGGCGGCACCAGGCTCGCCGCGCAGCGCTTCCATCATCTTCGCTTTTGATTCGATGGAATCGGCCACCTTCAGATTGCGGCTGGCGATCATCGACATGCCGAAGTCTTCGGGATGGATTTCATATTCGCGGATCTCGCCGTTGATCAATTCGCCCACCATGGTGGCGGCGCCCAGCGACACTTCATCCATATTGTCGCGGCCATATACGACGATCGCATGCTGTGCGCCCAGGCGCTGCAGCACACGCACCTGGATGCCGACCAGGTCGGCGTGGAACACGCCCATCAGGATGTTCGGCGCGCCGGCGGGATTGGTCAGGGGACCGAGGATATTGAAGATCGTGCGCACGCCCAGCTCCTTGCGCACGGGCGCCGCATGCTTCATGGCCGCGTGGTGGTTCGGCGCGTACATGAAGCCGATGCCCGTTTGCGCGATCGACTGGGCGATCTGCTCGGGCTGCAGGTTGATGTTGACGCCCAAGGAATCGAGCACGTCGGCGCTGCCGGACGAGGACGACACGCTGCGCCCGCCGTGCTTGGCCACGCGGGCGCCCGCCGCCGCCGCCACGAACATCGAGGCGGTGGAAATATTGAACGTGTGCGCGCCGTCGCCGCCCGTGCCGACGATGTCGAGCAGGTTGGTGGTGTCGGCCATGGGCACCTTGGTGGAAAACTCGCGCATCACTTGCGCGGCGGCGGCGATTTCGCCGATGGTTTCCTTTTTCACGCGCAAGCCCATGGTGAGGGCCGCGATCATGGTGGGCGACATTTCGCCGGACATGATCTGGCGGAACAGGTACAGCATTTCGTCGTGAAAGATCTCGCGGTGTTCGATGCAGCGCAGCAGGGCTTCTTGTGGGGTGATCGGCATGATGCTTCCTTCTTCAATGATGGCGCAGGAGGACACTGATGGCACGCCGGGGCGTGCGCATGGGATCAGCGCTCGAGGAAATTCTTCAGCAGGGCGTGGCCGTGCTCCGAGAGGATCGATTCAGGGTGGAATTGCACGCCCTCGATATCGTATTCCCGGTGGCGCACGCCCATGATTTCGCCGTCGTCCGTCCACGCCGTCACTTCCAGGCAGGAAGGCAGCGAGGCGCGTTCGATCGCCAAAGAGTGGTAGCGGATCACTGTGAAGGGGCTGGGAATGTCCTTGAAGACGCCCACGCCCGTATGCGCGATGAGGGAAGTTTTGCCATGCATGACCTGCTTGGCGCGGATGACCTTGCCGCCAAACGCATCGCCGATGGCCTGGTGGCCCAGGCATACGCCCAGTATCGGCTTCTTGCCGGCGAAGTGTTTCAGTACTTCCACCGAAATGCCCGCCTGTGCCGGCGCTTTCGGGCCGGGCGAGATGCAGATGCGGTCCGGGTTCAGCGCCTCGATCTGTGCGATCGTGATTTCATCGTTGCGGTAGACCCGCACGTCTTCACCCAGCTCGCCGAAATACTGCACGATGTTGTAGGTGAAGGAGTCGTAGTTGTCGATCATCAGCAGCATCTTAAAACCCTCCATCCAGGCCATCTTGCACTTGTTCGGCGGCACGCAGTACGGCGCGCGCCTTGTTTTCAGTTTCCTGCCATTCCATTTCGGGGATGGAGTCGGCCACGATGCCGGCCGCGGCCTGCACATACAGCATGCCGTCCTTGACCACGCCCGTGCGGATGGCGATCGCCACGTCCATTTCGCCGCCAAACGACAGGTAGCCGCAGGCGCCGCCATAGATGCCGCGCTTGGTGATTTCCAGTTCGTCGATCACTTCCATGGCGCGCACTTTCGGCGCGCCCGTCAGGGTGCCGGCGGGGAAGGTCGCGCGCAGCACGTCCAGGTTCGACAAGCCCTCCTTGAGGGTGCCTTCCACGTTCGAGACGATGTGCTGCACATGCGAATACTTTTCGATGACCATGCGGTCGGTGACTTGCACGCTGCCCGTTTCGGCGATGCGGCCGATGTCGTTGCGCGCCAGGTCGATCAGCATCACGTGCTCGGCGATTTCTTTCGGATCGGCCAGCAGCTCGGCCGACAACTCGGCGTCGCGCTCGGGCGTGGCGCCGCGCGGACGCGTGCCGGCAATCGGACGCAAGGTGACTTTCTTGCCGCCGTCCGCCGTCTTCTCGTTGCGCACCAGGATTTCCGGCGAGGCGCCGATGATCTGCATGTCGCCGAAATTATAGAAGTACATATACGGCGATGGATTGAGCGAACGCAAGGCGCGGTACAGGGTCAGCGGCGAATCGACATACGGCTTGCGGATGCGCTGGCCGATCTGCACCTGCATCAGGTCGCCCGCCATCACGTATTCATGCGCCTTGGCGACCGCCTTCAGGTAGTCTTCCTTGGAAAAATCGCGGATGGTTTCCGTGCGCACGGAAGCGCTGGTGACGGGCGCATCGACACCGCGGCGCAGCATCATGCGCAAGTCCTTCAGGCGCTGCTGTGCTTTCGAAAACGATTCGGGCTGCGTCGTGTCGGCGTAGACGATCAGGTAGAGTTTACCGGACAGGTTGTCGATGACGGCCAGTTCTTCCGTCACCATCAGCTGGATGTCGGGCAGCTTCAAGTCATCTTTCGGCGCGCCGCCGGCCAGTTTTTTCTCGATGTGGCGCACGGTGTCGTAGCCGAAGTAGCCGGCCAGGCCGCCGCAGAAGCGCGGCATGCCGGGGCGCAGGGCGACCTTGAAGCGCGACTGGAACTGTTCGATGAAGTCGAGCGGATTGCCTTCGTGTTCTTCGATCACGCTGCCGTTCTTGACGATTTCGGTGCGTCTGCCGTAGCTGCGCAACACGGTCGTGGCGGGCAAGCCGATGAAGGAGTAGCGGCCGAAGCGTTCGCCGCCGACGACGGATTCGAGCAGGAAGGTGTTCTTGCCACCGTGTTGGGCCTGTGCCAGTTTCAGGTACAGGGTGAGCGGGGTTTCCAGGTCGGCGAACGCTTCCGCGATCAGGGGGATGCGGTTGTAGCCTTGCTGGCCCAGCGATTTGAATTCGAGTTCGGTCATGTTTCTCTCCATGCCGTCAGGGTATGAGTGTGCATAGTGCACAAACCCTGCGGTGGGTTATCAAAAAACTTGCCGGTACATGGAACTTGCGCAAGAGGCGCAAAGGACGCGTGTGCAGCCGGCAGCAATCGTAACGGCTCGGCCCTTAAGCCTGCCAGGATTGCCAGCGTCGCCAAAGCCAGGCCTCAATCGAGCCGGTTTGGGTGACATTGTGTTTTTTGATGAGAAACGTGTTCACGATATGGTGTTGGGTTTGGTCAGTATGCCGCTTAGTTTTGCATGCCAATAAAACGTGCTGCTTCGAGCAGTGTCTTTACTATACCATCGGAATCGGTATCGTGTATAGAGTGTCCGTGATTGTAGCCATACGGTACCGTCAATACGGGGCAAGCCGCAGCCCTGGCCGCTTGCGCGTCATTCGAGGAGTCGCCGATGGCCACCACTTTGGCGGGCGGCAGGTCGAAGTCCGCGCACACTTGCAGCAGCGGCATCGGGTGCGGTTTTTTCTTCGGCAGCGAATCGCCGCCGTAGACGATCTCGAAATACTGGTCGAGGTTTTTCAGTTTCAGCAGGGGCAGGGCGAAGGCGATGGGTTTGTTGGTGACGCAGGCCAGGCGCAAGCCCGCCGCCTGCATCGCCGCCAGCCCCGCTTCCACGTCCGGATACAGGGTGCTGAACTGGCCGTTGATGGCCAGGTAGTGGCGCTGGTAACCGTCCATCGCCTGCTCGAAATGCTGTTCCACGCCGGCCGAGTCGAAGTCGAGGGCCAGCACGGTGCGGATCAGGTTTTCCGAGCCTTTGCCCACCATCAGCTTGATGGCCTCGGCGCTGATGGGGGCCAGGTCCAGTTCAGCGCGCATGCCATTGATGGCGACATGAAAATCGGGCACGGTGTCGAGCATCGTGCCATCGAGGTCGATGATGGCGGCGCGCACGCCGGCCAGTACGTGGTCTTTCACCGTGCCCGCTTGCATCAGGCGCCCGCCACTTTGGCCAATTCTGCGCGCATGGCGTCGATGACGGCCTTGTAGTCGGGCTTGCCGAAGATGGCCGAGCCGGCGACGAAGGTGTCGGCGCCTGCTGCTGCGGCGGCGGCGATGTTGTCGATCTTGATGCCGCCATCGACTTCCAGCATGATGTCACGGCCCGATTCGTCGATCATGCGGCGCGCTTCGGCGATTTTCTTCAGCGCTTGCGGGATGAAGGACTGGCCGCCGAAGCCCGGGTTGACCGACATGATCAGGATGATGTCGATCTTGTCCATCACGTGTTCCAGGTAGTGCAGCGGCGTGCCCGGGTTGAAGACCAGGCCCGATTTGCAGCCATTGTCGCGGATCAGCTGCAAGGAACGGTCGACGTGATCCGACGCTTCCGGGTGAAAGGTGATGATGTTCGCGCCAGCCTTGGCGAAATCCGGGATAATGCGATCGACAGGCTTGACCATCAGGTGGACGTCGATGGGCACTTGCACGTGCGGGCGGATCGCTTCGCACACCAGCGGGCCGATGGTCAGGTTCGGCACATAATGGTTATCCATCACGTCGAAGTGGATGATGTCGGCGCCGGCGGTAACGACGTTGCGCACTTCCTCGCCGAGGCGGGCAAAGTCGGCGGACAGGATGCTGGGAGCGATACGGAATGTTGTCATGGTGGCTAAAGGCTGAGAGTAGAAAATGCGAAGATGCGCTATTTTACGCTTGACGCCGGTACCATGCTTCATTGAAGGACCGTGAAACACAGAATACGCATCGCGCGATGGTCAATGCGTCGCGCGCGACACACAATACGACTGGCAATGTCTGAATAGGAATGACGATGGCGACTTATGAATTTACGGTAACGGTCAAGACGCAATATCTGCCCGAACAATCGGCACCGGACCAGGGGCGGCACGTGTTCAGTTACACGATCCGCGTCGTCAATACGGGCACGGCTGGCGCGCAACTGATTTCGCGCCACTGGCTTATTACGGATGCGAACAACAAGGTGGAAGAGGTGCGCGGTCTGGGCGCCGTCGGCCACCAGCCGCTGCTGCAGCCGGGCGAGCAGTTCGAATACACGAGCGGCACCATGCTGGGCACGCCGCAAGGCTCGATGCGCGGCGAATACTTTTGCGTGGCAGAAGACGGCCATCAGTTCGAAGCTTTGATTCCCGAGTTCGTGCTGTCGGTGCCGCGCACCCTGCATTGACGCAACGCCGGGGGGCTTGGCCCCTTATTTCAGTTTTTCGGTGCTGTCCTGTTCTTCGCTGAGTTGCTGGCGTGCCGGTGGCGCGGGTTTTTTACCCGAATACATGGTCCACCAGACTATAAATGCCAGCAAGAAGAACGCCACCAGCGCCTCTATCATCAAGATCCACATACGCACCCCTATGTTATTTACCCGCAGCTTAGTATTTACCCGCCGTCTGTTGACACGCGGTAGTCTACCCGTTTCCATCGGCGCCGTCGCGCTCGCGCTGTCCGCCTGTACCACGCCATCGGCGCCACCGGCCGCCGCCGGCGGCAAGGCGCCGCCCATCGCGCCGACCGTCGTCAGGCCCGTGCCCGCCAAGCCGGCCGACGCCAAGGATGCCGCGGATGTGGCAGCGCCCACCTTTGTGCCCGCCAAGTTCGCCGCCTTGCCTGGCTGGGCCCGCGACGACATGCGCGCCGCCTGGCCAGCCTTCATGGCTTCGTGCGGCGTGCTGGTCAAGCGTCCGGACTGGAAGGAATCGTGCACGATCGCGCGCCAGGTGAATGCCGACAGCGACAAGGCCATCCGTCTGTTCTTCGAGACCTTCTTTGTGCCCAATCAAGTCATTACGGCCGATGGTGCCAGCACGGGCCTCGTCACCGGCTACTACGAGCCGCTGCTGCACGGCGCGCGCAAGCGCGGCGGTCCATACCAGACGCCGCTGTACAAGGTGCCTGACGACCTGGTCTCGGTGGACTTGGCCGGCGTGTATCCGGAACTGAAGAACATGCGCCTGCGGGGCAAGCTGGTCGGCAAGAAGGTGATCCCGTACGCGACCCGTGCCGACATCGAGCGCGCCACGTCCGTCACGGGCAAGGAATTGCTGTGGGTGGATGACGAAGTCGAGGCGTTCTTCCTGCAAGTGCAGGGTTCCGGGCGCGTGCAGCTGACCGATACGCAGGAAACCGTGCGCGTGGCATATGCGGATCAAAACGGCCACCCCTACAAGTCGATTGGCCGCTACCTGGTCGACAAGGGCGAGCTGACCCTGAGCCAGGCATCGGCGCAGGGGATCAAGGCGTGGATTGCCGGCCACCCGACGCGCAAGGATGAATTGTTCAACGCTAACCCCAGCTATGTCTTCTTCAAGGAAGAGCGTTTGCCCGATCCGAAAGTGGGGCCGAAGGGTGCGCTGGGCGTGCCGTTGACGCCGCAGCGCTCGGTGGCCGTCGATTCGCGCTTCCTGCCGCTGGGCGCGCCCGTGTTTTTGTCCACCACGCAAGCCAATAGCGAGATTCCCATGCAGCGCCTGGTGATGGCGCAGGATACGGGCGGCGCCATTCGCGGGCCGATCCGGGTCGATTATTTCTTTGGCTTTGGCGCGGAAGCAGCCGAGAATGCGGGCCGCATGAAGCAGAGCGGCGCCGTGTGGGTGTTGTTGCCGAAGCAGGCGCCGGCGCGCTGAGTTGCTGCGCGCGACGCCGGGGTAGCGATGGTCTGGCTTAACGCAGAACCATGACCGGCAAATGCGTATGCGCGAGCACTTTTTGCGTTTCGCTGCCCACGAACAGCTTGTTCAAGCCCTTGCGGCCATGCGAGGCCATCAGGATGATGTCGCAATGGTAGGTTTGCGCCGCATTGACGATTTCGTCGTGCGGGCTCGGTGACACTACCACCACGCCTTCGAAAGGCACGCCGGCGGCGCGCGCCGCTTCGCCGATCTTGTCGATGGCGCGTTGCGAAGCTTCCTGCATCTGCTGTTCATACAGGCTGGCGTCGAGCACGATGCCTCCGTCGGCCATCGGCGAGAACGGGAAAGGCTGCACCACGCTGATGGCGACCAGCTTGGCCTTGTTCAATTGGGCAAAGGCGAGGGCCGTCTCGGCGGCTTTGTCGGACAACGGCGAGCCGTCGGTGGGAAATAAGATGGTGTTAAACATGGCGTGCTCCTCAAGTGATGTAAGACAGCTTATGGATTTATATCAATTAAAACCTTGATGTAAATCAAACCTCACAGGCTTTGGCATGAATAGTGTCGCCAAGGCAATCTTTCTGCAGTGTATGCCCGTTCCTCGCTTCAGGTGCGCACGCTACGCAGCGGCGTGCCCCACACCATGGCGACCGTCAACGCAATGCTGCCTGCCGCGATGCAGGCCAGGCCATTGCGCACGCCAAAATGTTCCGCTACCCAGCCGGCGGCCAGCGCGCCCAGCGGCGCCGTCGCCACCGTCAGGAAGCGCATGGTCGATGTCATGCGGCCCAGCATGGGATCGGGCGTGACTTTCTGGCGCAAGCCCAGGTAGGGAATAAAGAACAGCATCACGCCGCAATCGAAAAAGAACATCAATATGGCATAGGCCACGGCGCTGGCGGCCGCGCTGCCGAACAGCGCGGCGGGAATCGTTGGCGTCAGGGCAAAACAGAGCGAAGTCGATGCCAGGCCGATCAGGATGGTGCGGCCGGCGCCATAGCGCATCGTCAAGGGCTTGACGATGAAGGCGCTGAGCAGGACGCCGGCGCCGCCGAGCATCTGCGTCATGCCCAGCACGCCCGGGCTCATGCCCAGGTCGCGTGTGGCGAACAGCACCGTCAAGGCCATGCTGGCGTAAAACAGGAAGTGCCAGATGCCGGCGCCCCAGGCCAGCGCGCGCAGCAGCGGTTCGCGCCAGACGAACAGCAAGCCGTCGGCGATGTCGCGCAAGGCGTGCTTGTCGGAGGGGGCCGGCCGTGGGTCGCGCACGCTCATGGCGCGCAAATTGAAAACGGAAATCAAGTATCCGCAGGCCGTGCACAGGATGGCGACGGGCGCCGACAGCATTTGCACCAGCACGCCGGCCAGGCCGGGGCCGATCAGGCGCGAAGCCGATTCCGTGGCGGCAAATTTCGATTGCGCATTGATCAAGCCATCGCGGCCCACGAGGAAAGTCAGAAACACCTGTTCGGCGCCGCCGCCGACGACGAAGCCCGTGCCGATGATGAACCCCACTATATATAACCATGGCATCGACAGCACGCCGCACCAGTAAGCGACGGCCACGCTGGCCAGGGCCAGGCCGGACATGCTTTCGCTGAACAGCATGATCGGGTGCTTGCTGCGCCTGTCCAGCAGCACGCCGACGGGCAAGCCGAACAGGGCGAACGGCAGCGCCTGCAGCGCGACCAGTACGCCCATCTGTTCCGGCGTCGCATGCAGCAGCAGTACCGCGCAAAGGGGCAGGGCCAGCGAGGTGATCTGGGCGCCGAAGCAATTGAGGCCGTTGCTGAACCACAGGCGGCGGAAATTGACGCTGGCGGCGCTGCCGTCGCCGCGCAGATAGCGGGTGCAGTACTGGAAGAAGGAGGAGAAAATACGCTGCTCGATAAAGGTGATCAGGCTCACAATAATAGCAGCGCACCTGCCGCGCCGCTGCCGTTAGCCGCTACAATCGTTGCACCGTTCATCGAGAGGAGACACTATGCAATACGAAGACTTGATCATCGACATCCAGGACAAAGTGGCGATCATCCGCCTGAACCGCCCCAAGGCCTTGAACGCCTTGAACGACAATATGATGAATGAGCTGGGCCACGCCTTGCTGAAATTCGACGGCGACGAGAATATCGGCTGTATCGTGCTCACGGGCAGCGAAAAAGCGTTTGCCGCCGGCGCCGATATCGCCGCCATGGCCGATTACACGTATCCCGATACCTTTACTCAGGGTTACATCAGCCGCAACTGGGAGCATATCTTGCGCGTGCGCAAACCGGTGGTGGGCGCGGTGGCCGGCTATGCGCTCGGTGGCGGCTGCGAACTGGCCATGATGTGCGATTTCCTGATCGCTGCCGACAGCGCCAAATTCGGCCAGCCCGAAATCAAGGTTGGCGTCACGCCGGGCGCGGGCGGTACGCAGCGCCTGCCGCGCGCCATCGGCAAGGCCAAGGCCATGGATCTGCTGCTGACGGCACGCACCATCGATGCCGCCGAGGCGGAACGCATCGGCCTGGTGTCGCGCGTCGTGCCGGCCGATAAGTTGCTGGAAGAAACGCTGGCTGCCGCCAAGACCATCGCCGCCATGCCGACCTCGGTGGCCATGATGATCAAGGATTGCGTCAACCGCGCCTTTGAAACGACCTTGACCGATGGCGTCGCCTATGAGCGCCGCTTGTTCCAGGCTGCCTTCGGCACGCCTGCACAAAAAGAAGGCATGCACGCTTTCCTGGAAAAGCGCTTGCCAAACTTCGACGGTCTTTGATATGATTCGCCTCCCCGATGAGACGCACTAGTTTGCGGCACAAAAGGGGCGGCCTTCCGGGGCTGGGTAGTAAAAAAGAAGGTTGACGAATTAGCCGAAACGCTTCATACTCTTCCTTCTTCGCAGCTGACAAACACAACGCTTTG
>NZ_JACYMK010000017.1:12991-65527 GCF_020858135.1 Janthinobacterium sp. FW305-128 | reverse complement strand
TTACCGTGGTCGACGTGGCCGATGGTGCCGACGTTGACGTGCGGCTTGGTCCGTTCGAATTTACCTTTTGCCATTTTATTCTTCCTTAGAACAATGATTTAAATGTAGGGACCGGCATTCTCGTGAAAGCCGGCCCGGAACTTCTATTACTTAGCTTTCGAGCTTACGATTGCTTCAGTCACATGCTTAGGTGCTTCAGCATAGTGCTTGAATTCCATCGTGTAAGTCGCACGACCTTGGGTCGACGAACGCAACGATGTAGCGTAACCGAACATTTCCGACAGAGGTACTTCGGCCTTGATGATCTTGCCGCCACCGCCAGCAATTTCATCCATACCTTGCACCATGCCGCGACGCGACGACAGATCGCCCATCACGGTACCGGCGTAGTCTTCCGGCGTTTCCACTTCCACGGCCATCATCGGCTCCAGGATGACTGGCGATGCTTTGCGGCAGCCATCTTTGAATGCCATCGAAGCGGCCATGCGGAATGCATTTTCGTTCGAGTCAACATCATGGTACGAACCGAAGAACAGCGTGACTTTCACGTCAACGACTGGGTAGCCAGCCATCACGCCCGAAGTCAGCGTGTCGCGCACACCTTTTTCAACTGCAGGGATGTATTCGCGAGGAACGGTACCGCCCTTGATCGCGTCAACGAATTCGAAGCCCTTGCCCGGTTCTTGCGGTTCGATCTTCAGAACCACGTGACCGTATTGACCACGACCACCCGATTGCTTGACGAATTTGCCTTCCGACTCTTCGCACACTTTACGGATCGTTTCGCGGTAAGCCACTTGTGGCTTGCCGACGGTCGCTTCAACGTTGAATTCGCGCTTCATGCGGTCAACGATGATGTCCAGGTGCAACTCGCCCATACCGGCGATGATGGTCTGGCCCGATTCTTCATCGGTACGCACGCGGAACGATGGATCTTCTGCAGCCAGGCGGTTCAGTGCCAGGCCCATTTTTTCCTGGTCGGCCTTGGTTTTTGGCTCGACTGCCTGCGAAATCACCGGCTCAGGGAAGACCATGCGCTCCAGAACCACGCTGGCTTTTTCGTCGCAAAGCGTATCGCCCGTGGTGGTGTCTTTCAGACCCACAACGGCGGCGATGTCGCCAGCGCGCATTTCCTTGATTTCTTCGCGTTCGTTCGCTTGCATCTGCACGATACGGCCGATACGCTCTTTCTTCTGCTTCACGGAGTTCAACACCGAGTCGCCCGAATTCAGGGTACCCGAGTAGCAACGGATGAAGCACAACTGACCGACGAACGGATCGGTTGCGATCTTGAACGCCAATGCCGAGAATTTCTCATTGTCGTCAGCTGCGCGCTCGACTGGCTGCTCGTCGTCATCCAGACCTGGGACAGGCGGAATGTCGATAGGCGATGGCAGGTACTCGATGACCGCGTCCAACATGGCTTGCACGCCCTTGTTTTTAAAGGCGGTACCGCACAACATTGGAACGATTTCGCTGGCGATGGTACGCTGACGCAGAGCAGCCTTGATCTCGGCTTCCGACAGGTCGCCTTCTTCCAGGTACTTGTTCATCAGGTCTTCGGACGCTTCAGCAGCGGCTTCAACCATGTTCTCGCGCCACTTGGCAGCATCAGCGGCCAGGTGTGCAGGAATGTCGCCGTATTCAAACTTCATGCCTTGCGACGCGTCGTCCCAGATAACCGCTTTCATCTTGACCAGATCGATCACACCGGTGAAGACGTCTTCAGCGCCGATAGGCATCTGAATAGGTACTGGGTTCGCTTTCAGACGCGAACGCATCTGATCGTAGACCTTGAAGAAGTTGGCGCCGGTACGGTCCATCTTGTTCACGAAGGCCAGACGCGGCACTTTGTACTTGTTAGCCTGACGCCATACCGTTTCCGATTGTGGCTGCACGCCGCCGACTGCACAGTAAACCATGCAGGCGCCATCCAACACGCGCATCGAACGTTCCACTTCAATGGTGAAGTCAACGTGGCCTGGGGTGTCGATGATGTTGATGTGGTGCGCTGGGAAGTTGTTTGCCATGCCTTTCCAGAAGCACGTAACAGCAGCCGAGGTAATCGTGATACCGCGCTCTTGCTCTTGTGCCATCCAGTCGGTGGTGGCTGCGCCATCATGGACTTCGCCCAGCTTGTGGTTCACGCCTGTGTAGAACAGGACGCGCTCGGTCGTGGTCGTCTTACCTGCATCGATGTGAGCGGAAATACCGATATTGCGGTAGCGCTCAATGGGGGTCTTGCGGGCCATAATTAATCCTAAATGAATGGACAAAACCGAGCAGCATTTTTTTGCAAAAATGAGCCCGGCCTCGAACAACAGATGCTTGACAGCCGCCTTGCGGTAGCTGGCTTTATATTAGAAGCGGAAATGCGAGAACGCTTTGTTCGCTTCAGCCATACGATGGACTTCGTCGCGTTTTTTCATCGCGCCGCCGCGGCTTTCAGCCGCTTCCATCAGCTCACCGCCGAGGCGTTGTGGCATCGATTTTTCGCTGCGCTTGTTAGCAGCTTCACGCAACCAACGCATGGACAGAGCCATACGACGGACTGGGCGAACTTCGACCGGCACCTGGTAGTTTGCACCACCGACGCGACGGGATTTCACCTCAACCAGCGGCTTGGCGTTGTTGATTGCGGTAGCAAAAACTTCGAGCGGATCTTTGCCCGATTTTGCTGCGATGTGCTCGAAAGCACCGTAGATGATGTTTTCTGCAACCGATTTCTTACCGGACAGCATCAGCACGTTTACAAATTTAGCGACATCAGTGTTGCCGAATTTTGGATCTGGCAAAATTTCGCGCTTGGGTACTTCACGACGACGTGGCATATCAATTCCTTTCAATCTTCAGTTGAGCGCGCGTTCTTCGCACACTCGCGGACGACCATCATAGTCTTCCACTTACTCGACCAGATGCGGTCGACTACATTCACTTAGCTAGTTGCCACTGAGCGAAACTTGGGTTTGCTGCGTACAACTTATTACTTCTTGCCAGCTTTAGCGCGCTTGGTACCGTACTTCGAACGCGATTGCTTACGGTCTTTGACGCCTTGGGTATCGAGGGCACCGCGAACCATGTGGTAACGCACACCCGGCAAATCCTTGACGCGGCCGCCGCGCAACAGCACAACACTATGCTCTTGCAGGTTATGGCCTTCACCGCCAATGTACGAAATGACTTCGAAACCATTGGTCAGGCGAACTTTAGCGACTTTACGCAGAGCCGAGTTAGGCTTCTTTGGAGTCGTGGTGTAAACACGTGTGCAGACGCCACGTTTTTGCGGGCTGTTTTCCAGCGCCGGCGATTTGCTCTTCACGGTCAAAGCGACGCGTGGATTGCGAATCAATTGATTGATGGTTGGCATCGTTATAAATCCAACAAAAAACTACGATTAATAACCCGGGCAAGATGCCCGGCGACTAAAACCTCGTCCCGCTTTCATCTACTGCGCACCGGAGGCGCCCGCAGCCACTCGATAAGGAGCGGCCATGAAATGCCAAGTAATGCGTAAACGATGAGCAGAATAAAATCGAGAACTCGCTAGTTTAGACCTTGTGTTACAGGGGGTCAATCAGTTTACCGCTTTTTGCTATAAAAAAAGGCAAAAATCGCGGGCATTTGTGGTGTTTTGACTAATTTTCGGCAGCGAGGCGCGGACGCCGCCACGCGCAAACGCTTGATGATTTGGCACTCTTTCCCTGCGGCCAAGCATCTGGCACGCACATTCTTGTATGACCGCAAGACAACAAAAGGATTGATAATAGCGGACATTTTTCGCTGCCCTCCCGCCCTCCTTTATGCGCTCCTTGCTTCGCCCCGCCAATCTGTTCCTGCTCCTGACGTATGCCTTGCTGACGGCCGTGCCCTTCATCCCCACGCTGCTGGGGCGCGCGCTCGAGCATCCGTGGCAGATGTTCACGTTCGAGCTGCTGGCCTGGCTGGCCGTCTGGAGCGTGTTCCAGCGCCCCGCCTACTTCCACTGGCTGCTGGTGCCCGCCTTCCTGGCCCTGCCGACGGAAATCTACCTGTTCATCTTCTATGGCCAGGGCATTTCCACGCACCACCTGGGCATCATCTTCGAAACCAGTCCCAAGGAAGCGATGGAATTTCTCGGGCAAAAAGTATGGCTGATGGGCGCCGTCATGCTGGGCGTGATCGCCTGGTGCGCCCTGAGTTGGTATGCGGCCACGCGCACGCGCGACCTGGACTGGCGCGGCAAGACGCGCCCGGCCGCCTTCGTGCTGCTGATCCTGCTGGGCGGCTTCTGGTGGTATGGCTACGAATTCGGTTTCGAGGCCAAGGTGCTGCACAGCGCCGCCGCATCCGCCAAGGCCAGCCATCCGGCGGCCAGCGGCAAGGCGGGCGCCTCCGGCTTCGGCGACGCCAGTTCGGCCGACGACGAAACGGCCGAGGAAGACGAAGAGAGCAGCAAGCCCGAGAACGCCAGCATCGCCGGCGCCGACGAGACGGGCCTGGGCTGGCCCAGCCTGCCCCACTGGGCGCGCCTGCCCTACGCCTTCGACACCGTCAGCAATTCCTGGCCCTTCGGCCTGGCCGCGCGCGGCTTCGATTTCTACAAGGAACGCAGATACCTGGCCGAGCTGGGACAGAAAAGCAGCAGCTTCCGTTTCGGCGCGCACCAGCAACAACCCGATCCCCATCCGGAAGTGGTGGTCATGGTGATCGGCGAATCGTCGCGTTACGACCGCTGGAGCCTGAACGGCTACGAACGCGACACCAATCCCCTGCTGAAACAGGAAAGCAACCTGGTGCCGCTGGCCGACGTCATCACGGCCGTTTCCGCCACGCGCCTGTCCGTGCCCGTCATCATCTCGCGCAAGCCGGCCACGCAAAGCCTCAAGGATGGCTTCTCGGAAAAATCCTTCCTCACCGCCTACAAGGAAGCGGGCTTCAAGACTTACTGGCTGTCGAACCAGATCTCGTTCGGCCAATTCGACACGCCCGTCTCCGTATTCGCCAAGGAAGCGGACGTGGTGCAATTCCTGAACCTGGGCGGCTTTACCAACAGCTCGAACTTCGACCAGATCCTGTTCGCCCCGTTCAAAAATGCGCTGGCCGACCCGGCGCCGAAAAAACTCATCGTGCTGCACACCCTGGGCAGCCACTGGAACTACAGCCAGCGCTATCCGAAATCGTTCGACAAGTGGCAGCCGTCGCTGTTCGGCGTCGACAAGCCCGTCTACACGGACACGGCCATCAAGCCGCAGCTGAACAACAGCTACGACAGCTCCATCCTGTACACGGACTGGTTCCTGTCGAACGTGATCGGCATGCTGAAGGACGACGGCCAGCGCACCGCCCTGCGCAGCTCGCTCGTCTATGTGGCCGATCACGGCCAGACCCTGTACGACGGCACCTGCCGCCTGGCCTTCCATGGGCATAACACGCAGTTCGAATTCCACGTGCCCGCCTTCGTCTGGTATTCGCCGCAATTCCAGCAGCATTATCCGGACAAGGTGACGCAGCTGCGGCGCCATCAGAAGGCGCGCCTGTCGACGGAAAACATGTTCCACACCCTGCTCGACCTGGGCGACATCCGCTTCGCGGGCGAACAGCCCGAATGGAGCATCGCCAGCCCCCGCTTCAAGCAGCACAAGCGCTACGTCGACAGCTATGGCTGGACCAACTACGACAACGCCATCATCCGCGGCGATTGCCGCGAAGTGATCGACAAGAGCACGCCGGAAAAGCAGGACAAGTAAGGGCGGTCATCAGGCCCGTTCCAGCACGCCGCCGCAATCGGCCGGTTGCGCCATGTGCGTGCTGAGCCAGTCGAAGACGCGTTCCGCCTTGTCTTCGATGGCGCTGTCAAAGCCCCGCTGCGCCAGCAGGGCGATTCCGTTCGTGGCCTGCAGCACACCGCGCGCCAGCAGCAGCGCGCCCGCATCGTCGCGGCGCACGCACCACGGCGCCAGGCAGTCTTCCAGCAAGGGCCCCAGCACCAGGTTGTGCGACGAGACGATCACCAGGTGGCGCGCGGCCAGCGTATGCAGCACGGCGGCGGCCGCCGCCACGGATTCGAGGTGGTTCGTGCCGCGAAAAATCTCGTCGATCAGGAACAGCGCCGGCGTCCCCTCCTCGGCCAACGCCAGCAATTCGCGCGCGCGGCGCAATTCGGCGATGTACAGACTTTCGCCGCCATCGAGCGAGTCCTCGTTCTGCATGCTCGCATACACGGCCAGGCGCGGCACATCGGCGCTGTGGGCATGACAAAAGCCAAAGGCCCGCGCGCAGACCAGGTTCAAGCCTATGCAACGCAGCAAGGTGCTCTTGCCGATACCGTTCTGTCCGGAGATGAAGCCCCCCTTGCCCTGCACGCCGAACGACAGCGGCGCGGCGTTCGCCAGCAGTGGATGCCGCATGCCCTGCAAGGCCAGGGAGCGCGGCGCCGCGGTGCCCGCCCAGCAAAACACGGGAAGCGCGCGCAGGTGCCGCGCCAGCGCCAGGTCCGCTTCCAGCTGCGCCACCTGGGTGAAGCTGTCGCGCAGAAAGGGCAGCTGCCGCGCCACCAACTGGCGCGTGCGGAAATAGCGCTTGATGTTTTTCAGCAGGAGCCAGTCGCCATATTCGACCAGTACCGTATCGATGAAGGGCACGTAGTGCAGCAGCGAGCGCTCGATGGCGCGCGTCAGCCTGGCCGCCTGCGCGCCGCCGGCAGCCCATGGCAAGGCTGCCGGTCCATCAAGCCGCGCCAGCGCGGCACGGGTTTTCAGCAGGAGGCGCAAGGTATCGAGCGTGCGCTCCCATTGCTTGGCGCTTTCGTAAAAACGCACCTGTACGGCCATCAGCGCGACACAGGCGGCCAGCACGCCAAACAGCGCCGGCCAGCCCACCAGCCAGGCGGCGGCGATGGCCAGCAACAGGGCCAGCGGCACCAGCCATAGCCAGGCGCTCCACCATGGCGCCGGTGCCAGCACCGCGCCGAACAGGGTCTCGCTCACCTCTGTATCGGCCTGGCGCAAGGGCAGGCAGGCTCGCTCCAGGCTGGCCACTTGTGCCGGGTCGTCCAGCAATCGCCGGACGCGCGCGACAGAGGCGGGATCGGCCTGGCCGCCGCTCAGACGCCGGTGCAGCTCCTGCTGGCCGAAGATGCTGGTCTCGCGCGCCAGCTGCGCCGCATACTGGTCGAGCAGCAGCTCGTCCCAGGTCTGGCCATCGAGCGATGGCGCCTCACCCGTCAGCCGCTGCAGCATCGCCACGTCGCTGCGCGCGAAAGGATAATCGAGCGCCGGCGCGAAGGCGCTGGCAGGGAAAAGTTGCTGGAGGAACGGATGCATGGCGCCTGCGGAGGAGTCGATGAAGGGAATGCCACAGCAGATGCAGGCGATTGCCAATTTATCAAGTGCCGCCTGCGCCCGCGGACATGCCGGACGGCACGGACACAACGGACAACCGGACGCTCGATATTTTTCCCATTCAAATCAACGACTTAATCATTGGCATGGATTGTGCATTGGAAAAGTCATCCTTCACGAGACATGACCATGATCCGCGATACCTCCTCTCAAGACGCCGTACTGTCCGCCCCGCCGGGCCAGCGCCACAAGCAACGCGCCCTGCTGCTGGCCGGCGCCGTCATCGTCATCGGCGCCGCCGTCGCGGTCGTTGCCGGCTGGCGCAACAGCGAGCATTCCGTCAACAGCAGCCGCCTGCGCATCGCCGACGTCACGCGCGGCACCCTGATCCGCGACGCGGCCGTCACGGGCCGCGTGGTCGCCTCGATCAGCCCCACCCTGTATTCGACCACGGTGGCCACCGTCACGCTGAAAGCGAAGGCGGGCGACACGGTGAAAAAGGGCGACATCCTGGCCGTGCTGGAGTCGCCTGATCTGTCCGACGCCCTCAAGCGCGAGCAGTCGAGCGTGCAGCAGCTGGAGGCGGAAGTGGCGCGCCAGCAGATCCTGGCCAAGAAGCAGAAACTGCTGGCGCGCCGTGAAGCCGACACGGCCGAGATCGAGCGCCTGTCCGCGCAGCGCACGCTCGAACGCTATGAGAGCGTGGCGCAGGTGGGCATCATCGCCAAGATCGATTACCAGAAGGCGAAGGATGCCTTGAATTCCGCCGATATCCGCAGCAAGCACGCGTCGCAGGCGGCGGGCCTGGAAAGCGAAGACGTGACCCTGGCGCTGAAGACCAAGGTCAACGAACTGGAACGCCAGCGCCTCGTCCGCGACAACGCCCAGCGCAGGGTCGACGAGCTGACCGTGCGCGCGCCCGTCAACGGCTTCATCGGCACCCTGTCGGTGGCCAACCGCAGCGTGGTGCAAGCCAATACCGCGCTGATGACCCTGGTCGACCTGTCGCAGCTGGAAGTCGAGCTTGAAGTGCCGGAAACCTATGTGGCCGACATGGGCCTGGGCATGCGCGCCGAGATCGAAACGGGCGCAGTCAAGGCAACCGGCAAGCTGTCGGCGCTGTCGCCCGAAGTGGTGAAAAACCAGGTGCTGGCGCGCGTGCGTTTCGACGGCGCGCAGCCGGCCGGCCTGCGCCAGAACCAGCGCGTGGCGGCGCGCCTGCTGATCGATGAAAAACCGGATGTGCTGATGCTGGCGCGCGGCTCCTTCGTCGAAGCCGAAGGCGGCCGTTTCGCCTACGTCGTGCGCAACGGCGTGGCGATGCGCACGCCGATCAAACTGGGCGCGACCAGCGTGGCGGCCGTGGAAATCCTCGACGGCTTGAAGCTGGGCGACAAGGTGGTCGTCGCCGGCACGGAAAACTTCGAGAACGCCGCCCGCGTCTCGCTCAACTGAATCTCACTCATCTCACCCCACAAGAGGCCCCGCCATGCTGCGCATGCACAACCTGAGCAAAGTCTACCGCACCCACATGATCGAAACCCACGCGCTGCGCGGCTTCGACATCCACGTACAACAAGGTGAATTCGTCACCGTCACGGGGCCGTCCGGCTCGGGCAAGACGAGCTTTCTGAACATCGCCGGCCTGCTCGAGGAATTCACCGACGGCGAATACATCCTCGACGGCGTCAACGTCAGGGGCATGGACGACAATGCCCGTTCGCGCCTGCGCAATGAAAAGCTGGGCTTCATCTTCCAGGGTTTTAATCTGATTCCCGACCTGTCGCTGTTCGACAATGTCGACGTGCCGCTGCGCTATCGGGGCTTCAACCGCGCCGAGCGCAAGGAGCGCATCGAGGACGCGCTGGCCAAGGTGGGCCTGGCGTCGCGCATGAAACACTATCCAGCCGAACTGTCGGGCGGCCAGCAGCAGCGCGTGGCGATCGCGCGCGCGCTGGCCGGGTCGCCCAAGCTGCTGCTGGCCGATGAACCGACGGGCAACCTGGACACGCAGATGGCGCGCGGCGTGATGGAGCTGCTGGAAGACATCAATGCGCAAGGCACCACCATCCTGATGGTCACGCACGATCCGGAACTGGCGCTGCGCAGCCAGCGCAATGTGCACATCATCGACGGCCAGGTGTCGGACCTGGTGCAGCACGGCGCCTCGCTGTCGGCCAGGCCGCAGCACGCCGCGACCGCGTAAGGAGAGACCATGTTCCGCTACTATTTCACGCTGGGCCTGCGCAGCCTGCGCCGCAACCGCGCCCTGACCGCGCTGATGGTGCTGACCCTGGCCGTCGGCGTGGCCGCCAGCGTGTCGACCGTCACCATCCTGCACGCCATGTCGGGCGACCCGCTGCCGCACAAGAGCGACCGCCTGTTCGTGCCGATGATCGACATCCTGCCCGTCAAGGGCTACGTGCCCGGCCAAAAGCCCGGCTTCGCGCAATCCCAGATGAGCTATATCGATGCGCGCAACTTCATGGCCAGCAAGATGGGCGTGCTCCGCACCGTCATGTATGGCGTGGCCGGCCCGGTCGAGCCGGCACGTACGGATATCGGCGCCTTCCAGGCCCAGGGCCTGGCACCCACGCGCGATTTCTTCGCCATGTTCGAAGTCCCCTTCCTGTATGGCCAGCCATGGAGCGAAGCCGATGACGCCAGCGGCGCCGACGTCATCGTGCTGAGCCGCTCGCTGGCGGAAAGACTGCTGGGTACGGTCAATCCCGTGGGCCGGCGCGTGACGGTACTGGGACAGTCTTATCTGGTCAGCGGCGTGCTCGATCACTGGGATCCCGTGCCGCGCATACACCGCATCATCGGCAGCAAGGGCGCCTTTGGCACGGAAGATGAATTCTTCATTCCGTTTGCCAGCGCCATCCGCCATGAAACGCGGCATGACGGCGGCATGGCCTGCAGCGGCGTCGAACGCGGCCCCGGCTTCCAGGGCACCCTGGCGTCGGACTGTACCTGGCTGCAGTTCTGGTTCGAGATGGAAAACGCGGGCCAGCGTGGCGAGCTGCAGGCATATCTCGACAGCTATGCTGCCGAGCAGCGCAAGCTGGGCCGCATGCCGCGCCACGCGCCCAACGCGCTGTACAACGTCAAGGAATGGATGGTGTTCCTGAACGTGGTCGACAACGACAACAAGCTGGCGGCCTGGCTGGCCTTCGGCTTCCTGCTGCTATGCCTGGTCAATACCATCGGCCTGCTGCTGGCGAAGTTTTCCGTGCGCGCCAGTGAAGTGGGGATCCGCCGTGCGCTGGGCGCCACGCGGCGCGACATCTTTCGCCAGTTCCTGATCGAGACGGGCGTCATCGGCCTGGCCGGCGGCGTGCTGGGCCTGCTGTTGGCGTATGCAGCGCTGGCCGTCGTGCGTTCGCAATCGAAGGAACTGGGCACCGTGGCGCACATGGATATCCCGATGCTGCTGCTGACGTTTGCCGTCTCCGTGCTGGCCGCCCTGCTGGCGGGGTTGCTGCCCACCTGGCGCGCTTGCCAGGTGACGCCGGCGATACAGCTCAAATCCCAATGACATTCACCGTACCGCAATGAGGTTCAACATGGAAATCCGCCCCATCCTGTCGGCACTGATGCGCAGCAAAACCGGTGCCGTACTCGTCGCCGTGCAGGTCGCCATCAGCCTGGCCATCCTGGCCAACGCCCTGCATATCGTTAACCTGCGCCAGGCGATCGCCGCCCGCCCCACCGGCGTGGCCGCTGAAAACGACATCTTTTATGTCAACATCCAAAGCATGGACAAAGGCAGCCACCAGCGCCAGCTGGCCGACCAGAAACGCCAGGCCGCCTTGCTGCGCAGCCTGCCCGGCGTGCTCTCCGTGGCGCAGACCTCGCAGGCCGTGCTGTCGCGTTCCGGCAGCAGCACCAATGTCTCCATCAAGCGTGGACAGCCCACGGCCAGCGCCACCACGTCGATGTATTTCACGCCTGACTCGCTGGTCAAGACATACGGCCTCAAGCTGGTGGAAGGCCGTGATTTCCATCCCGACGAGGTGCTGGAAATCGATGAAAAAGTCGATGAGACCTTTCCCAAGGTGGTCATCGTGACGCTCGCCGCAGCGCAAAAAATCTGGCCTGGCGAAAGCAGCTTTGTCGGCAAGACCCTGTTCAACGGCACCGGCGACGATGACGACGAAATGCGCGTGATCGGCGTGGTGGAGCGGTTGCAGACACAGGTCGGCCAGGTCAGCGCGCATGGCGAGCATTCGCTGATCCTGCCGGCGCGCCTGACGGGTTCGCGCGACTCGCTGCTGTACGCCGTGCGGGCCGAGCCTGGACAGCGCGACCGCCTGATGAAGGAGGCCGAGCAAGCCATCCGCAACGCCACCAGCGAGCGCCTGCTGGTACGCACGGACACCTTGGAAAAGCACCGCACGTCACGCTACCGGGCCGACCAGGGCCTGTCCTGGATGCTGATCGCCGTGTCGACCCTGCTGCTGCTGGTGACGGCCAGCGGCATCGTCGGCATCGCCAGCCTGTGGGTGACGCAGCGCAGGAAGCAGATCGGCGTACGGCGCGCACTGGGCGCCCGCCGCGTCGACATCCTGCGCTACTTCCTGACCGAGAATTTCATGATCACCAGCGCCGGCGTGGCGTGCGGCGTGCTGCTGGCCCTGGGCTTGAACCAGCTGCTGGTAAGCCAGCTGGAAATGGCGCGCCTGCCGCCCGGCTACCTGCTAGCCGGCGCGCTCGTGTTCTGGCTGCTGGGCCTGGGCGCCGTGTACGGCCCGGCATGGCGCGCGGCCAGCATTTCGCCGGCCACTGCCACCCGCAGTACCTGAGCCGGCACCTGAGTGATATGCTGCGCGCATGCCTACCGTACTGATTATTGACGACAATGCCGCCGTGGCCATCGCGCTCGACGTGCTGTTTTCCCTGCACGAGATCGACGCCGTGCGCGCCGCCTCGCCCGAGGAAGGCTTGCACCTGCTCGAGCGCCACGCCATCGACCTGGTGGTGCAGGACATGAACTTCACGGCCGACACCACGTCGGGCGAGGAAGGCAGCGCGCTGTTCCACGCGATCCGCGCGCGCTACCCCGACCTGCCCGTGATCCTGCTGACGGCCTGGACCCAGCTCGACGCGGCCGTCGACCTGATCAAGTCCGGCGCGGCCGACTACCTGGCCAAGCCCTGGGATGACCGGCGCCTGATCGCCAGCGTGCAGAACCTGCTGGAACTGGGACAGGCCAACCGCGCGCTGCGCCAGCGCGTGCTGTCCGAACAGCGCCAGCGCCACGCTCTGGAACACGACTTCGACTTGCGCGGCATGGTATGGCAAGACCCGGCCACGGAAAGAGTGGTGCACCTTGCGTGCCAGGTGGCGCGCGCCGACGTGCCCGTGCTCATTTCGGGGCCGAACGGCAGCGGCAAGGAACGCATCGCCGCCATCGTGCAAGCCAATTCCCAGGTCGCCGGCGGCCCCTTCGTCGTGCTCAATTGCGGCGCCGTTCCCGTGGAGCTGATCGAGGCGGAACTGTTCGGCGCCGAGGCCGGCGCCTATACCGGCATCACGCGGGCGCGCGACGGCAAGTTCGACGCGGCCGACGGCGGCACCCTGTTCCTCGACGAGATCGGCAACCTGCCGCTGGCCGGACAAATGAAACTGCTGCGCGTGCTCGAAACGGGACGCTTCGAACGCCTCGGCTCGAACCGCGAGCGGCAAGTGAAAGTGCGCGTCATCAGCGCCAGCAACGCCGACCTGCCCGTGATGATCAAGGCCGGCACGTTTCGCGAAGACCTGTTCTACCGCCTGAACGTGATCGAACTGCGGCTGCCGCCGCTGGCCCAGCGTCCGCTGGACATCCTCGTGCTGGCGCGGCATTTTCTGGGCGGCGAAAAAACGCTGGATGCGCAGGCGCAGGCTAGCTTGCTGGCCCACGGCTGGCCGGGCAATGTGCGCGAACTGAAAAACGTCATGCAGCGCGCCAGCCTGCTGACGGCCGGCCCGGTGATCGGCGCGCTGGAAACGGGCTTGCCGCTGGCCGGTGCGGCATCGCCGCGCGCGCCGCAGGATGCCGCCGCGGCGGAACCGGACCGCGACAGCGTCACCGCGGCGCTCGCGCGCGCGCACGGCGTGGTGGCGCAGGCGGCGCAGGAACTGGGACTGTCGCGCCAGGCCCTGTACCGGCGCATGGAGCGCCTGGGCATCGCGCGCGGCTGATGGCAGACCGCCCCATGCGTCTTTCCCTGCTCACGCGCTGGACGGCGCTGATCGTCACCTTGCTGGTACTGGGCATCGTCATCGCCCTGCTGCTCGCGCATTTTTTGCCAGGCCAGCCGCTGCTGGTGCTGGCCGGGACCCTGCTGTGCGTGCTGCCGGTGGCCGTCATTACCATCCGCGCGCAGCTGCAGGCGATGCTGTCGCTGTTTCGCGCCTTGAGCGGCACGGTCGCCAGCTACCAGGACGGCGACTTCGGCTTCAGCCTGCGCTGGCCGCAGAACGATGAACTGGCCGACCTGGTGGCGGCCCACAATGCGCTGGGCGACGTGCTGCGCAAGCAGCGCCTGGACCTGGTGCAGCGCGAACTGCTGCTCGACACCATGGTGCAAAACACGCCGGTGGCCATGCTGCTGGTGGCCGAGGGTAGCGCCATCGTCTACGCCAACCTGGCCGCGCGCCAGCTGCTGCACCACGGACGCCGGCTCGAAGGGCATCATCTGGCCGACATCGTGCAGCAGGCGACGCCGGCCCTGGCCGAAGCGCTGGCGCGCCGCAACGACGGTTTGTTTACCAGCGGCGAAGGGGAGCAGGAAGAGGTGTATCACCTGGCGCGGCGCAGCTTCAGCCTGAACGGGCGCAAGCACGAACTGCTGCTGCTGCGCCAGCTGACGCTGGAGCTGCGGCGCCAGGAAGTGCAAACCTGGAAAAAGGTCATCCGCGTCATCAGCCATGAGCTCAACAACTCGCTGGCGCCGCTGGCCTCGCTGGCCCATTCCGGCGCCGAGCTGGTGCGCCGTGGCCAGACGGAGCGCCTGCCGCAAATCCTCGCCACCATCGAGGAGCGCACGCGCCATCTGGAAACCTTCATCCTCGGCTACGCGCGCTTTGCCAAGCTGCCCGCACCGCGACTGGCACCGTGCGAATGGCAACCCTTCCTCGACAGCCTGGCCTCGCAAGCGGCCTTCACGCTGGACGGTCCGCCTCCCGCGCAGGCTGCCGTGTTCGATGCGGCGCAAATGCAGCAGGCGCTGCTGAACCTGCTCAAGAATGCGCTGGAGTCCGGCTCCAAGCTCCAGCATATCGGCCTGCACGTCAGCCAGGCGCAAGGGCAGCTGCGCATCGAAGTGAGCGACCGCGGGCCGGGCATGAGCGGCGCCGTGCTGGAAAACGCGCTGGTGCCGTTTTATTCCACCAAGCGCAGCGGCACGGGACTGGGCCTGGCCCTGGCGCGCGAAATCGCCGAAGCCCATGGCGGGCGCATCACCCTGGCCAACCGCGAGGACGGCGGCCTGGCGGTGACCTTGATTCTTCCCTTACTCGACAGAAATTAGTTCCTTGTGTAACGATTTTTAAATCACATCATCCGCGATTAATTTTCAGTGCAACACTGACAATTATCATGTCCAGTATTGCAACTGAGCGAGCCCCATGCCCGTGTGTTAGAAATAAGCTATTTGAGTTTGCATAATGATATCAAAATAACTAATTGACAATGACTAGTCTCGGCGATAATTTATCAACGCGGTACGGTTTTTTTGAAACATTAATCGTTTTTTCGCGGGGATCAATATGAAATTAAAATCACTCATCGCAGCGGCAGTCCTGAGCGCTGCTTCCATTGGCAGCGCCAGCGCCACCGCCTACACAGTCAACCTCGTCAATACCACGGGCAATCTGTGGACCAGCGGCTTCAGCGCCGTTCCCAGCCCGCTCGGCGACTTCACCGATACGTTCACGTTCACGCCCAACGCGACCTTCGGTTCAACCGCGCAAGCCTTCCTGGCCAATCTGTCTGTCACGGGCTCGGACAGCTCTTCCATCAGCTTCAGCAGTGCCAACCTGAACGGCATTTCGCTAAGCGGCTTTGGCGGCCCCACCGTCTTTGGCTATGCCCAGGGCGAAGTCCTGGCGCCTACGAGCATCCTGTTCAACGGCCCGCTGGTTCTGACCGTGATGGGCAACACCAAGGGCGGCAGCTATGGCGGCGTCTTCAACCTGAACCTGGCGCCCGTTCCTGAACCGGAAACCTATGGCATGCTGCTGGCAGGCCTGGGCATACTCGGCTTCCTGGCACGACGCCGCAAGCAATCTTGAGCGCACCACCCAAAAGACGCTACGGCGTCTTTTTCTTTGGCGGCTGCTAAACTGGCGCCATGACGACCGACTTTATCTCCACCAGCCACACCGCTTTCAGCCACCCGGGCCACCCGCCCGCCACCACCACCGAACACCGCGGCATCCGCTACCTGCACCTGGGTACCAAGTGGGTGCAGGGCGCCATGCGCCTGGACAAGCCCGACGCCATCGAGCTCGAATACGTGCAGATAATGATGATGTGGATGCTGTTCAAGACGCAGCCCAAACGCATCGTGCAGCTGGGCCTGGGCAGCGCCGCGCTGACCAAGTTCAGCTACCGCCGCTTTCCCGACGCCACGGTCACGGCCATCGAACTCAATCCGAACGTGATCGCCATCTGCGGCGCCCAGTTCGCACTGCCGCCGAACGACGCTCGCCTCGACGTGCGCGAAATGAATGCGCTCGACTTCGTGCTCGACCCGGCCAACCACGGCACGGTCGACGCGCTGCAAGTGGACCTGTACGACGAAGACGCTCGCGGCCCCGTGCTCGACACGCCCGAGTTCTACCAGGCCTGCTTTGACTGCCTGACGGACGACGGCATCATGTGCACGAATGTCTTCGGCGACTTCCCCAACTACGACAAGAACTTGCAGGCGATGGAACTGGTCTTCGACGCCGTCGTCTGGGTGCCGGAAATGGAAGATGAAAACATCGTCGTGCTGGCCTTCAAAAAATCGCCATCGCTCGACTTCAGTGAGCTATATGAACGCGCCGCCACCATCAAGAAACAGTTCAACCTGCCCGCCAAGAACTGGGTCAACGGCTTGAAGCAGTGGATGCAGGATCAGCAGTAAGCCCCATCGGGCGCGATGCCCGTGCGATCTCATTCAAGAGCCTCTTCCCATCGCCCTTCGGCGCGATAAAACCCCAGCTTCTTGTCGCCCTTGAAGCGCCCGGCCTTCATCAGGCCAGCGAGCTCGCTGGAGATCAACAGGTCGCCCGATTGCGCATCCCTGGCAACCTGCCTGGGCGCCATGGCATCGTCGCGGAAAAACCTGCTCGTGAAATAGATGATGTTGCCCTTGTCATCTCTTTCCGCGATTGAACGCTCGAGGTCCACCGTCTGTACTTGTTGCGCCGCATTGACGATGTAAAACGGCTGCTCCACCGGTTCGCCGCCCGCCATGATGCAGGCGGGGGCGAGCAATTCCACGTCCTGGCCGGCGGCGCCGGCGAGGAACTCCGCCAGGCGGGCCGAGACCAGCGGCACCTCACCGAGCAGCCACAGGCAGTCATATTTCAGCAGCCGTTCCCTGGGACAGACAAAATGCACGGGTGGCTTGTCCATACCGCTCGGAAAAGGCGCACCCTGCAGCAGGTCCAGATAGTCGAAGTTCGATCCGGCCGTCTCATACGACCCACGTTCCTTGTCGTAGGAACCGGTGAGTTTGTCATTGTAATAAATCGGGGCTTTCCAGCTCAGTATCATGGGTAGTACTCTTCCGCAGCCTGGCAAAAGCCTATTGTGCCAGCCTCGCCTGTCCAGCCGCGCCAGCTTGCGCAAGCACTGCGCCCAAGCGGCGCGCCAGGCCATCCATGTTCTCGGCCGGCACCTGCGCATAACCGAGCAGGAAACCGTTCCAGCCTGGTCCCTCGCCGGTGCCATGCGCGGACAGCGCCAGCGCCACGATGCTGTCCTGCGCGGCGCGGCGGCTCAGCGCCAGGTCATCCCATGCGCTATCGTGAAAACGCAGCGCCAGGTGCATGCCGGCCGTGCCGCCATGGATGGCCGCGCCCGCACACGCATGGCGCCGCAAGGCCTCGCTCAAGGCGTCGCGGCGCTGGCGGTACAGCCTGCGCATGCGGCGCACGTGGCGCGCAAACAGGCCACTGCGCAGGAACTCGGCCAGCGCCAGCTGCTCGGCGACGCGGCCGCGTGCGGCGCCCTGCGCCTGCATCTGCGCGAAGGCGCCGGCCAGCGCGGCCGGCACGACGATAAAGGCAATGCGCAAGGCGGGGAACATGGTCTTGCTGAAAGTGCCCAGATACACGACGGGCGCGTCGGCCACCAGTCCCTGCATGGCCGCCAGGGGCGGTCCGCCATGGCGAAACTCGCTGTCGTAATCGTCTTCGATGATCAGCGCTCCGGCCGCGCGCGCGCGTTCGAGCAGCGCCATGCGGCGCGCGGGACTGAGCACGCTGCCCGTCGGATACTGGTGCGACGGCGTCGTGTAGATCAGACGCGGCGGCGTATCGCGCCAGTCGGCGTCCGTCGGCGCGATGCCATCGATGTCGACGGCGACGCCGGTCACCTGCAAGCCGGCGCCACGGCCCGCCGCCAGCGCGCCGCCATAGCCGGGATGCTCGATCCACAAGGTGTCGCCCTGGTCGGCAAACGCGCGCAGGCAGACATCGAGACTGCTCTGCGTGCCGTCCGTGATGAACACCTGGCCCGCATCGCAGACGACGCCGCGCGCGGCGCGCAAATGGTCGGCGATGGCCATGCGCAGCTGGGGCTCGCCGGCAGGGTCGCCGTAATTGAGCTGGCGCGGCGTCAGCGCGCGCCACGCGCGGTCCAGCATGCGCCGCCACTGCGCCAGCGGAAATGCGTCGAGCGCCGGTACCCCAGGCGCGAACGCGCCCATGGCGTCGGCGGGAAACACCAACGCCGCGCTGGCATCCTGTCCTGACACGCCGCGCAAATGCCGGGCGCGGAGCGACAAGCCATCCTGGCCGCCGCTCACTGGCGACGTCACCGGCATGCCGGCGCCGCCGGCGACGACGGTGCCGCGCCGGTCCGGCAAGACAAACCCTTCGCTGGCCAGCTGCTCGTAGGCATACAGCACGGTATTGCGCGCCACGCCCAGTTCGGCCGCCAGCACGCGCGTGGCGGCCAGGCGCGTGCCCGGCGCCAGCTGGCCGCCGCGGATGGCCGCGCGCAGGCATTCATGCAGCAGGCGCTGGCGCGGCCAGCCCCGCTCGCGGTGCGTGCGCTCGAACGCGCCCAGCAGCAAAGCGAAATCCATGCGCCCCTTTCATCGTGGCTCTATATTATTTGGCAGTTCTGGATCTTTTTTCAGGGCCAGATGCCGATTATAGTGCGGCCTGCTTCTTCAACCAACCGGATTCCCGCCATGACCGCTACCGCCCTGCCTCCCAGCCCCCGTACCCGCGTGCGCCGCGTCGCCGAACTGGCCAGCTACGAGCAAGCCGCCCTGTACGCCATCGTCGATGCCGCCTACCTGTGCCATATCGCCTTCCACGACGACAAGGGCAGCCATTGCATCCCGACCGCCTGCTGGCGCATCGATGGCCACCTGTACATCCATGGCTCGAACGGCAGCCGCATGCTCAAGCGTTTGCAAGAGAGCGACGTCTGCGTGACCATCACCCATCTCGACGGCCTGGTGCTGGCGCGCTCCGCCTTCAACCACACGATGAACTACCGCTCGGCGATGGTGTATGGGCAGTTTGAAAAAGTAAGCGATATCGGCCGGCAGCATGCGGCGATGGATGCGCTGATGGAAAAACTGGTGCCGGGACGCCTGGCGCACGTGCGCGGCGGCAGCGCCAAGGAATACGCGGCCACCACCGTGCTGCGCATCGCGCTCGACGAATATGCCGTCAAGCAGCGCCAGGGCGGCCCGCTCGACGACGCGGACGACATGGCGCATGCCGTGTGGACGGGCGAACTGCCGTTTACGCACGGCCGTGGCGCGGCCACCGCCGATGCGCTTAACACCAGCGAGATGCCCGCGTATGCCGCCGCATGGGGTATGGAATCCGCTTGACCGGCCGGCGTGCTTGACCGATGATCGGCGTTGATGGCGATCGCCACCAATTCACCAACCGATCCAATCACGCATGGAGCATATGATGATGAAGCGAGTATCCCTGGCTGCGGCCCTGACGGTCATGCTGGCCTGTGGCGGCAGCGGCGCGGCGCTGGCCGCCGATGCGGGCGACGCGGCCCTGAAGGCGGCCATCGCCGGCAACGCGCGCACGCCGGCCAATGCGCTGCGCGACAGTGCCCGCCACCCGTATGAAACCCTGACGTTCTTCGGCATCAAGCCGACCATGACGGTGGTGGAACTGGCACCCGGCGGCGGCTGGTACACGGAGATCCTGGCGCCCTACCTGCGCGACAACGGCAAGCTGATCGCGGCCGGCAACGACCCGCAATCGGCCAGCGAAGGAGCACGCCGCGGCGCGGCGCGCTTCCAGCAAAAACTCGACGCCAACCCGGCCGCCTTCGGCAAGGTGGAAATCGGCGCCTTCGCACCGCCCACCACCTACCGCATCGCGCCCAAGGGCACGGCCGACATGGTGCTCACCTTCCGCAATATCCACAACTGGATACCGATCGGCGAAGCGGGCATGCAGACCCTGTTCAAGGAGGTGTATGACAGCCTGAAACCGGGCGGCGTCTTCGGCGTCGTCGAGCATCGCCTGCCGGCGAACAAGGCGCAGGACGCCACGGCCAGCAGCGGCTACATGCACGAAGCGTATGTGATCAAGCTGGCCGAAGGCGCGGGCTTCAAGCTGGCGGGCAAGTCGGACATCAACGCCAATCCGAAAGACACGGCGGACCATCAAGGCGGCGTCTGGGCGCTGCCCCCCACCTACGCCAACAAGGATGTGGACCGGGCCAAGTACACGGCCATCGGCGAGAGCGACCGCATGACCTTGAAGTTCGTCAAGCCATAGTCAATCCAACGGCGGCGTGCCAATCCGGCGCGCCGCCCGAGCGCGGATTTACCTGCCGGCTACAGGTGGATGCCGTACACGCCGCACAGGCGACGCACCAGCGCGCAGTCGTTTTCATTGCCATCGGCGAGACAGGAATCGCGGGCTTCCTCGCAGGTTTCGCGCGACGGCAGGGCATACGCCGAAGAACTGACGGCGCCGGCAAAACCGACGGCGGCGCAAAAGACAAATACGGCTTTTTTCACATTGATCATTTTTATCCCATTCCCAAGAGTTGAGTCGTTATAAAAAACATGGCACCAGCGCCAGCCGCCCGCATGCATCGGTCTCCAAGCATAGGGCGCATGGAAATAGTAGCACCTTGAAAAGTTAGTAAATACGCAAACTACAAATCAAGATAACGTTTATTTTTCGCCCCATTTCATGGAATAAAAACCGGCCCGCCGCCCTTGCGCCGCGCATTTGCATGGCAACGGGCGAAAAAAAACCGCAGCACAGGCTGCGGTTTTGGTATCGATCCTTTATTTCTTCGCTTCCTTCGGCTTCACCGGCACCAGGCTCAGGTCCTGGAAGTCGTAGCTGAAATCCGTCTCGGCCGACACGGGCGCCATCTTCACCCGGTCGATGCTGCCATCGGGATTGAGCGAGAACGTCACGTAAGCGTCGGCGTTGAAATTGCGCTCTTTCCAGCGCACGATGAAGGTGTCGTGCTGCCAGTGTTCCAGCTCGCCCGTCAGGTCCGGCGTGCGCGTAAAACTGAGGATATGTTTTTTCCCTTCCGGCTTGATCACGACCTTGCCGTACCAGGCGTCTTCATACTCGCCGTCATACGCCGCCAGCGGCAGCGATGGCTGCGATTTCGCCGCGCGCGCGCTCGACGCCTTGCCCTGCTTTTTCACTTCTTCCGCATGCTGGTCCTGCTCCACCTTGGCTACCAGCGCCAGCCAGTCCAACGGCGCCGCCTGCAGGTAATGGTCGAGGATGCGCCATTGCAGCGCCGTCATCGAACCGCCATTTTCCGCATTGGTGAGGATGGCCACGCCCAATTTCGCTTCCGGCACCATCACCACGCGCGAATAGAATCCCTGCAGCGCGCCGCCGTGCATGGCGACCTTCATGCCCTTGTAGTCGCGCAGCTGGAAGCCCAGACCATACGCGCTGAAGTTCGGTTTCGTCGCGGCCAATGCCGGTTTCGGCTCGGGGATCTTGATCGGCGTTTGCGCCGTCCACATTTCGCGGCCCTGCTTTTCGCTGAACAGGCGCGCTTCCTTGCCGTCCTTGTCCTGCACGCCGGCGATCTTGCCGCCATCGAGCAGCACCATCATCCACTTGGCGATGTCTTCCGCATTCGTGTTGATGCCGACGGCACCCACGGCGTTCGGCACGGGCATCGACTTGACGGCGGCGATCTTGCCGTCGATCTTGCTGTGCGCGCTGGCGACATCGGGATTGCCCGCATTCTCGGCCAGGCTGGTGGTGGTGCCCGTCATGCCCAGCGGCGCCAGGATGCGCTCATGCATGGCCTCGCCCCAGCTTTTCCCCGCCTTGTCGGCGATGATCTTGCCGGCCACGATGTACAGCAGGTTATCGTAGGCATAGCTGTTGCGAAAACTCGTGGCCGGACGGATGTAGCGCAGCTTCTCGATGATCTCGTCGGTGCTGAACGTGGTGGTGGGCCACCACAGCAAGTCGCCGGCACCCAGCCCCAGGCCGCTGCGGTGCGTCAGCAAATCGCGGATGGTCATGGCGCCCGTCACGTAGGAATCGTGCATCTGGAAGCCGGGCAGATGCTTGGTGACGGGATCGTCCCAGGCCAGCTTGCCCTCGTCGACCAGCATGGCCAGCGCGGCTGCCGTAAAACCCTTCGAGTTCGATGCCACCTCGAACACGGTCTGCGCATCGACGGCGGCCGGTTCGCCCAGCTTGCGCACGCCAAAACCCCTGGCGGTGACGACTTTGCCATCCTTGACGATGGCGATCGCCATGCCGGGCACGTCGAACACTTTCAGGGCGGTGGCGACGTCGCGCTCAAGATCAAAGGCCGGCGCGGGCGCGGGCGCAGCGGCAACGACGGGGGCGGCGTCAAATGCCAGCGCCGGCACGGCGATGCTGGAAAACGCCAGCACGATGGCGGCGGCGAGGCGGTTCATGGTATGCATGGTCAGGTTATCCAAAGAAGATTCAATGCGCTTGCGCGGCCATCAATTTATCGACGCTTTCCTGCGTCACCGGGTGGTAGCGTTCGCGCGCCTGCGCATACACGTCCTTGGCCCAGGCATGGCCTTGCGGCGTCTTCATCAAGGCGCTGTACAGGGGCACGACGAACTTCTGGCGGCCCACGCTCAGCAGGAATGCCTGCAAGGGCTGGCGCACGTCGTAGCCGGCGTTCACGGAGGCCAGGTAGAAGCGGTAGGCCACTTCATTGTTGCCGCTCTTGCCCACGCCATACGCCTGATCCAGCTCACGCAATTGCGCCGCGCTGGCCTTGTTGTTGATGTCGTTCAGGAAGTGCATCGATTCGATGGCGATCCACTTGTCCATGCCCAGATCCCTGGTGGACAGCTCACCCTTGAGCCAGGCGTCGCGGTGCTGATCGAGCAGCGCCAGGCGCGGCGAGACGACGCGCTGCGCGCTGGCCGGCACGCCCGTGCCATACAGCCATTCCTCGAGTTCCGCTTCCGGCATCACGTCCGGATGCTGTGCCAGCAGGTTCTTGCGCAAGTAGGCGATGAACTGCTCCGTCGTCACGCTCTGGAACGCATGCTGGTCGAACCAGCCGCGCAGGAAGGGGTCGAACACGGCGCGGCCGGCGCGGCGCTCCATGGTGGCCAGGAACCAGGCGCCTTTCGGGTAGATGATGCCGTCGTCCGTGTACGTTTCCGCCGGGTTGGCATCGGCGTCGCGCGTGATCAGCGCCGTTTTCGCCGCCGGCAACTCCTTGATCGACGCGGCCAGTTCTTCCTGGTCGACCTGCACGCCCATCTGCGCCACGTCGCTGCCATACAGCTGCTCGACGATGCGCGTCGTGACGTAGGTGGTGAAGCCTTCGTTGAGCCACATGTGCTTCCACGAGGCGTTGGTGACCAGGTTGCCCGACCATGAGTGGGCCAGTTCATGCGCGATCAGGTCGACCAGGCTGCGGTCGCCCGCGATCATGGTCGGCGTGAGGAAGGTCAGGCGCGGGTTTTCCATGCCGCCGTAGGGGAACGATGGCGGCAGCACGATCATGTCGTAGCGCCCCCAGCCATACGGGCCATACAGCGCTTCGGCCGCCTGGATCATCTTTTCCGTGTCGGCCAGCTCGTATTCGGCCGCCTTGATGCGCGGCGGTTCCGCATACACGGCGGAGCGTGGGCCGAGTTTGCGCACTTCCAGTTCGCCGATGGCGATCGCCAGCAGGTACGAGGGAATCGGCTGCGGCATCCTGAATTTCCAGCCGCCCTTGCCGGTCGCCTTTTCGTCGTTCTCGGCGCTCATCACGACGCGCATGCCGCTTGGCGCCTCGATGCGCGCGCTATACGTAAAGCGCACGGCCGGCGTATCCTGCGACGGCACCCACGAGCGGGCGTTGATGCTTTGCGACTGGCTGAACATGAACGGCAGCTTGCCCGACATCGTCTGCTGCGGCGTGAGCCACTGCAGGGCGATGGCGTTCGGCGCCGTGTGATAGTAGACGCGCACCTTGCCCGGCTGGCCCGTGGTGGTGATGCGCAGCGCCTGGCCCTTTTCCGGGTCGGCCTTGTCCAGCTGATACGGCGCCATCTGCCAGGCGCCGCGCTTGTCCTGTACCTGCACCTTGGCGATCGACAGATCGCGCGTGTCGAGCACCAGCGTGCGCGCCGCCGGATCGATCCAGTTCAAGGACAGCTCGGCATAGCCGGAGAGCGTCTTTTGCTTGAAGTCGGCTTTCAAGTCCAGCTGCAGGTCGCGCGTGCGCACCTGGTCGTAGCGCGCATAGCTGAGGGGATCGGCGTGCGCAGCCAGCGTTAGCTGGCAAAATAGCGCACAGCCCAGCGCGCGCAGGAAGGTCAAAGTTTGCATGGTCGTCTTTTGAATGATTTGCGAAAGCCCCGGTCCGTGTGCGCCGGGGCGTCGCGCAGAATAGCACTTCCGGCGCGGGCCGGCAGAAAAAAGCGCCGGACCGGCCGGCGCTGTTTTCCTATTTTGCTTCTGCCCTGGCTTGCGGCTTGGCCTCGGGCGCCTTCAGCGGCGTATTCAAATCCTTCATCAGGTTATGCTTGTCCCGGTCCTGCTTGAACAGCTCCAGGCGCGACGGCGTGATTTTTCGCGGCCAGCTATTGTTGCTCGTGTCGATGTCGGCCGTCTCCCAGTACGGGTCCTGCACCAGGCCCACCATCGGCTCGTCCGTGATGATCACCTTGCTGATCTTGTGCGGCGCGTAGCGCCACACTTCGGCCGGCACCCGCTCGATGATCTTCTTGCCGCTTTGCAGTTCGATTTCCAGGATCAGCGGCATCACCAGGCCGCCGAGATTCGAAAAGTCGACCAGGTACAGATGCTTGCCCATGTTGCGCTGTTCCAGCAGCTTTTTCTCCCACGGCTCCAGCGTTTCCTGCTCTTCCGCATAGCTGTTGCGGTCCTTGTTGGTGACCGTGAATTCATCGTGCCGGTTATAGAAATCCTTCAGCGCGGGATCGGCATCGACCTTCTTCGGCAGGGCCTTGTTGCGCTGGTCCGAGATCGAGATGGGCTGCGCGTCCTTCTGCGTCTTCTTCCACGCTTTCTCGACTTCCGGATTCTTCGTGCTCACGCCGTATTCGCTGATGCCGTCGATGCTGATGTCGACCGCGTCGGTGGTATAGAACCAGCCGCGCCAGAACCAGTCCAGGTCCGTGCCGGAAGCGTCTTCCATGGTGCGGAAAAAGTCGGCCGGCGTCGGGCGCTTGAACTTCCAGCGCAAGGCGTACTGCTTGAAGGCGAAGTCGAACAGCTCGCGCCCGAGGATGGTTTCGCGCAGGATATTGAGCGCGGTGGCCGGCTTGTCGTAGGCGTTCGCCGTGAACTGCAGCAGGGACTCGGAATTGGTCATGATGGGCACCTGGTTCTGGCTGCGCATGTAGTCGACGATCTTGCGCGGCTCGCCATTCCAGGACGGGAAATGCTCTTCCCACGCCTGCTCGGCCAGGTACTGCAGGAAGGAGTTGAGGCCCTCGTCCATCCACGTCCACTGGCGCTCGTCCGAATTGACGATCATGGGGAAATAATTGTGCCCCACTTCATGGATGATCACGCCGATCAGGTCATATTTGGTCGTCTTCGAATACGTGAGTTCCCCCGTCTTCTTGTCCTTCACGGGGCGCCCGCCATTGAACGCAATCATCGGATACTCCATGCCGCCCACGGCGCCATTGACGGAAATCGCGTTCGGATACGGATAGTCGAAACTGTATTTGTTGTACTGCTCGATCGCATGCACGACGGCGCGCGTGCTGTACTGCTGCCACAGCGGATTGCCCTCGTTCGGATAATACGACATGGCCATCACGCGCTTGCCGCCGCTATCCAAACCCTGCGCATCCCAGATGAACTTGCGGCTCGAGGCCCACGCCACGTCGCGCACATTGGCCGCCTTGAAGTGCCAGGTTTTCATGCCCGTCGGCTTGCCCTTTTCCGCCGCCAGCGCCTCGGCGGGCGTGATCACCAGCAGCGGCGTAGCGCTGTTTTTCGCCCGCGCCAGGCGCTCGCGCTGCGCCGCGCTCAATACAGCGCCAGGGTTTTGCAGCTCGCCCGTGGCGGCCACCACATGGTCGGCCGGCACGGTCAGGTACAGCTCGTAGTCGCCAAACTCGAGCGTGAATTCCCCAGAGCCGAGAAATTGCTTGTGCTGCCAGCCGACGGCGTCGTAATACGCGGCCATGCGGGGAAACCACTGCGCGATCTGGAAAATCGTGTTCTTGTCGTCTTCAAAATACTCGTAGCCGGAGCGCTCGACGAGCACCTTCTGGTCATTGATCTGATACGACCAGTCGATGTTGAACGTGACGCTCTGGCCGGGCGCCAGCGCCACCGGCAGATCGATGCGCAGCATGGTCTGGTTGACCACATACGGCAGCGGCTTGCCGCTGGCCGCTTTCACGGCGGTCAGCTTGAAGCCGCCGTCAAATTCGCGCCCCGCATGGATGGCGCGCAAGTCCTCGAATTTCAGCGCTTCGTCTTCGTTACCGCTCAGCCAGGCCTGGCGCGACGGTGCGCTCAATACGCGGCGCTGGTCGGCATCCTGGCGCAAACCGTTCTGGTCCAGCTGCAGCCACAGATACGCGAGGCTGTCGGGCGAACGGTTGTGATAGGTGATCTGTTCGCTGGCCGTGATGGCGCGGCGCGCTTCATCAAGCGTGGCGCGGATCACGTAATCGGCGCGCTGCTGCCAGTAGGCGTGACCGGGCGCGCCGGACGCCGTGCGGTAGCTGTTCGGCGTGGGCAGCAGTTCTTCCAGCTGGCGGAACTTGTCGTCGAAGGGCGCGGCGGCGCACAGGCCGGTCAAGGGAGCAAACAAGGTCAAACACAGGGCAAGCAAGCGGACAAGGACCGGCATGGCGCATTCCATCTGGGAGTCGTGGACAGAACTGCATTCTAAGTCGAGTCTGTTTGCAATCGATCATTGTTGTGGAAGTTCCACACGCAGCACGGCGCCCGGGGCCGGCGGCACTGGCGCAGAAACAGGCATAGGCGTATGATGCGCCTCGAACATTGGGGAGTAGTCGTCCCGCGGTCCTGCCGCGGGAACCTGTATCAACATGATTGGCCCGCAGGCCATGGTGCAGGTGGTTGCAAAACTTGACGAGACCATTGATCCAGGGCGGCCGCATGGGCCGGAGTCGCCCGTGGATCATTGGTTAATTCGTCCGGCCCGCGTACCTCTTGCAATCTCATGGAAGCATTCCTCATCTCCACCGGCATCGTCGGTCTCGCTGAAATCGGCGACAAAACCCAACTGCTGGCCTTTCTGCTGGCCGCCAAATTCCGCAAGCCTTTGCCCATCGTGCTGGCCATTTTCGTCGCCACCGTCGCCAACCACGCGTTCGCCGCCGCCGTCGGCGCCTGGATCACCAGCATGCTGGGCCCGGACGTGCTGCGCTGGGTGCTGGGCGTCTCCTTTTTGGCCATGGCCGCCTGGACCCTGATCCCCGACAAGCTCGATGAAGACGAGACCAAGCTGGCCAAATACGGCGTCTTCCTGACCACCCTGATCGCCTTCTTCATGGCGGAAATGGGAGACAAGACGCAGGTGGCGACGGTGGCGCTGGCGGCGCGCTACCACGATATCGTTTCCGTCGTGCTGGGCACCACCTTCGGCATGATGCTGGCCAACGTGCCGGCCGTCTACCTGGGCGACAGGATCGCCAACCGCGTCCCGCTGCGCCTCGTGCATGGTATCGCGGCCCTGGTCTTTGCCGTGCTGGGCGTGGCCACCCTGCTGGGCGCGGGCGCCGCCCTGGGATTTTGAGACAACCCTGTATAATTTCCAATTTACAATATTCATGCTCATAATTACAATATCGTCGGCATGAATACCGGCGCGCCGATCCGGAACGGTCAGCGCGCTTTCTTGAGGAATGTATGCAGTTGAATAGAAACGTGGCGGCGCTGTGCCTGGCCGCTTGCGCCAGCCAGCCTGCCGCCGCCATGGCGGCCCCCTTGCGTCACCACCAGACGGCGACACCATCCGCGCCCGAAGTGCGCACGCGCGATTTGCTGCTATTTGGCGCCGGCCTGATCCTGCTGGCTGGCCGGCGCCGTCCCGAACACGAGAAGTGGCAAAACTAGAGCAGCAGTAGCACCGCATACTCGCGGCCCTCGTCGCGCAGGGCGATGCTGTTGCCGCCCTGTGCCACGCCATCGAGCGACAACCCCGCGGGCCGCCCCTGCGCCTGCTCCACCGTGATGGCATAGATGCTGGCGCCGAAGCGGTAGTGCAGCTTGAAGCTGTCCCATTCGGCCGGCATGGCCGGCGCCAGGCGCAGCACGTTCGCTTCGCGCGTCAAGCCGAGCAGGGATTCGACGATCAGGCGGTACAGCCAGCCCGACGATCCCGTGTACCAGCTCCAGCCGCCGCGCCCCACGTGCGGCGCCACGGCATACACGTCGGCCGTCACCACGTACGGTTCCACCTTGTAGCGCGCCACCGCCTGCGCGTCGACGCCATGGCGCACGGGATTGATCATGCGCAGCAATTCCCACGCCTTTTCGCCGTCGCCCATGCGGGCAAACGCCATCGCCGTCCAGATGGCAGCATGCGTGTACTGGCCGCCGTTCTCGCGCACGCCCGGCACATAGCCGCGGATGTAGCCGGGATTGAGGTCGGCCTTGTCGAACGGCGGATCGAGCAGCTGGATCACGCCGGAATCCCGGCGCACGAGGCGCGCATCGACCTGGCGCATGGCGCCGGCGACCCGCTCCTTGTTGGCGGCGCCCGACAGCACGCCCCAGCTTTGCGAAATCGAATCGATCTGGCATTCCTCGTTCGTGTGCGAACCCAATGGCGTGCCGTCGTCGAAATACGCGCGCCGGTACCACTCGCCATCCCAAGCATGTTCCTCGACGTTGGCCGCCAGTTTCACGGCTTCGTCGCGGCAGAACTGGGCGAATGCGGCGTCGCCGCGCAGCATGGCCACCTCGGCGAAACGCTGCAGCACTTCGTACAGGAAGAAGGCCAGCCAGACACTCTCGCCCTTGCCATGTTCGCCCACCTTGTCCATGCCGTCGTTCCAGTCGCAGGAACCGATCAGCGGCAAGCCGTGCACGCCCATGCGCAAGCCATGGCGGATGGCGCGCACGCAGTGCTCGTACAGGTCGGCCGACTCGCCCGAACGCATGGGCAAGTCATAGTAGGAATCCTCTTCCGGCTTGACGGCCCGCCCCTCGATGAAGGGCGCCACTTCCGAAAGCACGTTGACGTCGCCCGTGGCGATCACATAGCGGCAGGCGGCCAGCGGCAACCACAGGTAATCGTCGGAGCAGTGCGTGCGCACGCCCCGGTCCGACGGCGGATGCCACCAATGCTGCACGTCGCCTTCGACAAACTGGTGCGCCGCACACAGCAGCAAGTGCTTGCGCAGCAATTGCGGCGCCGTGTGGATCATCGCCATCGCGTCCTGCAGCTGGTCGCGGAAACCGTAGGCGCCGCCCGACTGGTAATAGCCGCTGCGCGCCCACAAACGGCAGGCGATGGTCTGGTACATCAGCCAGCCATTGGCGATCACGTCGAGCGACGGCTCGGGCGTTTCGATGCGCACCGCGCCCAGAGTGGTGTCCCAGTGCGCGCGTACCGCGTCGAGCGCCATGCGGGCCGCTTCCTTGCCCGCATGGCGCTGCACCATGGTGCTGGCGTCGGCATTGCGGCGCCCGCCCACGCCGAGCAGGAAGACGATTTCGCGCTCCTGTCCCGGCTGCAGTTCGAACGGCACCTGGATGGCGGCACACTGGTCCAGCCCCGTGCCCGCCTTGCCGGACAGGCGCACGCGGCGCAGCGCCGCCGGCTGCGCCAGGCTGCCGTTGCGGCCGATGAATTCATTACGGTCGCAGGTGATGGAGCGGATGCTGGCGTCCGTATTGAAAAAGCCGACGCGGCCGGAAAACTCCGTGTTGTAGTTATTGCGCGCAAACAGCGCGCCGCTGATCGTATCGACTTCGGTGGCCACATGCATGCCGGACTTGGCGCGCAGGTCGGCCATCACCCATTCCACGTAGCCGGTGACGGACAAACGGCGCGGCACGCCGCTGTCGTTGCGCACCTTGATCACCGAGTATTTGACGGCCGCATCGAGCGCCACATAGGTGCACAACTCGGTGGCGATGCCGCCCTCGCTGTGCTCAAAAATGCTGTAGCCGAAACCGTGGCGCGTCACGTAGTCGCCGCTGCCGCGCGCGGGCAGGGACGAGGGCGACCAAAACTGGCCGGTCTGCTCGTCGCGCACATAAAACGCCTCACCCGACAGGTCCGACACGGGGTCGTTCTGCCATGGCGTGAGGCGGAATTCATGCGCGTTCTCGCTCCACGTGTACGCCTGGCCGGCTTCGGACACCACCGTGCCGAACTGCGCATTGGCCAGCACGTTCGACCACGGCGCCGGCGTCTGCTTGCCTTCTGCCGTGGTGATCACGTATTCGCGCCCATCGGGCGTGAAACCGCCGAGGCCATTTTCCAGGATCAGCTCGCGCTGCGGCGCCCGGTGCGGCACGCCGCCATGCTCGCGCGCAGGGTCCTGCAGCAGCGGCGGCATGCGCAGCACGGGGCTCGGCGGGCGCTTGACCTGCTCGGCCAGAGTGCCGCGCAAATCGCTGATGATGGCGCGCGCCACCGATTGCAGCAAGATGCGGTCTTCGTTGGCGATCTGCTCGGCCAGGCGCACGAAGATGCCGCCTGGGCGGTCGATCGCCTGCGCATCGATGCCCGAGGCGATCAAGCCCATGATCTGGTCGTGCAGCAGCTGGCGGTAGCCCGACTGCTCTTCGTACCAGATCACCAGGTCGACGATCAATCCTTTCAGGCGCCAATAGGCATGCGCCTGCACCATCTGGCGCGCCAGTTCGATATTGGCCGCGTCGCGTATCTGCAGCAGCACGATGGGCAGGTCGCCGGAAATCGCATACGCCCACAGGCCGGACTGGCCGCGCTGGTTCTTGATCAGGATGCTCGCTTCCGCGCGCAGGGCCGCATTCGGGTAGATCACTGCGTTGGCCAGGCGCGCATACAGCTGCGCGTCCGCTTCGCTGGCGTTCAACTGGCGCAGCACCACCTGGCTGTGCGTCCAGGCCAGTTCGAAGACCCGGTCGGCCAGATGGCGGTCCTGGTATTTGTCGATCAGGTGCAGCGCCGCCTCGCGCTGCTCCACCATGCCGGTGACGCTGTCGACGGTGACGGCCTGGTCGGGTTCGAGCGTGATGACGTAGCGGATGGCCACGATGGGGTCGAGCACGGAGCCGTGGCCGCCGCTGAGCGGCCCGTCGTCCTGCAGCGCCTGCGGCAGCTGCGCCGTGTTGCCGCGGCCGATGAAGCGCGCGCGGTCCGTCTCGAACGACACTTCGTAGCGCTCGATATCGTGCACCGTCATCACATGCAGCAGCCACGGCATCTGCTCGTCTTTCGAGCGGGGCCGGCGCGTGCATAAAATCGCCTTTTCATGCGCGAGGATTTCCGTCTGCACGAACAGCTTGCTGAATGCGGGATGGGCCGCATCGGCCGCCGCCGGCGCCATCACCACTTCGGCAAAACTGGTGATCTCGATGCGCCGCTGGCGGTTCGAATTATTGCTGATGCGCGTGCGGCGGATTTCGATGTCGTCCTCGGGCGAGACGACGATTTCCGTGTACAGGTCGAGGCCATGGTCGGCACGGCGGAACTCGGCCCGCCCTTCCGAAAAAATCACTTCGTATTTCTTCGGTTCGGCCAGGGTCGGCTGGTACATGGTGGACCAGACTTCACCGTCGTCGAGGTCGCGCAGGTAGCAGAAATTGCCCCAGTTGTCGCGCGTGCTGTCTTCGCGCCAGCGCGTCACGGACAGGTCTTTCCAGCGGCTGTAGCTGCCGCCCGCATTGCTCACCATGACGTGGTAGCGGCCGTTTGACAGCAGCTGCGTTTCGGGCACGGCGCTGTTGGCCTGCGTGAGGATGCGCATCGGCATGGCCTGCTCGGGCGCGCCGCTGCGCAGCACCGCCAGTTCGGCCGTGTTCGAGTAAAACGCGCCGGCCTGCGGCGTGCGTTCCTGCAGCACCAGCAAGGCCGATTGCAGCAGCGGATCGGACTCGAAACGGCGCTGCATCGGCCGGTCGTGCAGCAGGTAGCTGAGGGCCAGAAAGCCCATGCCCTGGTGGTGCACCATGAAGGAGCGGATGATGGCGCTGCCCTGCCCGCGCGGCAGGCGCGCGGTGGTGAAATCGATCGCTTCAAAAAAGCCGTAGCGACCCATGTAGCCGGCCGCCTGCATGCGCTGCAGGTTCTGGCACGACGCTTCCGGCTGCACCATCAGGCCCATCATGCTGGCGTACGGCGCCACCACCAGGTCGTCGGCCAGGCCCCGCTTCAGGCCCAGGCCGGGCACGCCAAAGGCGCGGTACTGGTAATTCAGGCTGGCGTCGACCGTGTTGTAGCCGGATTCGGAAATCCCCCACGGCACGTCGCGCTGGCGCCCGTAATCGATCTGCGCCTCGATGACGGAATGGTAGGTCTGGTCGAGCAGGGTGTTCGGGTAGTTCGGCATCACCAGCAGCGGCATCAGGTACTCGAACATCGAACCGCTCCACGACAGCAGCACGGGCTGGCCGGCCACCATGCACAACTGGCGGCCCAGGGCGAACCAGTGCTCCTGCGGCAGCTGGCCCTGGGCGATGGCGATGAAGCTGGCCAGACGCACTTCGGAAGCCAATAAATCGTAGTAGCTGGGGTCCAGGCGCCGTTCGCTGACGTTGTAGCCGATGGCCAGCAGCTTGGTCGACGGGTTGTACAGGAAACCGTATTCGATCTGCGCGAAGTCGCGCGCCTGGCCCGCCGCGTGGGCGATGTCGCGCATGTGGCGGCCCGCCTGTTCGCGGCCTTGCGCCAGCAGGGCGGCCAGCTCGGATGGCGTGCCTTCGGACACTTCCAGGTTGGCCAGTTCGCGCAGGGTCGGCATGCGCAGCCAAGCAGGATCGACACCCGCCTGCGCCGCCCACGGCGCCAGTTGCAGCAATTCGGCCAGCGCCGCGCGGCACTGGCGCGCCAGCGCGCCCGTCCACATGGACAGCTCGCCATCCTCGCTTTGCAGGGTCAGCGACAGCAGCGCATCGGCCGCGCCGTTCGCGGCGGCGAGATAAGCATGCCATTCGGCCAGGGTGGCGGGCGCGGCCTGCGCCTGCAACAGGCTCATGCTCTCGCGCATGCCCTTGCCCTCGCCTTCGGCGGCGATGAATTCCTGCAGCACCTGCGCCGTCGTGCGGATGCCCTGCACCACTTGCGCGCCGATGATGGGAGCGTCGTACAGTTCCACCAGTCCCGGCTGCAAGGTCAGCAGATGGCCGGCCAGGTTGCCGCTGTCGACCGTCGAGATGTACATCGGCTGCAGCGCCTTGAGCGTTTGCGTGTCGTACCAGTTATAGAAATGGCCCTGGAAGCGTTCCAGCTCGCCCATGCTGTGCAGGGTGGCGCGGCTGCGCTCGATCAACTGGCCGAGGGTGATGTAGCCGAAATCGTAGGCCGTCAGGTTGGCCAGCAGCGCCAGGCCGATATTCGTCGGCGAGGTGCGGTGCGCCACCACGAGGTTCGGGTGTTCCTGCATGTTATCGGGCGGCAGCCAGTGGTCGTCCGGCCCGACGAAGGTATCGAAATACGCCCAGGTCTTGCGCGCCACGCCATGCAGGAAACGCCCCTGCTCGGCCGACAGGCGCGCCACGGCCCGCTCGATGGGGCGGCTGATCCACCAGGCGATGGCGGGCGCGGCCAGCCACAGCAGCAACACCACGGCGGCGGCCGGCAAGGCGGCCGGGCGCCAGTAGAGCAAGGCGCCGAAGGTGGCCAGCGCCAGCGCGGGCGAGCACCACATGGCGCGCCAGCTGTCGGCTTGACTGCCGGAAGAGCTGTGCAGGTTCGAGGCGCGCCAGTCGAGCAAATGCTTGTGCGACACGCCCAGGCGCCACAGCGTGCGCGCGATGGCGTCCAGGCTGATCCACGCTTCATACGGCAGGAAGACGAGGGTCAGCATGGCGTGCGAAAACTGCACGCCGCAGCGCCGCTCGAACGCGGCCAGATGCTGGCGCCACAGGGTGTCGCGCGGTTTGCGCAGCAGATCGTACAGGGCCGAAAACACGGGCGGCAGGAAGATGATGGCCAGCACGGCCGCGCTCCAGAAGGCCACGTGCGGCAGAAAGCCCCACACCAGCAACAGGGACACGGTGGTGGCCGGCGCCACGACGCTGCGGCGCAGGTTGTCGAACAGCTTCCACCGCGACAGCATCGACAAAGGATTGCGTTCGCGCTTGCCGGCGCGGCCCGGCACCCGGCCCAGCAGCCAGCCGATCAGCTGCCAGTCGCCGCGGATCCAGCGCTGGCGGCGGCTGACGTCGGCGTCGTAGCGGGCCGGATATTCTTCATACAGCTGCGAGTCGCTGAGCAGGCCGGCGCGCAAATAACAGCCTTCCAGCAAATCGTGGCTGAGGATTTTATTGTCGGGCAGGCGCTGGCCCAGCACGCGCTCGAACATGTCGAGGTCATAGATGCCCTTGCCGATGAACGAGCCTTCATAAAACACGTCCTGGTACAGGTCGGAGACGGTGCGCGTGTACGGGTCGATGCCCGGTTCGCCGCCGCACAGCAGCTCGTAGCGCGACGCGTTCGCGCTGGGCAGCGCCACGGCCACGCGCGGCTGCAGGATGCCGTAGCCGGCCACCACGCGCGTGCCGGCCGCGTCGAGCACGGGACGGTTCAGCGGGTGCATCATGGTGGCGATGAATTCGCGCGCCGCGTCGCGCGGCAGCTGAGTATCGGTGTCGAGCGTTATCACGTATTTGATCGTGCGCAGGCCGCGCAACTCGCCTTCCACCAGCGAGAATTTGTCGCGCGCGCCGCCGCGCAAAAACGCGTGCAGGTCGGACAATTTGCCGCGCTTGCGCTCTTGCCCCATCCACGCGTTTTGCTGCGAATTCCACAGGCGCGGACGATGCAGCAGCAGGAACGGCCCCGCATGGCCCAGCTCTTCCGGATCGGCCGGGTCGCCGTTGTCCTTGAACTCGGCTCCCTCCACGCGGTATTTCTCGTTCAGGCCACGGATGGTCTCCTGCGCCTGGTTCAGCAGGGCTTCGTCGCCGGGCAGGGTTTGCGCCTGCGCGTCGACAAGATCCGTCAGCAGGCAGAAACGCAGGTTCGGGTCGCGGTTGGCGAGATAACGCACTTCCAGCGCCTCGCACAGGGCCGCCACGTTTTCCGCGCTGTAGATCAAGGTCGGCACCACGACGATGCCGCGCGCATCGGACGGAATGCCGGACCGGTAATCCATGCGCGGCAGCGGATGCGGCGACGTCATCAGGGTTGCCAGCCAGTTCACCACGGCCACGGCCAGCTGGCTGCTGCCCAGCAGCGCCAGCGCGCCCAGCGCCGCCAGAGGCCAGCCCTGCACGCCATGGCGCACGGCGCGCTCGAGCAGCAGGGCGCTCGTCGCCAGGGTCAGGAACGCAATGGCGCCCAGATAGCTGGCCAGCGGCGCGGCGCGCGCCGTATGCTGCAGCGCCTCGATGAACGGCAGCCTGGCGCCAGCCTGCTTTTCCAGTACCAGCACGCCGCGCCCCACCAGGTAAAAGCCGATGTGGCCGCGGCGCGCGTCATTGCCATTGCCGTGCGTGTGCGCCAGCTGCACCGCCATCTCGGCCACTTCCACTTCGCTGCGCGCGCTGCGCTTGGCGATGCGTTCGATGGCGTGGCGGTAGCTGTCGCGCGTGGCGAAATCCATCAAGCCATATGTGCCGGCCGGGTCCAGGCGCAAGGTTTGCTCGACCACGCTCATGGTCTCGACGAACTCCTGCCAATCCATGGTGCCGAGAAAACGCAGGCTGCCGATGCTGTTGGCGATCGAGACCTGGTCGGCCGCCTGCTGCCCGATCTCGGACTGGATCTGCTGCTCGATGGTGAGGCCCGATTCGGCCAGCTTGTGCGTCAGCCACGACAGCGCCAGGGTCAGCGAGGAACTCTGTCCCTGCAGGCGGCGCGACAATTCGGCCACGAAGGCGCTGGTCATCGGCGGATTCGAACGGGCCATGTCCGCCACGAGCAGGATCAAGCCGCTGGGATTGCGCTCGGCGATCTCCGTCATCTGGTCGGCCCAGGTGTTGGCCAGGTCGCGCTGCATGCGGTCGTCGGCCACGCGCGCGGCAACGCGGCGCAGGTTTTCGATCAGCGCCAGGCGCAGCATGATGGGCACGGCCCACAGTTCACCCAGGGTCAAGGTGGCCACGTCCTGGTAAGCCTCGACGAAGTGGCAGAGGTTTTCCAGGTCGACCCTGCCATCGCCGTGCGAGATGATTTCCAGCGCGATTTTATACACGCGCGGGCAGCCCGCATCCACGCCGGAACTCAGCCGTGGCAACTCCTTGCTGTAATTCTTCGGCAAGTGGCGCCGCGTGGTGCGGATCTGCTCTTCGATCAGATAAAAATTATCGAGCAGCCACTCCGAGGCGGGCGTGACCTGGCGCCCGCTTTTGACAGTCGCCGTCAGTTCGTTGACGGTGGCCGTGATGAGGGCCGCATTGTCGGCCAGGCGCGCCAACAGGCGGTCGCGGCCATGATGCCTGCCCACCGCATGGCCGGCGGCCACATGCTTGCCGTGGGCGGCCATCTGCATGGCGCTGAATAACTCGGAACGCAGGGGCAAGGCATCGTCGCGCGCGGCGTCGAAGGTGTCCGGTGCAAGGGAATGGTCGCGGAAGATTTCTTTGACTTTGGAAACCTGTTCCTTGATCTGCTGCGTGACAACTGCTGTGTACTCTTTCAACTTTAGCCTCGCTAGGTGCGCGCAGGCAGCCAGCGGCCACCGTCATGCGGGCCCAGTCTGGAAGAACACGATCGGACACTGGCGAAGACGGAAAGCGAAGCGCCGGAGCGTTGCGACGAATCTCAGGGTATAGGGAGATTTTCTGAACTTCATCGTAGGAGGGCGACGCAGGCAAGACCGTGCGCTAGCGTACATACTCCGTGTTTTAGGGACGTTTCAGCAAAGAAATCAGCGTGTTGAATGGCAGAAAAATGCCGGTGGGAAATGAACGGAAAAAAAGGCGCGACGCGCACCGTGCCGATGATGGCACGGTGCAATATTTCATGAAAGAAAGTTCAAGCAGTTCAGGCCGCAATCGCCAGCGGATGGCGCGTCGCCTCCGCCATCGCCATGCCGCCGTTGAGTTGCCATGCCGCGCCGTGACCGAGGCGGCGCAGGCAGGCGGCGGCCCGTGCGCTGCGGTTACCGCTGCGGCAGAAAAACACCAGCGGGCGCTGCGGCTGCTGCAGCCAGGCCGCCACCTGCCCCGCCAAGCGGCTCAGCGGTACGCTGCGCACTTCGCAGCCCTCGAAGACCGTGCCGGCGCACGCCGCGTGTTCATACGCTTCGCGCACGTCGACGAGGATGGCGTCGGGATGCTGGCGCAGGAAGGCGGGCAAGGCGGCCGCGTCGAGCTGCAGTTCGGCGGCCGGCACGCTACCGTTCTGCACCGTGCGCACGGTGCCGCAGATGCTGCCGTCGTCGCCGGACGCGCACAGCACCGTGTCTTGCGTCAGCAGCGCCGCATCCAGCAAGGGGGGCAGCGCCTCGGGCGCCAGGGAGCCGATGAAGGCGAAGCGCTGCTCCAGCAGGTACACATGGGTTTCGCCGCACTCGATGCGGCGCAGCCGCTGCCGGCCCAGCGCCAGCTCGCCATCGATATCGACGCGGCCCACCTGCTCGATAGCGAGTTCCTGCAGCAGCGCCAGACGCGCGGCGCCATGGTCCGCTGGCGCCGTCGTGTGCACGATGGCGCGCAAGGCCAGGTGCTGGCAGCGGATGAAAGCGGCCAGACGCGGCACGAGCGCGGCGGCGGGATCGATGACGACGCAACTGGCGCTGGCGGCGTCGCTGAGCAGCCAGGTGCACTGGCCGTCGACGCTCAGCTGGATTATGCCGTCCTGCGGCGATGGCGCCAGCGCCGACGGCAGCAGACAGCTGCTGCGCAGCGCTTCGCCGCAGCGCTCGATGCGCGCGCAGGCGGAAGCGACCGTCGCCGCATCGATCAGGGGACCGAACGACAGCCGGATGGCGGAACTGGCGCGCCATTGCGGCACGTGCATCGCTTCCAGCACATAACTGGGCAGCGCCTTGGCGGCGGAACAGGCGCTGCCAGAGCTGACGCGCACGCGCGCCGCGTCGAACAGGTCCAGCAGCTCTTTCGAGGACAGGCCCGGCACGGAAAAATTGAGCGTCGTCGGCAAGGACAAATCGAACGGCATATTGAACACGATGCCAGGGAAAGCGTGTTCCAGGCTGGCCACCAGCTGCTCGCGGAACGCGGCCAGGTCGGCGTGGCTGCGGAAGGTCTTGCCATCGTCCAGCGCGGCGAGCACGGCGCCCAGCGCGGCGATGCCGGCCATGTTTTCCGTGCCAGAACGCAGGCCCGCTTCCTGGCCGCCGCCCATCATCAAAGGCGTAAACGGCGCGCCGGCGCGCACATACAGCATGCCGATGCCCTTGGGCGCATACAGCTTGTGGCCGGAAAACGGTGCGTAATCGATACGCGTGGCGGCCAGGTTCAGTTTCAGCTTGCCCAGCGCCTGCACGCAATCGACCATCCAGTAGGCGTCGGCACCGCGTTCCTGCAACAGCTGGGCGATGGCGGACAAATCGCTGACGACGCCCGTTTCATTATTCGCCGCCATCGTGCACAGCATGGCCGCCTCGCCGATCAGCGCATCGAGCGCCTGCAGGTCGTGGCGCCCCTGCGCATCGACGGGCAGCTTGCGCACTTCCAGGTTCAGGCCCAGTAAACGGTTCCAGTGCGCCAGGCTCTCCGGCACGGCCTTGTGCTCGGTCGCGCCATACAGCAGCAGGCTGCCGATGCGCTTGCCCGCGTCGCGCCGTTCGCGCAGCGCACACAGGGCCGACAGCACGGCCGTCTGGATGCCCTCGGTGGCGCCGCTGTTGAACATCAATCGGCCATCGCCCACGCCCAGCAAGCCGCTGGCGCGCTGGCGCACGCCATCCATCATGGCCTTGGCCTGCAAACCCGTCGCATGTGTGCTGCTGGGGTTGCCATAGCCCTGCTCCATCGCTTGCCGGGCGGCGGCAACGGCGGCGGGCAGCACGCAAGTGGTGGCATTGCTGTCGAGGTAGATTTCTTTCATGATGGCAGTCCGAATATTTTTTAAAAAGGGCGCAGTTAAAAAGGCGCAGCGCAGGCGGCTGGGCCATCTCGATAGTCTACCGGCCGGTCCCCGTGAAGATATGCCAAAAGACACTGCAACTACGCTACTATGCAGCATGTTCATGCTATAAAAACCGGAATATTAAAATGAATTCACCAAACGCCTCGCTCGACAAATTCGACTGCGCCATCCTCGCCGCCCTGCAGCAGGACGGCACCCTGTCGATCGCCGCCCTAAGCGAAAAGATCGGCCTGTCCAGCACGCCGTGCTGGAAGCGGGTCAAGCGCCTCGAGGAAGACGGCTATATCGAGAGCCGCGTGGCCATCGTCAACCGGCAAAAAGTGGGTTTGCCCGTGACGGTGTTCGTCAGCGTGCGCACGGGGCAGCACGATGAAAAATGGCTGCGCCGCTTCGCCGCCGCCGTCATCGTCTTGCCCGAGGTACAGGAATTTCACCGCATGAGCGGCGACATCGACTACCTGCTGAAAGTCGTCACCACCGACATCAAGGGCTATGACACGTTTTATAAAAAACTCATCAAGGCCGCGCAACTGACGGGCGTGTCGTCCGCCTTTTCCATGGAACAAATCAAGTACAGCACGGAATTGCCGCTGGAATTGATCGCCCACGGCTTGCCTGCCTGAACGATTTTCCACCCCGTGCCGGTATACATGAAAAGCACGCATGTTAACACCTTATAATCGTTGCCATACAGCAACACAACCCCATTAAATACGGCATACCTCCACTATATCGCCCTTATCCGTCGCTATACTGCGCACTTGCCCGTACCTTTCTAGCAACCTCTGCCGGTCGCGCGGGCCCATTCCCAGGGTCGTCCATGCATCTGCTTCGCCATCTTTCCATCCAGAAAAAACTGATGTTCAGCATGGGTTTGTGCCTGCTGCTTTTCATGGGCATCTCATCGTTCCTCAGCGTGCGCATGAGCAGCGATTACGTGCGCGAGCGCGTCGTCAGCCAAGAATTGCCGGCCCAGGTGGGCGAGATCCGCAACGACGTGCTGCGCCAGATCAATCAGCCGCTGTCGGTGGTGCAAACGATGGCCAATGATGTCTTTCTGCAGGACTGGGAAGACGCGGACCTGGCCGACAGCGGCTTGCCCACTTTTCAGCGCTACGCGAAGATGATCAAGGAAAAAAACAAGGCGGCCGTCGTCAGTTGGAGTTCGCAAACTGCGTCCCGGTACATGACCGATGCGGGCCTGATCCGCACGCTGGACAAGCAACAGCCCGCCGATCATTGGTTCTTCAGCATGCTCGACGAAAACAAACTGCACACGGTGAATCTGGACCGCGATCCGGCCTCGGGCAGCTTCATGCTGTTCCTGAACGCGCGGGGCCAGACGGCTGGCGGCAAGGCCGTCATCGCCGGGATGGGCCTGAGCGTCGACGCCATGGCCGAAACCATCCGCAGCTACAAGGTCGGCCAGACCGGCTATGTCTACCTGGTACGCGCCAACGGCAGCCTGCTGATCCACCGTGACCCGGCCCTAGCCGACGGCAAGCATCAATTGAAGGACTTGCCAGGTTTTGACGAAGCGTTGAGCAAGACTCTGCTGACCGGCAACAAATACACCTATGTCAGTTATGCGGCGCCCAGCGGCAAGCAACTCGTAGCGGCCTCTTTCATACCGGAATTGAACCTGTACGTGGTGGCCGAAGTGCCGGAAGCGGAAGTGCTGGGCAATGTCACGCGCTCGGCCCTGATCGCCGCCCTGATTGCCGGCCTGGTCGGTGGCGGTATCGCCCTGGCAATCATTTATGTCATCAGCCGCGCCATCGCCGCGCCTGTTGCGCGGGCAGCGGACATGCTCAGTGAAATCGCCAGCGGGAATGGCGACTTGAGCCGCCGCATGCCCGTGGAATCGGAAGACGAGGTCGGCGCGCTGGCCGCTGCCTTCAACCGCTTCGTCGCGTCGCTGAACGTGACGATACGCGAAGTTCGCGACAGTACCGGGGCCATTGCCAGTGCATCGAGCCAGATCGCGTCGGGCAACCTGGACCTGTCGGCCCGCACGGAAGCCCAGGCATCGAGCCTGGAAGAAACAGCGGCGGCCATGGAAGAGCTGACGTCGACCGTGAAACAGAATGCGGACAACGCGCGCCAGGCGAATCAGCTGGTGGTGTCGGCCTCGGGCCACGCCGTCAAAGGCGGCGAAGTGGTCGGCCAAGTCGTGCAGACGATGGGCGCGATTACGGAAAGTTCGCGCAAGATCGCGGATATTATCGGCGTGATCGACGGCATTGCCTTTCAAACCAATATCCTCGCCCTGAACGCTGCCGTCGAGGCGGCCCGCGCGGGCGAACAGGGCCGCGGCTTTGCCGTGGTGGCAACCGAGGTGCGCAGCCTGGCGCAACGCTCAGCGGCAGCAGCCCGGGAAATCAAGGACTTGATCGTCGACTCGGGCAGCAAGGTCGAAGCGGGCAGCAAGCTGGTCGACTCGGCCGGCGCCACCATGCAGGACATCGTCGTGTCCGTCCAAAGAGTCGCCGACCTGATGGGAGAGATCGCCTCAGCCAGCCAGGAGCAGAGCCAGGGCATCGCGCAAGTCAATGCCACGGTCACGCAGATGGATGACGCGACCCAGCAAAATGCAGCGCTGGTGGAAGAAGCGGCGGCGGCGGCCCAATCGCTGCAGGACCAGGCGGGACGCCTGGCGCAGGTGGTCAGCGTTTTCAAGCTGGAAGAAACGGGGCATGCGGCGCAGCAGCAGCAGCAGCAGCCTCGGCAGCCAGCGCACAAGCCTATGCTGCCCACGCCAGCGCGCCCGAAAGCGCCGGCCAGCGATGCGTGGGAAGAGTTTTAAGGAAGTTTGAAAACGATTAAATCGCCGGCGCTTTCACGCTGGCGGCCTGCTTGAAGAAATCATAGATGCCGCTCTCGCTCATGCGGCGGGCATTCGCCAGTTCGCCGCCCTTGGTGGCGTACAGCACCTGGTTGTTGTCGCTCGAGACCAGCACGGCGGCGGGGATGCCTTTCTTGAGCGGATTGCCATAGGCTTGCGCCACGTCCAGGTTATGGTCGAAGTTACCCACGTCGACCTTGACGACCTTGAACTGCTGTTGCATCAGCTCGGCGTTCTTGCCTTCCTTCAAGGCCTTGTCGAGTGCGCGGCAATCCTCGCACCAGTTGGCGCCAAAGATCAGCAAGACAGGCACGTGCGCCGCCTTGGCCTCGGCCAGCGCGCGGGCCACGTCGGCCTTGGCGTCGGCCGCCGCGTTGTACGGCAGATGCGGCGTGGCGACCGGGTTGGCCGGTGTGGGGGCGGCGGCAATGGCGGTACCGGCAAGCAGCAGGCTGGCAAAGAATGGGGCGACGAAACGGGAAAGGCGCATGCGGGGCTCCTGAGAGAAATCGTGAAGCCAGCTGAACAGCTGCCAGCGGGCGTGATTGTCTAGAATATGCCTGCTTGTAAGAAATATCCACCATTTAATTGCACTGTGCTTATGTGGAAAACGTATAAACGCCGCGAAGGAGTACCTGCTTGACCATGCCAGAGACCCTGCACCCAACGCTGTCCGGCGCCGCGCGCATGTTGCGCGACGCCTATCCCGGCGGCATGCCCGATACGGCATATTTCGCCGTGCTGGCCCTGCTATATGATCACTTTTCCGACCGCAACCTGGCCGAGCTGATGGCCGCCGTCACGGGCAAAGATGCGGCGGTGGTCCTCAATGACATCTATGCCTGCGCCAGCAGCGAGCCGGCGCCGTCCGCCATCGCGGCCGCCAGGACACTGCTGGCACGGCACGGCTTGCAGGCGGTCTGCGCCGAGGATTAATGCCCACCGGCAGCGAAATGGAACGCATGGGATAATATCGGGCTCACACTGACACTGAGCAACGCGACCCGAACGCGCCCTCCCCATGACGACTTCTTTCCTGGCACGCTGGCTGCCGCAACCGAACAACGGCAGCCGCCGCGAACAATTGCGCGCCTGCGCGGGCGCCATCTGCGGCCTGCTGCTGACGGGCCTGATCTGCCATTTCCTGCTGGCCCCGGACAGCGCCAGCGTCTATCTGATCGCGCCCATGGGCGCCTCGGCCGTGCTGCTGTTCTGCCTGCCGGCCAGTCCGCTGGCGCAACCGTGGTCCGTGGTGGGCGGCAACGTCGTCTCCGGCCTGGTCGGCATGGCCTGCGTCAAGTGGCTGGGATCTGGCGTGGGCGTGGCGGCGCTGGCCGCCTGCCTGGCCATCGGCGCCATGTTTGCCCTGCGCTGTTTGCATCCGCCGGGCGGCGCCGTGGCGCTCACCACCGTCGTCGGCGGCGCCAGCGTGCATGCGGCCGGCTTTGAATTCGTCTTCATCACCGTACTGTTCAATTCCGCCGTGCTGGTCGCTTGCGCCGTGCTGTACAACAACCTGACGGGACGCCGCTACCCGCACGTCCAGCAACTGGTCGCGCCGCATCCGCACGCCACCAAGGATGAGGTGCCCAGCAACCGCCTGGGCTTTTCACCGGATGACCTCGATGCCGTCTTGCGCCAGCACAGCGAAGTGCTCGACATCAGCCGCGACGATTTGCAGGCGATCTTCCTGCAAACGGAAATGCGCGCCTACCAGCGCCGCTTCGGCGTCGTCACTTGCGCCGACATCATGTCGAAAGACGTACTCAGCGTGGAATTCGGCACGCCGCTCGATGTTGCCTGGCGCACCATGCGCGAGCACGATGTGGGTGCGCTACCCGTCGTGAACCGGGCGCGCCGCGTCATCGGCATCATCACGCAGACGGATTTCCTGCGCCATGGCGGGCTCGACGATTACCAGGGCATGCGCCAGCGCCTGCGCGGCTTGCTGCAGCGCAGCGGCCTGTCCCACGGCGACAAGCCGGAAGCGGTGGGCCAGCTGATGACGCCGTCGCCGCACACGGCCCGCCTGGGCACGCCCATCATCGATCTCGTGCCCTTGATGGCCGACGCCGGCTATCACCATATCCCCATCCTCGACGAGGAAGAACGCCTGGCCGGCATCATCAGCCAGTCCGACCTGATGGCCGCCCTGTACGAAAGCCGCTTTGCCGAGGCCGCAGCATGACGCCATTCCAGGCACTGCTGGCCGGCCCCGATGGCGGCCCGGCCGGCACGGCCGTCAGCGCGCATTTCTTCGGCAGCCAGCTGGCCATCGATGCGCCCGGCCCCACGCTGGACGTGGCGCAGCTGGTCGTCAGCGTGGGCGGTGTCGACGGGCCGGAACTGTTCCTCAACTGGCTCGATGCGCAAGGCAGGCAAGCGTCGCTCAAACCGCTGACGGCGGACGACATCGCCATCGTCTTGCGCGAAGCGCCGGCCGCGCTGCAGCCGCAACTGCAACGCCTGTGGGGCGAGCGCCAGCGCAACCGGCGGCAGGTGTCGGGCTGGCTGGCCGGCTTGACGGGCGCGGCCGTCGTCGCCTCTGCCCTGTTGTGGTGGCAAGGAGGCAACGCCATCGGCGCGCTGGCGGGATGGATTCCCCTCTCGACGGAAAAGCAGCTGGGCGAACTGGCCCTGGCGCAAGTGCGCGCGCAGGGCGGCATCGTTGAGAACGGCGTGGCGCAGCAGACGGTGCAGGACATCGGCCGCACGCTGACGGCCGGGTCGCGCTACCAGTACCGCTGGCTGGTCAAGCAGGACGACACGGTCAACGCGTTTGCCATGCCGGGCGGCATCGTCGTCGTGCATACGGGCTTGCTGCGCCAGGCGGGGGACCCGGGCGAGCTGGCCGGCGTGCTCGCGCATGAAGTGCAGCATGTGGAACAGCGCCATTCGTTGCGGCAGATGATCAGCAGCCTGGGCTGGGGCGCCCTGGTGGGCGTGACCATCGGCGACATCAGCGCCGTGGCCGCCATGCTGGCGCACCAGGCCGGCACCCTGTATTTCAGCCGCGACATGGAGGAAGAGGCGGACCGGCTCGGTTTGCTGGCCTTGCAGCGCGCACAGATCCGCCCCGACGGCATGCTGCGCTTTTTCCAGAAGCTCAGTGACAAGGACCAGGCCAAGGTGCCGGGATGGATTTCCTCGCACCCGCAAACGGCGGCGCGCACGGAGCAGATCGAGAGCCTGATCGCCGCCACGCCCTGCCCGGCCTGCCGTCCCTTGACCAGCAGCCACTGGCAAGCGATGAAAGCGGCCCTGCCGCCTACGGCAAAATAGCAACATTCCTTCCGCACAATTTATCCAAACGCACTGGGCAATGGCGTATGCTTACGCCCCGGCTGCTCCATCGCGACCGGCCACCCCGACCCCCAACGCCTCCGTTCATTCCCTCCTTACAAAGGACATCGCGCATGAAGCATCGTTTTGCCGCCGGCACCCTCGGCACCCTGGCCATCTCCCTGTTGCTCGCCCATGCGCCCATGGCGCAAGCGACCCCGTCCGCTGGCAAAACCGTGGCCGTCAGCGCGCCCAAAGCGAAGCAGCAGCTGCGAGTGCTGGCCGACCAGTACTACGATGCGCAGGCCCGTTTCGAGCCGATCAATGCCACCGAAAGCGGCGACAACCGTTTTGACGACCAGCTCGGTTCAGCCATCGTGCCCGCCGCGCGCGCCAAACAGTTCGCCCTGTACCGCCAGTACCAGAAGACCCTGCGCAGCATCGCCCGCGCGCAGCTGTCGCACCAGGACCAGATCAACTACGATATCCTCGACTATGAACTGGCGACGGCGCTGAGCTTCGAGCGCTTCCCCGAATACCTGTTGCCTTTGAACCAGATGGACAGCATGCCCGTCACCCTGGCCAATTATGCGGGCGGCGAGGCATCGCAGCCTTTGACCTCGGTCAAGGAGTATGACGCTTACCTGAGCCGTATCAGCCAGTTGCCGGGCTGGATAGACCAGGCCATCGCCAACATGAAAGTCGGCATGCAAAAGGGCATCGTGCTGCCGAAGGCACTGACGGAGTCGGCCCTGCCGCAATTCAAGAAGCTCGTCAGCGCCACGCCGCAGGACAGCGTGTATTACACGCCCATCAAGAACTTGCCGGCCAGCTTTTCCGAGGCGGACAAGGCGCGCCTGACGAAACAGTACACGGCCGCCATCCAGGACAAGCTGATGCCCGCGCTGCAGCGCCTGTCCGCCTTCATGGAACGCGATTACCTGCCGGCAAGCCGCACGAGCAGCGGCTGGAGCGCCCTGCCCGATGGCGCAGCCTGGTACCAAGCGCGCGTGGCCAGCAGCACCACCACGGATTTGAAACCGGACCAGATCCACGCCATCGGCCTGAAGGAAGTCGCGCGCATCCAGGAACAATACGCGATCGTCGGTCCGAAGATGGGCTACAACGGCCCGGCCGCCGGCTTGCCCGTGTGGGTGTCGGAACAGGCGAAATACCGCCCGTTCAAGACGGAGCAGGAAGTGCTCGACGTCTACCGCAAGCTGAACGTGCTGCTCGACAGCAAATTGCCAGCCCTGTTCACCCTGGTGCCGAAGGCACCGCTGGACTTGCGCCTGGAACCTGAACTGAGCCGCGATACGGCCGCCGACCATTACACGGCACCGGCCGCCGACGGTTCGCGCCCGGGCGTATTCTGGTCCGTCGTCACCGATCCGAAACTGTATGGCGACACGGGCATGACCACCTTGTTCCTGCACGAAGGCAAGCCTGGCCACCATTTCCACCTGGCGCTGGTGCAAGAGATGGACTTGCCGAACTTCCGCCGTTTCGGCGGCAATAATGCTTTCACGGAAGGCTGGGCCCTGTATGCGGAAACCCTGGGCAAGGAAATGGGCCTGTTCGACGATCCGGCCCAGTATTTTGGCCACTTGAACGACGAGATGCTGCGCGCCGTGCGCCTGGTGGTCGACACGGGCTTGCACACCAAGGGCTGGACGCGCGAGCAGACGATCAAGTACATGCGCGATACCCTCGGCTACGACGCCGTGGCGAAAAGCGAAACGGAACGCTACATGGCCTGGCCGGGCCAGGCGCTGGGCTACAAGATCGGCGCGCTGAAAATCGTCGAACTGCGCCAGCGCGCCCAGCAGGCGTTGGGCGACAAGTTCAGCCTGCCGAAGTTCCACGAAGTGGTGCTCAGTGACGGCACCCTGCCCCTGAAACTGCTGGAAGCCAAGGTCGACCGGTGGATCGCGCAGCAGAAGTAAGCTAGCCCACTCTTGCGAGGACGGCAGCGCCAGTTGGGGCTGCCGTTTTTTTTCGTGCCGATATTTGATCTGGCACAGATCCAGCGCATCTCGCACACGCCTGCCGGAACGCGTACCAGGCAATGCTGCCTAACTCCCAGACACAGAAGGGAGGCAGCATGCAAAGCGAAGACAGGAACGACGCCGCCACGGCTGGCCCGCCCGCCTGGCAAACATCAGCGGAGATGCCCGATCATGGGCATGACGCCATTCTTCACTACACCAGTGCGCGCGGCCAGACCAATGGACGGCCGCAGCGGCACATTCCCGACGATACCGCACGCGGCAACCATGCCATGATCACGGCGCTTGGCTGGCTCAGCATCGGCCTGGGCCTGGCCCAGCTGGTGGCGCCGCGCGGCCTGGCGCGGGCCAGCGGCTTGCGCGGCGTCTCGTCTTTCTGGATACGCGCCATCGGCTTGCGCGAAATGGCATGTGGCGCGGCCTTGCTGCGCGGCGAAACCGCTCCGGCATGGCGCTGGTCGCGCATCGCCGGCGACGCCATGGACCTGTCACTGCTGGGCGTGGCCATGGCCAGCCGGCGCCACGCGCGCACGCGCCTGGCGGCGACGGCGGCCGTGGTGGCAGGCGTGACGGCCATCGACTATATCGCCAGCGCCCAACTGGCGCCGCGCAAGCTGAGCGAATTGCCCGCGCCAGGCGAACAGGGACTGGCGCTGCAAAAGAGCGTAATCGTCAACCGGTCGGCCGACGATTGCTACCGCGCCTGGCGCGACCTGGAAAACCTGCCCCGCTTCATGCCGGGCCTGCAGTCGGTGCAGGTGATCGATGCGCGCCGCTCGCGCTGGCACAGCGTCGAAGGCGAGTGGATAGGCGAACTGACGCAAGAGCGTCCGGGCCAGGGCATGCGCTGGCGCGCGGCGGAAAACCATGCCGAAACGGGAGCGCTGGAACTGTCGCCCGCACCGGGCGGACGCGGCACCGTGGTCACCATGCAACTGCACATGCAGCCGCCAGCCGGCAAGGTGGGCGCGGCCGTGGCCGGCCTGTTCAGCCAGGCACCCGCCTACCAGATCGAAACCACCTTGCGCCGCTTCAAGCAGTGGATGGAAACGGGCGAGGTCAGCACCACTGAGGGCCAGCCATCGGGCAAGCGCAGCTTCAAGGCGCGCCTGCTGCACAAGGCTGGCGGCGCGGCCGCTGCCCCTCGACCGCAAGCAAACGGAGGTGTGTCATGAAAGCCAATTGCTGGCACGGCAAGCGCGACGTGCGGATCGAACAAGTGCCCGATCCCGCCATCCTCAATCCCGGCGACGCCATCGTCAAGGTCAGTTCCACGGCCATCTGCGGCTCCGACCTGCACCTCTACAATGGCGTCGTGCCCACCATGGAACAAGGCGACATCCTCGGCCACGAGTTCATGGGCGAGGTGGTGGAAGTGGGTTCCGCGGTGCGCAAGCGCAAGGTGGGAGAACGGGTGGTCGTGCCGTTTCCCATCGCCTGCGGACGCTGCTTCTTTTGCGAGCAACAGCTGTACTCGGTGTGCGAGAATTCCAACCCCAACGCCTACATGGCGGAAAAGATGTGGGGCCACTCGGGCGCGGGCATCTTTGGCTATTCCCACCTGACGGGCGGCTATGCGGGCGGCCAGGCCGAATATGTACGCGTGCCGTTTGCCGACGTCGGCCCCATCCAGGTTCCGGACGAGCTCAAGGATGAACAAGTGCTGTTTCTCTCTGACATACTGCCGACTGGCTACATGGCGGCCGAAGCGTGCGCCATCGCGCCGGGCCAGGTGGTGGCCGTGTGGGGTTGCGGCCCCGTGGGGCAGTTCGCCATCCAGAGCGCCTTCCTGCTCGGCGCCGAGCGCGTCATCGCCATCGACCATTACCCGGAACGCCTGCGCATGGCACGCGAACTATCCGGCGCCGAAACCCTGCATTTCGATGCGGTGGACGTGCCCGATGCCCTGCGGGAAATGACGGGAGGACGGGGGCCCGATGCCTGCATCGATGCCGTCGGCATGGAAGCGCACGGTTCCGGCGTCAGCTATATCTACGACCGCCTCAAGCAGACGATGAAACTGGAATCGGACCGCCCCACAGCCCTGCGCGAAGCACTGATGGCATGCCGCAACGGCGGCGTCGTCTCGGTGCCGGGCGCGTATGGCGGCTTCAGCGACAAGATCCCGTTTGGCTCCATCATGAACCGTTCATTGACCATCAAGACGGGGCAAACCCACGTGCAGCGCTACATGCAGCCGCTGCTGGAACGGATACAACGGGGCGAGCTCGATCCCGGTGCCATCATTTCCCATCACTTGAGCCTGGACGAAGCACCGCACGGCTACGAGATCTTTCAGAAGAAGCAGGAGCAATGCATCAAGGTCGTACTGCATCCCGGCCCCTGACCGGTCCCGGCAGGCATGCTGGCAGACGGCGTGGGCGGGTCAGACAAGCAATACGCTGACCTCAGACGAGCAGCGCGGCACTCATCGAGCGTACTTCCTCGTCCGATTCGGCCAGGATGCTTTGCAGGGTCTCGTTGTCGATAATGAAATCGATGACGGAATCGGAGGGCGTGAGCATTTCCACGTACGTCACCTGCAAGGGCGAGGGCACGGGCGACAGTTGCTTGGCCAACAACAAGGTGTCGAGCAGGGAGTCGGGCGGAATGGACAGCAAGCCATCGCGCAAGCCTTCGATGGCTTCGCTCACGGCCCGCGGAATCAGCAGCTTCTTCATGACTTCGCGGGAAATAATTTCTTCGGCGGACTCCATCCAGTGATCGGCATCGTCGTCGAGCAGGCCGGGAAATTCATCGGCACGCGACAACAGGTAAAAACCGCCCACCTCATGCACGATGCCGGCGAACAGCGCCGTATCGGCATCGACGTTCGTCACGCGGCGGGCCAGCACGTGCGCCAGCGCCGCCACGTGGGCAGTGTGCTCCCACAGCTGGGTCGCCTTCTGGCGCAGCACGGGGTCGATGATCTTGCTGCCGAACTGGCGCACCACCATGGCCGCCACCAGCGCGTACAGATTGCGGTAGCCCATGCGCATGACGGCGGCGCGCACGCTGGTCACGGGCGCCGCATCGCCGCGGCTGTACACGGCCGAATTGGCCAGCGCGACCGTGCGCGCCGCCAGCAAGGGCTCGGCCAGTACCAGCTTGATCGCATGGTCGATATGGCAGTCCGGTTCAGCCAGGGCCAATTGCAATTGCAGTGCTGAATTAACGCTCGTGGGAAACGTTAATTCTCCGCGCACCGCTTGGGAAACAATTAAACCGAAAGCCTGTAGTTTATTCATCATACGATCAATCCGCCTCAGATATTATTCTGGCCAACAATTTCATGTACCTGAAATTGAATGCCAGGCCCGGCCTTTAGAATACAGATGGCATGTCATTCGCTTGTAATGAAGAATCCGGTAATGCCAGCGCCTGCAATAGCGATTCATCGCCGATGACAAACAACTTCGGCTGCTGTAATACCTGCAGCAGAAATGGCTGGCCTTCACGCAGCCGCCGGCGATAATCGGCCAGCGTATATAGGTTGGGATTGATTTTACGCCGTAAGGTTCGCTCGGCCGGGGCCAATCCCGTCAATAGATCGCCATAATTGGCTTCTTCGCCTACCAGCAGCAAATCGATGGCGCTGCCGGGCAGGTCCTGCCCCTTCGCCGCGGCGCCCGACACGAATGCCAGGTGCAGCTGGGCACGCAAGGGAGCCAGAGTCATGCTGAGCACGCCGACGATGCCGAAGGTTTTTTGCACCAGTCCGCTCAACTCCGGATACACGAGACTTTCCTTGTTAGGCCAGAAGCGCCGCACATTGCCGATCCGCTCCGATATGATCAGGCCGGACTCATGCAAACGGCGCAGCTCGCGCTGCGCCGACGCGCTGCCCAGCCCCGTCAAGCGCATGATCTCGTTCAAGTGAAAGCCTTCATTCACGCGGACAAAGAGCAAACCCAGCAGTTTTTGCTGGGCGGGAGTAAACAGGGCTTGGGCAATCATGCGCCAAATCTTAGCATGAATGAACTGAAAACTGGCGTGGCGCAGGCAACGGGGCGTGACGCCACAACAACGCCGTGATGCGTCATCACCAGCAGTTGGGCGAGCCCATGGGCAGCAAAGCGGGATGACGCAACAGCAGTAGCCAACAGCCGTCAACGGCAAGCAGCCATTCTTGTAAGCGCTCACTTCAAATTCGTCGGCGCCACGTCTACCCATCCTGCCTCGCACCTGCACGAGTCTGGCGTCAACCGCGTTACACGGTTTTAGTCCATCAATTCAAACATGCTCGACGTAATTTAACTCGGCCGTATTAAGCTATCAGCGTATCAGGATGCATGCCTGCATAGGAATCTTGTTCGTCATCTTGGCCAGTAATAAGAGCATGACTTCTAATGCATGCGTTGACCTTCCATTTTACGCTTGCCATTTATATAAATAGGCTGCGAAATACAAATGAATGGGTGCGAACAAGCGACAGCCGAAAATCGTGTTTTTCAGTGAGCGATATAAATGATGTGCTGCCGTAGCGATATGCATGCCAATCGAATAGACAAATGGAATGGGCTGCCATCATTTACCGCCTGCCACGCTATCTTTTCGCGCATGGCAATGCGGACAGGCATAAAAAACGGCACCCGAAGGTGCCGTTCTTGTCAGCTAGCAGCGGTCAGCTAGCAGCGTGTTCGTTTGCTCGCAGAATTGACCCACTCTGTTTGACCCGCCTTCCACTGCCTGGCAAACGCTGCCACGCGGTCGTATGACCCTGCATAGCCCAGCTCTTTCAGGTCCTCATGGATCTGCTTCAAATTGCGCCGCTGCTTACGCGGCTTAGTCGTCTCGGCCTTGAGCCACCCGGATAGCTGCACCGAGTATTTGTCTAATCCGCTAACTGATCGCCGCTCCGCATAGGAGGGCTCAGTGCTTTCAGAGCGCAGATAGCGTAGGACGGTATTGCGTGAAATATCCAGTCGCCTGGCGATTTCTCGTATTGGGATCTGGTCACGAAGGTGCCAGCGTCGAATGATACCGAGTAGAGCCACGTTGATCACTCCGATCTCCTGCCGATAAGACAGGTGGAATTGTGCTACTAACGTGGGTCAGATTCCGTTGCAAATTCGTGGGGAAAGTGGGTCAATTTTCAGTGCAACTCAACACTTCTTTCTCTTTGCGTGCATCGTGGAAGGCCGCGCAACGGGCATAAAAAAACGGCACCCGAAGGTGCCGTTCTTGTCAGCTAGCAGCGCAGATTACGCTTCGTCGCCGTGG
>NZ_JACYMK010000017.1:0-12894 GCF_020858135.1 Janthinobacterium sp. FW305-128 | reverse complement strand
AACGGCACCCGAAGGTGCCGTTCTTGTCAGCTAGCAGCGCAGATTACGCTTCGTCGCCGTGGTGTTGCTGGGTCTCGATTTTCTAGCAGATCTTCGGTGGCTGCACCGGCCAGCGTGGTTTTATCGGCCAGCAGCAGTGCTTGACGCTCTTCCACTTCCCACGCTTCTTTCTCTTTGCGTGCATCGTGAAAGGCTGTGCAACGGGCATAAAAAAACGGCACCCGAAGGTGCCGTTCTTGTCAGCTAGCAGCGCAGATTACGCTTCGTCGCCGTGGTGTTGCTGGGTCTCGATGTCCTGCAGCGCTTCGGCAGCTTCGCCAGCCATCGAGGCTTTCTCGGCCAGCAGCAGTGCTTGACGCTCTTCCACTTCCCACGCTTCTTTCTCTTTGCGTGCGCGGTGGAAGGCCAGGCCCGTACCGCCAGGAATCAGACGGCCGACGATGACGTTCTCTTTCAGGCCGCGCAGACCATCGCGCTTGCCCATGATCGCCGCTTCGGTCAGCACGCGGGTGGTTTCCTGGAACGATGCGGCCGAGATGAACGAATCGGTCGACAGCGATGCCTTGGTAATACCCAACAAGACGTTTTCGTAGGTCGCTGGAATCTTGTTCTCAACGGCCATGCGATCGTTCTCGTCCAGCAGTTCCGAACGCTCTACCTGCTCGCCAACGATGTAGTTGGTGTCGCCGGCATTGACGATCTGTACGCGGCGCAGCATCTGACGCACGATCACTTCGATGTGCTTGTCATTGATCTTCACGCCTTGCAGACGGTACACGTCCTGCACTTCGTCAACGATGTAACGTGCCAGCGCTTCGATACCCAGCAGACGCAGGATGTCTTGCGGATCGGCCGGGCCGTCCACGATCATCTCGCCCTTGTTCACGACTTGGCCGTCATGCACCAGCACTTGCTTGTCCTTGGTGATCAAGAACTCATGCTTGTTGCCGTCCATGTCCGTGATTTCCAGACGCTGCTTGCCCTTGGTTTCTTTACCGAACGCAACCGTACCCGTGACTTCCGCCAGCATACCGGCGTCTTTCGGCGAGCGCGCTTCGAACAGTTCCGCAACGCGTGGCAGACCACCGGTAATATCGCGCGTTTTTTGCGATTCGGTAGGAATACGTGCCAGCACTTCACCCACCGATACCTGTTGACCGTCCTTGACCATGATCAGCGCGCCGACCTGGAAGCCGATCGCCACCGAGTGTTCGGTGCCGGCGATCTTGACTTCTTCGTTCGCGTCGTTGATCAGCTTGACTTGCGGACGCAGGGTCTTGGTCAGCGAACCGCGACGTTTCGCATCGATCGCCACCAGGGTGGACAGACCGGTCACTTCGTCGACCTGACGGGCGACGGTGACGCCTTCTTCGACGTTCTCGAAACGCACTTGACCAGCGTATTCGGTAATGATCGGACGGGTCAGCGGATCCCACGTTGCCAGGGCCGTACCGGCCTTGATGACCATGCCGTCCTTGACGATCAGGGTCGCACCGTACGGTACTTTATGACGCTCACGCTCACGGCCGTGGTCGTCGGTAATCAGCACTTCGCCGGAACGGGAAATGACGATTTGCGCGCCCTTGCCGTTCGTCACGTAACGCATGGTTGCCGTGAAGCGGATGGTACCGTTCGACTTGGCTTCCACCGACGATGCCACTGCCGCACGCGATGCCGCACCACCAATGTGGAACGTACGCATGGTCAGCTGGGTACCAGGTTCACCAATCGACTGCGCTGCCACCACACCGACGGCTTCGCCGGCGTTGACCAGCATGCCGCGGCCCAGATCGCGGCCATAGCACTTGGCGCACAGGCCGAAGCGCGTGTCGCAAGTCAGTGGCGTGCGGACCTTGACTTCATCGATGGACAGACGCTCGATCTCTTCGACCATGTCTTCATCCATCAGGGTGCCGGCTTCGTACAGCGTTTCCTGGGTTTCAGGATTGACGACGTCATGCACCACCACGCGGCCGAGGATACGGTCACGCAACGGCTCGATGACTTCACCACCTTCGACCAGTGCCTTCATGACGGCGCCGTTCATGGTGCCGCAATCGTCCTCGATCACCACCAAGTCTTGCGTCACGTCCACCAGACGACGCGTCAGGTAACCGGAGTTCGCCGTTTTCAGCGCCGTATCGGCCAGACCTTTACGCGCACCGTGGGTCGAAATGAAGTACTGCAAAACGTTCAGACCTTCGCGGAAGTTCGCGGTAATCGGCGTTTCGATAATCGAGCCATCCGGTTTGGCCATCAGACCACGCATACCGGCCAACTGGCGAATCTGGGCTGCGGAACCGCGCGCGCCGGAGTCGGCCATCATGTAAATGGCGTTGAACGATTCTTGCGTCGACTTGGTGCCGTCGCGGCGGATCACGTCTTCGACTTTGAGCTGGTCCATCATGGCCTTGCCGACTTCATCCGAGGTTTTGCCCCAGATATCGACGACCTTGTTGTAACGCTCGCCGGCGGTCACGAGACCCGAGGCGTATTGCTGTTCGATCTGCTTGACTTCCGACTCGGCCGTCGCGATCAGGGTAACTTTTTGAGGCGGTACCAGCATGTCGTCGACGCAGATCGAGATACCGGCGCGTGTCGCCAGGCGGAAACCCGATTGCATCAGTTTGTCTGCGAACACCACGGTGGCGCGCAGACCGCACTTGCGGAACGACGTGTTGATCAGCTTGGAAATTTCTTTCTTTTTCAGCGCGCGGTTCAGGACGGAGAACGGCAGGCCTTTCGGCAGAATTTCCGACAGGATCGCACGGCCGATCGTCGTTTCGTAGCGGGTAACCGTTTTCTCGAATTCGCCCGTTTCGGCGTTTTTCGGGTATTCGGTAATACGCACGGTGACGCGGGTCGTCAGTTCGACTTCCTTGTTGTCGTAGGCGCGGATCACTTCCGACACGTCAGGGAACATCATCCCTTCGTTCTTCGCATTGATCGCTTCGCGGGTCGCGTAGTACAGACCCAGCACGATATCCTGCGACGGCACGATCGACGGTTCGCCGTTCGATGGGAACAGGATGTTGTTCGATGCCAGCATCAGGGTGCGTGCTTCCATCTGCGCTTCGATCGACAGAGGAACGTGGACCGCCATTTGGTCACCGTCAAAGTCGGCGTTGAATGCGGCGCAGACGAGCGGGTGCAGCTGGATGGCCTTGCCTTCAATCAGGACTGGCTCGAACGCCTGGATACCCAGACGGTGCAAGGTTGGTGCGCGGTTCAACATGATCGGATGTTCGCGGATCACGTCTTCCAGGATGTCCCATACGACCGGTTCCTGGATCTCGACCAGCTTTTTAGCGGCCTTGATCGTGGTCGCCAGACCCATCAGTTCCAGTTTATTGAAAATGAATGGCTTGAACAGTTCCAGTGCCATCAGTTTCGGCAAGCCGCACTGATGCAGTTTCAATTGCGGGCCCACGACGATGACCGAACGACCGGAGTAATCGACGCGTTTGCCCAGCAAGTTTTGACGGAAACGGCCGCCCTTGCCCTTGATCATCTCGGCCAAGGACTTCAACGGACGCTTGTTGGCGCCGGTCATCGCTTTGCCGCGACGGCCGTTGTCCAGCAGCGAATCGACCGCTTCTTGCAGCATGCGCTTTTCGTTGCGCGTGATGATCTCTGGAGCGCGCAGCTCCATCAGGCGTTTCAGGCGGTTGTTACGGTTGATGACGCGGCGATACAGATCGTTCAGATCCGAGGTCGCGAAACGGCCACCGTCCAGCGGTACCAGCGGACGCAGTTCCGGCGGCAGCACTGGCAGCACTTCCATGATCATCCAGTCAGGCTTGATGCCCGAACGTTGGAACGCTTCCAGCACTTTCAGGCGCTTCGCGTATTTCTTGATCTTGGCTTCGGATTTCGATTCCTTCAGTTCCACGCGCAGGGTTTCGGCATCGCGGTGGATGTCGATCGAGCGCAGCAGTTCACGGATACCTTCGGCGCCCATGAAGGCGGTGAAGTCGTCGCCGTACTCTTCGTACTTGGCCGCGTAGTCGTCTTCCGACATGATCTGGCACTTCTTCAGCGGGGTCATGCCTGGATCGGTCACGACGTATGCTTCAAAGTACAGCACGCGTTCGATGTCCCGCAGGGTCATGTCCAGGACCATGCCCAGACGCGACGGCAGCGACTTCAGGAACCAGATGTGCGCGGTCGGCGAGGCCAGCTCGATGTGGCCCATGCGCTCGCGGCGCACTTTGGCCAAGGTGACTTCGACGCCGCACTTTTCGCAGATCACGCCGCGGTGTTTCAGGCGCTTGTACTTGCCGCACAGGCATTCGTAATCCTTGATCGGGCCAAAGATCTTGGCGCAGAACAGGCCGTCGCGCTCAGGCTTGAAGGTACGGTAGTTGATGGTTTCCGGCTTCTTGACTTCGCCGTAGGACCACGAACGGATTTTCTCAGGCGAAGCGAGACCGATCTTGATTGCATCGAAGGTCTCGTTGGTCTGTACTTGCTTGAATAGATCGAGCAGTGCTTTCATGTATCACTCCAGAGGTGATTAAATTTCTATATTCCTGAGACTACATTGCCCGGCGTGGTTTCCCAGCCGGGCTTTGTGTTTCCCAAACCAAATGACAGGGTGCTGTCGTTTAGTTGCGTTCGAGGTCGATATCGATACCCAGCGAACGGATTTCCTTGACCAGCACGTTGAACGATTCCGGCATGCCGGCGTCGATCACGTGGTCGCCCTTGACGAGGTTCTCGTACACTTTGGTACGGCCATTCACGTCATCGGACTTGACGGTCAACATCTCTTGCAAGACATACGACGCGCCATACGCTTCCAGTGCCCAGACTTCCATCTCACCGAAACGCTGACCACCGAACTGGGCTTTACCACCCAGCGGCTGTTGCGTGACCAGCGAGTAAGGACCGGTCGAACGCGCATGCATCTTGTCATCGACCAAGTGATGCAGTTTCAGCATGTGCATGACGCCGACAGTGACCTTGCGCTCGAACGCTTCACCGGTGCGACCGTCATACATGGTCACCTGGTTTTTCGAAGCGGTCATGCCCAGGTTCTTGGCGATGTCGTCCGGATACGCCAGGTCCAGCATGCGGCGGATCTCTTCTTCATTGGCGCCGTCGAACACTGGCGTGGCGAATGGAACACCTTTTTTCAGGTTTTCCGCCAGCTTCATGATCTCTTCGTCGTCGAAGTCGTTCAGATCTTCCGCGCGGCCGTTGTCGTTGTAGATCGTCGTCAGGTACTTGCGCACTTGCTCGACCTTGGTTTGCGCCTTCAGCATTTCGCCGATGCGGATACCCAGACCCTTGGCAGCCCAGCCCAAGTGCGTCTCGAGAATCTGACCAACGTTCATCCGCGAAGGAACGCCCAGCGGGTTCAGCACAACGTCGGCTGGCGTGCCGTCGGCCATGTATGGCATGTCTTCCACAGGAACAATACGGGAAACCACACCCTTGTTACCGTGGCGACCTGCCATCTTGTCGCCCGACTGCAGGCGGCGTTTCACGGCCAGGTAGACCTTGACCATTTTTTGCACGCCTGGTTGCAGCTCATCGCCTTGCGTCAGTTTCTTGCGCTTCTCTTCGAAGGCCAGATCGAACTGGTGACGCTTCTCGTTGATCGATTCCTTGATCGCTTCCAGCGCTACCGCGGCATCGTCGTCCGCAGGGCGGATGTCGAACCAGTGGTATTTGTCCAGATCGGCCAGGTATTCCTTGGTGATCTTGGCGCCTTTGGCCAGCTTTTTCGGGCCGCCGTTGACAACTTTGCCGATCAGCATTTTTTCCAGACGCTGGAAGGCATCGCCTTCAACGATACGCATCTGGTCGTTCAAGTCCAGACGGAAACGTTTCAGTTCGTCATCGATAATTTGCTGGGCACGCTTGTCGCGCACAATGCCTTCACGGGTGAAGACTTGCACGTCGATCACGGTACCGATCATGCCCGAAGGCACGCGCAGCGACGTATCTTTTACGTCCGAGGCTTTTTCGCCGAAGATCGCGCGCAGCAGCTTCTCTTCCGGAGTCAGCTGGGTTTCGCCTTTTGGCGTCACTTTACCAACCAGGGTGTCGCCCGCTTGGACTTCCGCGCCGATGTAGACGATACCGGACTCATCCAGACGTGCCAGCTGATTTTCAGCCAGGTTCGAGATGTCGCGCGTAATTTCTTCCGCGCCCAGTTTCGTGTCACGGGCCACCACCGACAACTCTTCGATGTGAATCGAGGTGTAGCGGTCGTCCTTGACGACGTTTTCCGAGATCAGGATCGAATCTTCGAAGTTCAGACCATTCCATGGCATGAAGGCCACGGTCATGTTCTGGCCCAGCGCCAATTCACCCAGGTCGGTCGATGCGCCGTCGGCGATCACGTCGCGCTTGGCAACACGGTCGCCCACTTGCACGATAGGACGCTGGTTGATGTTGGTGTTCTGGTTCGAACGGGTGTACTTGATCAGGTTGTAGATGTCGACGCCCACTTCACCAGCTTGCGCTTCGTCATCATTGACGCGAATCACGACACGGCCCGCATCGATGTAATCGACGATACCGCCACGCAGCGCTTGCACGGTGGTGCCCGAGTCGACCGCAACGGTGCGTTCGATACCGGTACCGACCAGCGCTTTTTCCGGACGCAAGCAAGGCACGGCCTGGCGTTGCATGTTGGCGCCCATCAATGCACGGTTTGCATCATCGTGTTCGAGGAACGGAATCAGCGAGGCAGCGACGGAAACGATCTGGCCTGGCGCCACGTCCATGTACTGGATGCGCTCCGGGGAGACCAGGATGGTTTCGCCGGCTTCACGGGCCGAGACCAGTTCATCGGACAACATGCCGGCGTCGTTGATGGTCGCATTCGCCTGAGCGATGATGTAGCGGCCTTCTTCGATGGCGGACAGGTAGTCGATCTGATCGGTAATCTTGGAGCCTTCGACCTTGCGGTACGGGGTTTCCAGGAAGCCGTATTCATTCAGGCGGGCGTACAGAGCCAGCGAGTTGATCAGACCAATGTTCGGACCTTCCGGTGTCTCGATCGGGCAGACGCGGCCGTAGTGGGTCGGATGCACGTCGCGCACTTCAAAGCCGGCGCGTTCGCGTGTCAGACCGCCGGGTCCCAGAGCCGATACGCGGCGCTTGTGGGTAATTTCCGACAGAGGATTGGTTTGGTCCATAAACTGCGACAGCTGGGACGAACCGAAGAACTCGCGAATCGCAGCCGAAATCGGCTTCGAGTTGATCAGGTCGTGCGGCATCAGGTTGTCCGCTTCGGCTTGGCCGAGGCGTTCCTTGACGGCGCGCTCAACACGCACCAGGCCGGCGCGGAATTGATTCTCGGCCAGTTCGCCCACGCAACGTACGCGACGGTTACCCAGGTGATCGATATCGTCGACTTCGCCGCGGCCATTGCGCAGTTCCACCAGGATCTTGATCACGGCCAGCACGTCTTCGTTCGACAGGGTCATGGCGCCGGTCAGTTCATCGCGGCCAATGCGGCGGTTGAACTTCATGCGGCCCACGGCCGACAGGTCGTAGCGGTCCGAGTTGTAGAACAGGCCATTGAACAGCGCTTCAACGGAATCTTCCGTTGGCGGCTCGCCTGGACGCATCATGCGGTAGATCGCCACTTTCGCAGCCATCTGATCGGCGGTGTCGTCGATACGCAGGGTTTGCGAGATGTAGGCGCCCTGGTCCAGGTCGTTCGTGTACAAGGTCTGGATTTCGGAAATGTTGGCATCGCGCAGGCGGCCCAACAGATCTTCGGTCAGCTCATCGTTCGCGGAAGCGACGACTTCACCGGTGTCGCCATCGACGATGTTCTTCGCCAATACGCGGCCCAGCAGGTAGTCTTCCGGTACGGAAATGTGCTTGATGCCGGCAGCTTCGATATCACGCACGTGTTTCGCGTTGATACGCTTGTCTTTCAGCACCAGGGTCTTGCCCGACTTGTCGACGATGTCGAAACGCGCCACTTCGCCGCGCAGACGCTCGGAGACGAATTCCATTTCCGCGCCTTCGGAGCGCAGGTTGAAATTGTCGAAGACGAAGAAGTTCGCCAGGATTTGCTCGTGCGACATGCCGATGGCTTTGAGCAGGATCGTTACTGGCATCTTGCGGCGGCGGTCGACGCGGAAGAACAGGATGTCTTTCGGGTCGAACTCGAAGTCCAGCCACGAACCGCGGTAAGGAATGATACGCGCGGAGAACAGCAGCTTGCCGGACGAGTGGGTCTTGCCGCGGTCGTGCTCGAAGAACACGCCAGGCGAACGGTGCAGCTGGGAAACGATCACCCGCTCCGTGCCGTTGATCACGAACGAACCGGTGGTCGTCATGAGCGGCAATTCGCCCATGTAGACTTCCTGTTCCTTCATCTCTTTGACGACGGGCTTGGTTGGCGATTCCTTGTCCAGGATCACCAGGCGCACTTTCGCGCGCAGCGGCGACGCGAACGTCAGGCCACGTTGTTGACATTCTTTGACGTCAAAGGCAGGATCGCCCAAAACGTACGACAAGAATTCGAGACGCGCAAAACCATTGTGCGACACGATAGGAAAAATCGAGGTGAAAGCCGACTGCAGGCCATCATTCTTGCGGCCGGACGGTGCTATGTCCTCTTGCAAGAAGCTATGATAAGACTCGAGCTGGGTCGCCAGCAGGAACGGAACGTGGTGAACGTTGGCGCGCTTCGCGAATGATTTGCGAATGCGTTTCTTCTCAGTAAATGAGTAGTGCATGGACACTCCGTGAGTGACAGAAAGGATAGAAAATTCAGGTTTTGCAAGTGTTCGTTTGCACCGCTGCGTGTGACACAGACGAAACCTCAAGGCTCTGCTTTCCGGCTTGAATCGAATAAAAACTGCTGCTACAACTACATGACAAATACGATGCAGACGACAAAGGAGCCAAAGTCGGATTTCCCCCCTTGCGAGGGGAAACCTCAGACTTTGACTCGGGCGCTAACTGCCGCCGGTACAGATATTACTTCATCGAAGCGGTTGCGCCGGCTTCAACCAGTTTCTTCACTGCAGCTTCAGCGTCAGCTTTCGACACTGCTTCTTTCACAGTTTTTGGTGCGCCATCGACCAGGTCTTTAGCTTCTTTCAAGCCCAGGCCGGTGATTTCGCGAACTGCTTTAATGACGCCAACTTTGTTTGCGCCGAAGGTGTCCAGCACAACGTTGAACTCGGTTTGCTCTTCAGCAGCTGCTGCTGGGCCTGCTGCAGGACCGGCCGAAGCCATTGCTGCTGCGGACACGCCGAATTTTTCTTCGAATGCTTTAACCAGGTCGTTCAGGTCCATTACGGACATGGCGCTAACTGCTTCCAGGATATCGTCTTTGCTAATTGCCATTTTGAAACTCCTAAATTTATTACGTTAGTTACATCAGATTGGTACTGAGAGAAAAAAGCGCGCGCAATTAAGCGGCTGCTGGGGCTTCTTCTGCTGCTGCTTCTGCAGGAGCTTCGGCGCCTTCGCCTTTTTTCGCTGCCAGGGCAGCCAGACCACGTGCAAAGCCCGAAACCGGAGCCAGCATAACGCCCAACAACTGCGAAATGAGGACTTCACGGCTAGGAATGCTCGCCAACGCGGTGACAGCAGCTGTATCCAGCGGCTTGCCTGCGTAGTTACCTGCTTTGATGACCAGTTTGTCGTTGGTTTTAGCGAAGTCAGCGATGACTTTAGCTGCTGCAACGGCATCGGCCGAGATCGAGTAGATCAACGGGCCGGTCATGGCATCTGCCAGGCTGGCGAATGCGGTACCTTCAACGGAGCGACGAGCCAGAGTGTTTTTCAACACACGCAGGTACACGCCTTGGGCACGCGCTTTAGCACGCAGTTGCGTCAAGTGACCAACCTGGATGCCACGATATTCGGCCACGACGATCGTTTGCGCATTTGCTACTTGTGCGGAAACTTCGGCGACGACGGCCTTTTTGTCATTCAGATTGAGACTCACGGTCAACCTCCTTAAATGATGTTCAGCGATCACAACCGAGTGGTTGAGCGCCTTGCATCGGTTCGAACACGGCGTCCGAAGTCAAGAAGTACTAAACTGAGCGGATGGATTCACGCAGCATGAGGACTACAAAACTTGTTCGGGTACACCATCTGCGTTGGGCACTTGCCGTTGCCGGCAAGCCTATTAACCTTCTGCATGTGCAATCGCAGTCGGCCCAACGGTCTTTGATTGTCTGCCTGCCTGATGTGAACACCAGGCAGACAGCCCAAAGATGCGCCCGCAGCGCCCGAAGGCGCTACAGGACTTGATTCTGTTACTTAAGCTGCCAGGCTAGCCTGGTCAACACGGACGCCAGCGCCCATGGTCGACGACAGCGAAACTTTGCGCAGGTACACGCCTTTGCTCGATGCTGGCTTGGCTTTGTTCAGTGCGTCGATCAGTGCGACCAGATTCGACTTCAGATCTGCGTCAGCGAACGATTTACGGCCGATGGTAGCGTGGATGATACCGGATTTGTCGGTACGGTACTGAACTTGACCGGCTTTCGCGTTTTTCACGGCGGTAGCGACGTCAGGAGTAACAGTGCCAACTTTCGGGTTAGGCATCATGCCGCGTGGGCCCAGGATCTGACCCAGGGTACCAACGATACGCATGGTATCTGGCGAAGCGATGACGATGTCGAAAGGCATGTCGCCGGCTTTGATCTGCTCAGCCAGGTCTTCCATACCAACGATGTCGGCGCCAGCTGCTTTAGCAGCTTCCGCTTTTTCGCCCGACGCGAAGACTGCCACGCGTACGGTTTTGCCGGTACCAGCTGGCAGCACGACGGAGCCGCGCACCACTTGGTCGGATTTCTTAGGATCAACACCCAGTTGTACCGATACGTCGATCGATTCATTGAACTTGGCCGTTGCGCACTCTTTGATCAGAGCGACAGCGTTGTCGAAAGCGTACACTTTGGTACGGTCGACTTTGGCTTTCAAAGCCTTGATACGTTTGGATAACTTAGCCATTATACAACACCTTCCACCGTGATACCAATCGAACGAGCGGAACCAGCGATGGTGCGTACAGCAGCATCCATGTCGGCAGCGGTCAGATCAGGGGTTTTCAATTTAGCGATTTCTTCAGCTTGTGCGCGGGTCAGCGTACCGACTTTGTCGGTATGTGGCTTCGGCGAACCTTTGGTGATCGCAGCAGCTTTTTTGATCAGGTAGGTTGCTGGAGGCGTCTTCATCACGAAGGTGAAGGACTTGTCAGCGAACGCGGTGATCACGACTGGGATCGGCATGCCTGGTTCCATACCTTGGGTCTGCGCGTTGAACGCTTTGCAGAATTCCATGATGTTCAGACCGCGTTGACCCAGAGCTGGACCGATTGGTGGGGATGGGTTTGCTTTACCAGCTGGCACTTGCAGCTTGATAAAACCAATGATTTTCTTTGCCATGATGGCTCCTATCTTGGATTGAGTAGTAGCGCCCCGCCGATCCTACCCTGGCGGGGCTCCTCTGACCGGATTTTGCTGTTACTACCGCAACGCTCCTGGTGGCGCTTTCAAACCTACTGCGCGGCGCGATTTGCGGCTTCCGATGCTCACTGTGCATTTGCACAGCTCCGCTTCTCAGCCACAACCCACATCCGCTCGCTACGGTTTTGTGAACCGCCTTAAACTTTTTCGACCTGGCCGAATTCGAGCTCTACCGGGGTAGCGCGGCCGAAGATGGTGACCGAGACGCGCACTTTGGATTTCTCGTAATTGACTTCTTCGACATTGCCGTTGAAATCGGTGAACGGACCATCCTTGATGCGTACCTGCTCGCCCACCTCGTACAAGGTTTTCGGACGGGGCTTTTCAACGCCTTCCTGCATCTGCTTCATGATGCCGTCGATTTCGCGCGCGGAGATCGGCGTCGGCTTGTTCGACTTGCCACCAATGAAACCGGTAACCTTGCTGGTGTTCTTGACCAAGTGCCAGCTCTCGTCCGTCATTTCCATTTCAACCAGCACATAGCCAGGATAGAAACGACGTTCGGTGACGGACTTCACGCCATTCTTGACTTCGACAACTTCTTCGATCGGCACCAGGATCTGGCCGAACTGGTCTTGCATGCCCGCGCGCTCGATGCGCTCGGTCAGTGCGCGCATGACGCTTTTTTCCATGCCGGAATAAGCATGCACGACATACCAGCGCTTGCTGCTCACTGGCACGCTCAGCGCTGCACCAGTATCCGCTGCCGGAGCGTCGCCCGGAACGGACTCTTCCGCCGCTTCATCATGCACATTTTCGCTCATTATTTTTTCCAACCCAGAATTACGTCATACAACAAAAACTCGAGCAATTTATCCGTGCCCCACAGGAAAATCGCCATGACCAGCACAAAGGCAAACACGATCGCGGTAATCTGCGTGGCTTCTTTGCGGGTAGGCCAAACGACTTTCTTGGTTTCGCGCACAGCTTCTTTGGCGAAATTGAGAAATTCACGGCCGGTCGTCGAGACATACAAGAGCGCAACAGCAATAACCAAACCAGCCACAAGCGCGCTTGCACGCACCAGAGCTGGTTGGCCTGCCAGGTAATAAAACCCGACTACTCCTGCAATCGCAGCCACTATTGCCAGCGCGACTTTTATCTTGTCACTCGACGTGCTAACGGTTTGCACGGATTGATTTGACATTTTTCTACTTTCGGTGCCCTGCACCTTGACGGTGGCAGGGACGGAGGGCATCGAACCCCCAACCTTCGGTTTTGGAGACCGACGCTCTGCCAATTGAGCTACGTCCCTACGTAAAACTTTCGAGGAGTGCTATTCTACCACCCAGGACGCCCCGGGTGGAAGCATAACATTTCCTTATGCGATGATTTTTGCAACCACGCCGGCGCCGACGGTACGGCCGCCTTCGCGGATAGCGAAGCGCAGACCTTCTTCCATCGCGATCGGGTTGATCAGCTTGAC
>NZ_JACYMK010000016.1:0-88347 GCF_020858135.1 Janthinobacterium sp. FW305-128 | reverse complement strand
GAAAATATGATTTACCTGGCCATGGGTTCGTTGCTGCTGCGTCGACTAAATTTCCGCTAAGTTATTAAACCGTTTCTTATATTTTCTTTCAATAATTTGTTATTTGATAGTCATTATTGGCTTTTTTAAAAAATTATATGGCAGTATTCGGCATATGGTTTTTTTATTAACTGGATGATTCCGGGAGCCCGTGTGCAAAGTCAAATGATTCGCCAACAAAAAACAATGTTTCACCATCGCCGAAGCGGTATACCGTTCTTGCCGAGGAAAATGGCGCATGCCATGCTCGGCATGTTTTGCCTGCTTGCCTCTACCGCGATGGCGCAATTGCCCGCGCCGATCAAGCAAGGCCATCCGAGGCTATTCCTGAATCAAGCCAGTTTCGATGCGCTGAAACCGCAATTGCCAAATCTGCCGGCCGCATTCCCAGCCGCAGGCGGCAGCATCAGCCTGGAGCTGTTCGCCGGGCGTAAGGATCCGCTCGATAGCGACAACCAGCCGATTTTTGGCGAATTCAGTCCGAGCCGCAACGGCTTTTTTATCCGCCACGTCGATTCCTACGATAGCCTGGCCGGCGCGGCGGGGGAAAGCCTTGGTTTCCAGGTCGGTTTCCAGGTCAATGGACTGGACCAGTATCTGTCTGTCGCCAGGATCGATTTGAAACCCGATGTCTGGTCGAACATCCAGTTGTCATGGAACAGCCAGACCCATAAAGTTGACTTGAGAGTCAATGGCGTTGCCGTGCCCACGGGCTGGAGAACGGTCGACGGCACCAGCGCCACGCCACCGATGGAATGGAAGGCGGATGGGCAGATCAGCAGGATAGGCATGCGGCGCAACGAAACCATGCGCAATTTCCGTTTGCTCGATGGCGCTGGCCATGAATTGTGGCAAGCACCGGCGATGGATGCTTTGCTCAACAAGGCCTGGTACGGCTTCATGGAGCGTGTCGACGGACGGGTGAGCACGCTTCAAGCCTGCCCGCTGATTCCCCCTGCCAGCGGCGTGCCGGAGCTGTGCAACGTGGCCACTGGCAGCCGCGGCACGATTTATGAAACTGCGCAGATGCTGGCCATGGCCTACCGCCTGACTGGCAATGCGAAATATCTGAATGGCGCCCTGAATTACCTCGACAAGCTGCTGGTGACGCCCTCCGTGGCCGGCGGCGAGTGGTCGTCGGGCGGGCGCGTCGGCGCCATGGGCATCCTGTACGACTGGCTGTTTGCCGAAACGGGCGCGCGCGCCGTGCCCGACGCCGTGGGTTTCGGCAGCTACCGCGACCTGACGGCGCAGCGAATCAAGGAAACGATCGCCGCCGATACGGGCCAGGGGCACGAGAATCTGTTTGTCTCGATGTGCGGCTATCAGCAGTTATATATCACCAGCACCAGTTTTGATTGCAAGAAGAAGCCCGTGTATGAACAGTGGGACCGCAGCGAATCGAAGCCGTCCATCGCCGGTTTCTATATCAGCGGCCACCCGTTCAGCGCCGTCAATAATGTCACCGTCGGCTTGCTGGCCATCGTCGACGAGCATCCGGAAGTGTTGCCGATGATTGAAACGTCGTATGCGCACTACGAAAAGGGTTTTCTTGCTGCACGCGCTCTTATTTCGGTCGACGGCGGCCATCATATGGGCTTTGCCTATGGCGTATCGAGCATTCCCGAGCGCCTGCTCCTGTGGCGCAGCGCGCTGGAAAGTACGGGCACGGCGCCCCTGTTGCAGGCCGACTGGCAAGCCAGGCTGATCTATCCGTATATCTACGGCTTGCGCCATGACGGCAGCTTTCCCGCCAGCGGCGACAATTTCACAACGCCGCTCGGCAGCACATTGATCGGGCAGCTGGCGCTGGGCGCGGTGACGGATACGGTCGATGGCGTGGCCGGGAAGTTTTATCGCGAGCATGTCGTGGCGTCGCGCAGCGCGCACGATGCCTTGATACTGGAACGGCTGTTGTGGCCCGTTCAACTGCCTGCAGCGCCGCTGGAATCGCTGGAACTGTCGCGCCATTTCCGGACGTCGGGCCAGGTGCTGATGCGTGATAGCTGGGACTATGCGAATGCCACCTTACTGGAATTCAAATCGACGTCCTTTATCGCGGAAAATCACCAGCACTTCGACCAGAACAGTTTTTCGCTCAATTACAAGGCTCCGCTGCTGCTCGACACGGGCTTGTATGAAGAATATGGCAGCAGCCACTGGTGGAATTACTACACGCGCAGCATTGCCCACAATACGCTGCTGATATTTGACAAGAACGAGCGGTTCACGCGCGGAGACAGGGAATTCAGCAATGACGGCGGCCAATGGTTCTATGCGCCGAGACAGGGCTACCCGACGATCGAGGAAATCAGCCCTGCGGGATCGAATGCGCTCGACGGCATCGTCCGCTACGAAAATACGCCGCAGTACACCTACACCAGCGGCAATGCAAGCAAGGCCTATGCGTCCAGCAAGCTCGATATGGCCAACGGTTTTGTGCGCAACGTGCTGTTCCTGCGCTCGCCATCGTTCTGGGGCAAGCCGGTCACTGTCGTCTTCGATAGCGTGCGCAGCAAGCAGGCCTTGCCGGCCACCTTCCTGCTGCACACGGCAAATGATCCCGTATCGGGCGCGTCGGGCGTGACGGCGCTGGGCAATGGCCAGTACCAGCTGGGCTACAAGGCGGGCCAGGAGCGCATCGCCACCATTCGCAATGGCGGCGGCATGCTGACGGCGCAGACGATCCTGCCGCTCAATGCCAGCGTGCGCAAGGTGGGCGGTGCGCAGGAGGGGGGCAATGGCTGCGCGCAGACCGATCTCGAAACTGGTGCTGTTGCCGGCAACGGCGCCGATTGCCGCTTCACCGTGCGCCGGCGCCAGGCCGATGGCAGTTACCTGTGGCGCAATCAGACGCCGCTGGTCAGCAAGCAGCAATCGTCGACCAGCGATGTCGGCGTCTGGCGCCTGGAAGTGGCGGCGCCCGCGGCGCCCGCCCTGAACGCGCCCGAGTACTTCCTGCATGTGCTGGCCGTTGCCGACAATGACGGCGGCACGGGACCGGCCGCTGCGCCGAGCGCCATACGCCTGGCTGCCGCGGCCAACACCGAGGCGCTGTTGCTGGGTAGTCAGCTGCATGTGCTGTTCAACCGCGACGTGGCGCCCGCCGCCCGCATGGACTGGGTCTCTACCCAAGCCGGCGGCGCCATCCTGGCGACAGGACTGAAACCGGGCGCGCACTACGCGTTGACGTCGGCACCGGCGGCCGGCGGCTACGCCTGGAGCCTGGCCGAAGCGGCCGATGGCGCAGGAACGTATCTGAGCTCGGACCAGGGTGTGCTCAGCATCGAGTAAGCCGCTTGCCTGGCGGGCGGGTCAAGCCTGAGCGTCTTTTTTAGGCTTGGCCCGCAAGCTGGCCGCCGCCTCGCCGATGGCGAACGGGTCGCGCGACAAAATGGCGGCGCCCAGGTCGACCAGTCGTGCCGCCGTGCCGATGGCCGCCTTGATGTCGGCGATGCGCTTGAGCTGCGACTTGCCCTTGGCGATGGCGCCCTCGATGTCGACGCGCGCCTGCTCGGCGCCTTCGGCCGTCAGGTAAATGCCATACGCGCGGAACAGCGCGACCATCTGGTCCAGGTGATTTTCATATTGTTCCAGCAGCGCGCGCTCGTCCGGCGCCAGCGCCTCGCGTTCGCGGATGCGCAATTCCAGCACCAGGCTCGACGCCTGCGCCAGGCTGTCGGCGATGGCGTAGCTTTGGTCTTTCGTCAGTTCGCTCAGTTCGGTCAGTGGGGCCATGGGATACTCCTGTGTGCGCGCCGCTTACCAGCGGGCGGGGGCATAGAACGCCGCTTGCCGCTGCAGCGTGTCGACGTCGCGTGAAAATTGCGCCAGCTGCCGCTCCAGTTCCGGCGCCTGCAGGCGGTCGAGATTGGCCCGCAGCGCGGCCACGCTCGCTTGCAGCGCGTCGACGGCGGCGACATACGCGGCGACGATCTTTTCCCTTTCCTGCAACTGCCGGCCTTCCAGGTGCAAGCGCGTGCGGATGTAGTTGGCGGCCAGCGGTTCGCGCGGCGCGGCGTTATCGACGGCGCCGCGCAGCAGATCCAGGTCGCGCAATTCATCCTGCAAGCCGGCCCGGTAACTGCGCTGCGCATACTCCTTGAGCGCATTGCTGACGATATCGACGGCTTCCTGCTCGTCGAGCAATTCGCGCAAGGCCGATTTCTGCCGGCGCTGCGTGGCCAGCCGGCTCAGATGCTCGCTCAGTTTGACGACCTTGGCCAGCTTGTCCGCATCGAGCAGGGGCGCGCCGGCGCCCGGCTGCGCGAGGCTGCCCAGCGAATCGCCGAGGCCGGAAAACTCTTCCTTGTAGACGGGCAGCTTGTCATCGGCCAGCGCCGCCAGGGTCTGGGCATAGCGCAGCAGGACGTCGTTCAGGCTGGCGATCGACGCGCTGGCCTGCGCGATCGCGGCGCAATCGGCGCGCGCGGCCTGTTCGCTCGCTTGCGCATCGAAACGCTCGGCCAGGATCAGACGCTTGCGCATGGCCTTGTCCATGCAGCTGCGGACGCCGCCTGCCAGCATGGGTTCGAAGTGCAGCGACACCTTTTGCGTCTGTTCGGCGAAGCTGCGCACGGGCGCCAGGTTGGCGGCGCAGCCGCCCAGCAGCAGGCTGGCGCTGGCGCAAAGAAGCAGGGTGGAAATGGACGAGTTCGACGGGCGCTGCATATGGCCTCCATGCGGTAGCAGTGGCTGACGGGGCCGGCGCGCACGCGCTGGCATGGCCGACGTTAGCATGCTGGGCAGTCGCAGTATTGCGCCAGATCAGCTCGCTGTGAAGTCGCCTGGCGGCCCCGTATCGGCGCCAGGGCTGTTGCCAAATGGTGCAGTGTGTTCCAATTTGCGTCATATTTTCCTTACAAAAGACTGACATCGGGCCAGCAATTGGCTCTTTTCTGCATGTTGCGACGCGTCATATGTAGTTGTTGCTGGTGCATGTTTACTCACCTACAATGATTTATCGATGGGGCGGTTATCCAGCGTACGACAATAAAAATAAGTGGCATTTAAAACGTTGTAGCAGAGGAGATGACAATGAATTTGAAACAGAAATTGCTCGTGGCAAGTTTGGTTTTGGGTTTCTCGCAGGCGGCAGTCGCAGCCGACCCCATCAAGATCGGCGTGTCCGGACCGTTTACGGGCGGTTCCGCGCCGATGGGCGTGTCGATGCGCGACGGCGTCAAGCTGGCTGTCGCGGAAATCAATGCCAAGGGTGGCGTACTGGGCCGTTCCTTGCTGCTGATCGAGCGCGATGACGAAGCGAAGAACGAACGCGGCGTGCAGATCGCCCAGGAACTGATCAACAAGGAAAAGGTCGCCGCCACCGTCGGCTACATCAACACGGGCGTGGCGCTCGCTTCGCAGCGCTTCTACCAGGAAGCGAAAATTCCCGTCATGAACAATGTGGCGACGGGTTCCATCGTCACCAAGCAATTCGCCGACCAGCCGGAAAACTACATCTTCCGCAATGCGGCCAATGACACCATCCAGTCCGGCATGATCGTGCATGAAGCGATCGAGAACCGCAAGTTCAAGAAAGTGGCGATCCTGGCCGACTCCACCAATTATGGCCAGCTGGGCCGTGAAGACCTGGAAAAGGCGCTCGACAAGAAAGGCATCAAGCCCGTTGTCGTTGAAAAATACAACATCAAGGACGTCGATATGACGGCCCAGCTGCTGAAAGCCAAGCAGGCGGGGGCGGAAGTCGTGCTGACCTACGGCATCGGCCCGGAACTGGCGCAGATCGCCAACGGCATGGAAAAACTGGGCTGGAAAGTGCCGCTGATCGGCAGCTGGACCCTGGCCATGGGTAACTTCATCGACAACGCGGGCAAGAACGGCAATGGCACGCGCATGCCGCAAACCTTCATCCAGGACGCCAGCACGCCCAAGCGCAAGGCCTTCATCGACGCCTATGTGGCCGCCTACAAGCCATCGGGCGGACGCATGCCGTCGGCCGTCTCGGCCGCGCAAGGCTACGATTCCATCTACCTGCTGGCCGCCGCCTTCAAGCAGGCGGGCGGCACGGATGGTCCGAAAGTGCGCGCCGCGCTGGAAAACCTGAATGAGAAGGTGGAAGGCGCCGTCACCACCTACAACAAGCCGTTCAGCAAGACCAACCATGAAGCGATCACGGCCGACCTGACGGTCTTCGGCGAAGTCAAGGACGGCAAAGTCGTCCTCGCGAAATAAGCCTGGCAGACCTTCGCCGCGCAGTGGCCAGCCTTGAGGAATCAGGACTGGCCATTTTTTTATCTCCCATCCTTCGGGGAACACCATGGAAATCTTCCTGCAGCTCGTCTTCAGCGGCATCGCGCTGGGCATGATCTATGCCGTCATCGCCTTCGGCTACCAGCTGACCTTTGCCACGTCCGGCACCCTCAACTTCGGCCAGGGCGAATCGCTGATGCTGGGCGCGCTCGTGGGCCTGTCGCTGGTGGGCACCATCCACGGCGGGCCCTACATGAGCTACCTGCTGATGATCCCCATCGTCATCGTCTTCGGCGCCTTGCAGGGCGTGTTCGTCGAATGGATAGGCGTGCGGCCCGCCATCAAGATCAAGTCCGAATTCGGCTGGATCATGTCGACCATCGCGCTGGCCATCATTTTCAAGAACGTGGCGGAAAACATCTGGGGCAAGGATGACCTGATGTTCCCGTCGCCCCTGTCGGCCGCGCCGTTCCAGGTGTTTGGCGCCAACGTGCAGCAGATGCAGGTGGCCGTCATCGTCGGCGCGCTGGCCATCATGCTGGCCGTCGAAGTATTCAACCGCAAATCGATCTACGGCAAGGCCGTCGTGGCGACGGCCAATGACCGCGATGCGGCCGGTTTGATGGGCATCAACACGGGCATGGTCATCACCTTTTCCTATGCGCTGTCGTCGGCCACGGCCGCCTTTGCGGGCGTGCTGGTGGCACCGCTGACCCTGACGGGGGCCACCATGGGCGCCTCGCTGGGCTTGAAAGCGTTTGCCGTGGCCATCATCGGCGGCCTGACGTCGGGCGTGGGCGCCATCGTCGGCGGCCTGATCCTGGGCATCGCGGAAACGACCACCGGCTACTACATTTCCACCGGCTACAAGGAAGTGCCCGGCCTGCTGCTCCTGTTGCTGGTACTGGCCGTCAAGCCGTCCGGCCTGTTCGGCAAAGCCGCGATCAAGAAAGTCTGAGGACCACATGCACAAGAAAATCACCATGCTGGCGCTGAGCGCGGCGGGCCTGGCCGCGCTCGCGCTGTTCCCCATCGTCATCCCGAACCCGTACTACATCCACCTGGCCGAGACCATCCTGATCTACGCCATCCTGCTGTTCGGCCTCGATATCGTCGTCGGCTACACGGGGCAGGTGTCGCTCGGTCACGCGGGCCTGTTCGGCATCGGTTCATATGCCACGGGCGTGCTGGTGTTCAAGCTGGGCGTGTCGTTCTGGCTGGCCATCCCCGCCAGTATCGCGGGCGCGGCCCTGTTCGGCGCCATCCTGGCCTTGCCAGCCCTGCGCGTGACGGGACCCTACCTGGCCATGGTGACCCTGGCCTTCGGCACCATCGTGCAAATCCTGATCAACGAGATGAGCTTCCTGACGGAAGGGCCGATGGGTATCAAGATCCACAAGCCCGTCCTGTTCGGCCACAAACTGACGGAAGTGGAGTACTACTACATGGTCGCCGCGCTGCTGGTGATCTCGCTGGTCGTGGTGCACCGCATCCTGAAGTCGAACCTGGGACGCGCGTTCGAAGCGCTGCGCGACAGCCCCATCGCCTCGGACTGCATGGGCGTGTCCGTCTACCGCTACAAGGTGTATGCGTTCGTCATCAGCGCCGGTTTCGCGGGCCTGGCCGGCAGCCTGTATGCGTATTCGGAAGAGTATATTTCGCCCAATACCTATAACTTCGAGCTGACGATCCTGTTCCTGCTGGCCGTCATCATGGGCGGACGCAAGACGCGTTCGGGCGCGCTGATCGGTGCCCTGATCGTCGTCATGCTGCCCAGCCTCTTGTCGGACATCGAATTGTTCCGCAAGATCGCTGTGTCCGCCGCCGTGCTGGGCGTGATCGGCTCCGCCTTCATGCTGGCGAAAAAACGCTCCACCGTGCGCGGCGTGCTCGTGCCCCTGGCCGCCACCATCGGCCTGGCCGCGTTTTCCTACAAGCTGGAAAACATGGTCGACTGGCGTTTGACCATCTTCGGCCTGATGACCTTGTTTGTCGTGTACTACCTGCAGGACGGCATCGTGGGCTTTTTGATGAGCTTTATCGGCAAGGGCCGGCGCCATGTGCAGGCCGTCGCTTCGCACGGCGTGGCGCCGTTCGACCACGCCCAAGGCGGGCAGCAGGGCGCGACTCTGCTGCGCGTGGAGCAGGCGCTGATGCAGTTCGGCGGCCTGAAAGCGCTGAACCAGGTGGACTTGAACGTCACGCAGGGCTCCGTGCACGGCTTGATCGGGCCGAACGGCTCGGGCAAGAGCACGATGATGAACGTGCTCACGGGGATCTACAAGCCGACGGTGGGCAAGGTGGAATTTGCCGGCGCCGTCATTTCCGGCCGTACGCCGTCCGAAATCGCGCTGGGCGGCGTGGCGCGCACCTTTCAGAACGTGCAGCTGTTCGGCGAGATGACGGCCACCGAGAACGTGCTGGTGGGCTTGCACAATACGTTCAAGTCGAATGTGCTCGACGTGATGCTGCATACGCCGCGCTACAAGCGCGAAGAGACGGCGGCGCGCGAGCGGGCGGCCAGCATCCTCGAGTTCGTGGGCCTGGCGGACCTGGCCAACGAAGAGGCGCGCAATCTGCCGTATGGCAAGCAGCGCTTGCTGGAAATCGGCCGCGCGCTGGGCCTCAACCCGCGTCTGCTGCTGCTCGACGAGCCGGCGGCAGGCCTGACGGCGCCCGACATCAAGGAACTGATGGCCATCATCCGCAAGATACGCGAGCACGGCATCACCATCATCCTGATCGAGCACCACATGGACGTGGTGATGGCCCTGTCGGACGTGGTGACGGTGCTGGACTTCGGCCAGAAGATCGCCGAAGGCGCACCCGCGCTTGTCCAAAGCGATCCGAAAGTGATCGAAGCCTATTTGGGCGGCAGCGCCGACACCCTGAGCCCTGCGGCGCACTGAGAGGAAGACCATGCTGACCATTCATAATCTGCACGCCGCCTACGGCAAAGTCGAAGTCCTGCACGGGATTTCGCTCGAAGTCCCGAAGGGCAAGCTGGTGACCCTGATCGGCTCGAACGGCGCCGGCAAGACCACCACCATGCGCGCCATCTCCGGCATGCTCAAACCCAAATCCGGCAGCGTCACCTTGGGCGGCAAGGATGTCACGGGCCTCGACTCGCACCGCATCGCGCGCGCCGGCCTGGCCCATTCGCCGGAAGGGCGGCGCGTGTTCGCCTCGATGTCGGTGACGGACAACCTGCTGCTGGGCGCCTTCCCCCGCTTTACGCGCGCGCGCCCGAAAGGCGACATCAAGGGAGATTTGGACAAGGCCCTGGAACTGTTTCCCCGCCTGAAGGAGCGGCGCGACCAGCTGGCCGGCACCTTGTCGGGCGGCGAGCAGCAGATGCTGGCCATGGCCCGCGCCGTGATGCTGAACCCGGAAGTGATCCTGCTGGACGAGCCGTCGATGGGCCTGGCGCCGATCCTGGTGGAGGAAGTCTTCCGCATCATCACGCGCTTGAAGGCCGAAGGCGTGACCATGCTGCTGGTCGAGCAATTCGCCGCCGCCGCCCTGAACGTGGCCGATTACGGCTACGTGCTGGAAAACGGCAGCATTTCCGTGCATGGGCCGGCCGAAAGCCTGAAAAATGATCCGAAGGTGATCGCCGCGTATCTGGGGGGCGGGCATTGATGATGGCCTGACAATGCGCTTGCTGCGCATTGTCAAATCCTCTACACTGCGCCTGCTGTTCGAGCGCAGCCTTTAGTGCTTGGTCGGCTTTTCCTGCTGCACCAGGATGAACGGGCTGACGACGACGGCCCACAGGGCCGCATCGGCCGCCTGCCAGTCCAGCGCCTGCTGGTCCGATACCTTGGCGACCTTGCCGTCGACCATCCATTGCGTGATGGTGGCCTTGTCGTCGTGCGAGATGCGCACGGCCACTTCGACCAGGTCCAGCTCGTTGGCGATCCAGACGACATTGCCTTGGGCGAAGTGCTTTTCGAGTTCGCTCCAGGCCAGGCGGGCCGTTTCGCTGTTTACTTTGAGGCGCAGTTCGGTGTCTTTTTCAGGATTGGTTTGCATGCGAAATATCAATGTTCGGTGAGTCGGATGCCGATGCGCGCGGTTTATTTGCCTGGCAAGGCTTCCACCTGCGGCGTCGGCGTACCCTGCCATGTTAACCGATAGGCGACGCCTTTGCGAACATTGCCCACCAGGGCAGGGCGGAAGCAGGCCAGGTTGGTGCCGCTGGCGTGCCGGACGCTGGGGAAGATGACGCCCATAGAACCGGCCTCGAGCAGGATGGCGGCCAGGTCTTGCGAGGCGATGTAGCTGGCCGGGTCCAGGCAAGCCTGGTAGCGCTCCTGGCCGCGCAGGTCGTGGAAGCTGGCGGAAAAATCGGCCAGCAGCGACTGGTAGCTGACGCTGTCGTCGAAATAGTCGATTTCCTGGTATTCCACGGTCTTGTGGAAAATGATCTCGGCCAGCGCCGTTTTCATGTCGAAGGCGCAATACCAGGCGCCCCGTTCGCCATCGTTGAAACGCGCCCCTTCCGGGCGGGCATACGTGTAGGCGGCGTTGATGATGCGAAAGTGCGGCACGCCAAAAACCAGCTCGTCCACGCCAATTCCTGGCGCGCCGCCGTACTCTGCCACCAGGCGCGCGTTGGTGGCGTTATCGAGCTCGAACAGCTCGCGCAGGTGGTCGTCGTCTTCGGCCAGCGGCGCCAGCACGGAATCCTCCATGTCGGCGAAGCGCGACGGGATCAGGCGGCAGGTGTCGATCTGGCGCAAGGCGGCCAGCGGCGGCAGCGGGGAATTCGCGGCGGCCGGCACGATCACAGCCCTCCGCGGCGCGCGTCGAGCAGCTTGCGCACGGTCTGCATGGCCAGCAAGCCGCCGGCCAGCATCTGCGACAGGGGCGTGCGGCCGCCGAAGATCGGGTTCTTGTTGGGCAAGCTCACCCATTCGTCGGCCAGCTTGTCGCCGTACAGGATGTGCAGGGCCTTGTAGATGCCCAGCAAATAGGAAATGCGCGTGATGCGGTCCACTTCCAGCACGCGGTCCGGGTGTTTCTTCCACTCGTACCAGGCGCTGCTGGACAGGCCGCCCAGCAATTCGCGCGCATCGTCGTCGCGCAGTTTCCACGCGGCGGCCAGCTTGAAAAACCCCTTCAGTGCCGCTTGCGACAATCGTTCGCGCTCGGCTTTGGCGTTCAGGTCGACGAGCACGGCCGGCTCGAAGCGGCTCTTGGGATAGGCATAGGCGAGATGCATGATATGTCCTTCAATAAAACTCTGTTTAAGGACTATTTATACTCCTTTTTCGGATTCGTTGCAACGGCCGCGCGCATGCAAAACGGGGCGCAGCGGACGTGTGTCCCGCTGCGCCCCGTTGGCGGGCGACGCTGGTTTATCTTGCCGTGACGGTGATCGGCACCGTCAGTTGCGCCGTCAAGCCGTTATTGTCCAGCGCCACGACCTTCAGCGCATAGCTGCCGGCCACCGGTTGCGGCCAGTAGGCCGTGATGGTCAGGCCGCTCATGGAGAACTGCATGCCCAGCGGCGCGCCGTCGATCGAGATCCGCAGCGAGGTCGCACCTGGCGCCGTCAGCACGATGCTGCCGCTCATGGCCTTGCCGGCCACGCCCGTCATGGCGGCGGCGCTGATCGTGGGGCCGGCGGCGGCGATTTTCACCGTGGCCACGGCCTGGCCCGTCAAGCCCGTTTTCGTATCCTTGGCGATGACGGTCACGTTGTAGCTGCCCAGCACGGGGCTGGCCCAGCTGACGACGCCGGCGGCATTGACGGCCATGCCGGACGGCGCGCCCGACAGGCTGTACGTGACGGGGTTGGGCGCCACCACCGTGGCCGTGAACGACAGGGCCACGCCCGGTTTGCCGCTGACGCTGGACACTGTCACCGCGGGCGGCAGCGGGGCGGCGATGGCCACCGTATAGACGCCTTTGCCGCTCAGGCCAGTCTTGCTGTCCGTGGCCGTCACGGTGACGGCATAGGTGCCGGCCACGGGCGCGGCCCAGCTCACCAGGCCGGCGCTGCTGATGGTCATGCCGGCCGGTGCGCCGGCGAGCGCGTAACTGACGGGATTGGCGGCCGTGACGCTGACATTGAACGTCAGCGCCGTCCCCACCTTGCCCGTGATGGCGCCGGCCGCGACGACGGGCGGCGCGACTGGGGCGATGACGATGCTGTACACGCCCTGGCCACTGAGACCGCTGACGCTATCCTTGGCCACCATGGTCACGGCATACGTGCCGGCAATGGGGGCGGCCCAGCTGACCACGCCCGTGGCGGCGATGCTCATGCCGGCCGGTGCGCCCAGCATGGTGTAGCTGAGTGGATTGGAAGCGGTGGCCGAGACGGTGAACGAAAGCGGCTTGCCGGCCGCGCCGCTGATGCCGGCCGGCGCCACCACGGGGGCTGTCGGGGCGATCTGCGTGCCCGACAGGCTGGCCAGCAGGTTTTTCACGTTCGGCGTGCCCAGGCCGCCCAGCGGGTCATAGCCGACCCTGGCCGTGCACACGCTGCAGGTGCCGTTGCTGCCGCGCGTGATGTCGGCAAAGCTGCTGGCAAAGGTGCCGGGTACGGTGGCGATCTGGCCGTACAGCATGCTGTGCGGCAAGCCGAGCGCCGCCTTCGCCTGCAGCGCGCGGCTGGCGTTGGCGATGGCGACGAGGCCGGCCCATTGCGGCGTGGACAGGCTGGTGCCGCCGATGCTGAGCCAGCTTGCGGTGCTGCTGCCCAGTGCCATTACGGCCGTGTACTGGCCCGTGGCGGGGTCGGCATTGAAGGCTACATCGGCCACGTTGCGCCGCAGCAGATTGGTCAGGCCGGGCACGTTCGCCGTCTGGTAGCTGGGCAGGGCCGTATAGGCGCTGATGCCGCCGCCCGTGCCGGACCAGGCCGCTTCGCTGCGCGCGCCGCTGCCGCTGTAGCTGAGCGTGGTGCCGCCCACGGCCAGCACGTTCGGCGACACGGAAGGCCAGGACACGCCGCTGCCCGAGTCGCCCGTGGCGGCCAGGTAGCTCATGTTCTTGCCCGTGAAGGCGCTGTCGACGGAGGCCGTCCAGCTGCCTTCGGCGGCGCCAAAGCTCATCGAGACGACGCCAGGACCCATCAGGTTGGCCAGACGCACGGCGCCCAGCAGGCTGTTGACGGACGCGTCGGGCGCCTCGATCAGCACGATGCGCGCCAGCGGTGCCGTGGCGTGCGCCCATTGCACGTCGAGCGCGATTTCCATGACCCAGCCCGAGTTATAGGCGGGCGCGGTGGCCGTCATCGTGCTCGACGGCGTGTTGTAGACGATGGACAATTCGCAGCCGCTCAGTGGTGCTGGCGGCAATGGCAGGGCGGCATTCGTGGCGATGGCTTTGGTGGTGCAGCCGGGCAAGCCGAATTTCTGGTTGAAGATGGCCAGTTCGGCCGCCGTGTTCGGGTTGTGCATGGCATCGACGATGTAGATCGTCTGCCCGGCACCCAGCTGGGCCGCCTGGGCTGGCGTCAGCGCCGTGCCCGCCGCAGGCAGGGCGGGCAAGTCGTAGGCGGCGCGGATTTGCGCGGGAGAGTAGGTCGCCACCACGCTGCTGCCGGCCATCGGCGCGACGGTGTCGCTCGTGCCGCCGGACAGCAACGGCGCGATATTCTGCGCCGCCTGTTCCGCTGCAGCGATCTTTTGCGCCGTCAGGCGCCGCGTGGCCATGTCCGCCATGGCGCGGGGGACGCGCTGCAAATGCGGTCGCCAGTGGGCCGAGCCGCTGCTGTTGGCGTTGTCGCGCCCGTCCGGCGCATCCAGGAGGGCAGGAGCCGCATGGAACATCGGCTGCGCCACCAGCGTGCCGACGCCGGCGGGGATGACGGGTACCTCGACGCTGAACTGTGTCGCGGCCGTGGCGATGGCGGCGGGCGGCGCCGTCGTCTCCTGGCCGGAGCCGCACGCGCCCAGCAGGATGGCGGCCGTGGCGCCCAGCAGCAGGCGCCCGTGGCGGGCATGCGGGGGAATGAATTTTTTCATGGCGAAACTCTCCGAGTTGGGCGAGGGCCACATCTCGACAATGCATCGAGGCTGGTGGCGCGCGTTGGCGGTCCCGGCCCTGCATTGGCAGCCCCGCTGCCATGGCGCTTGCGCGCGGTAGGCCGGTGGCTTTGCGTCCCCGCCTTTCGACGGGTTTGCCCTCAGAACTGATCATGCATCATTGGAAATTACCTGATGTGCTATCAATTCTAGTGAATTTGCCAAATAAGTGTTAACTATTTCCAATCAATATTTTTATTGTTGCAATAAAATGTGGCGATTTTGCCCATTGCGGATGGAATCTTGTCAGCTTGATTAAGTTTTAAAAACAGTTTTAAAAACAAGATTATCAAGGGCTTATCGATGCGTGACAGTGTTTTTGTGCAGTAACAGCGGATGCTCTTTTGCTGGTGCAATGAATTTAATGAATTTAATGAATATGCGCTGACCATCGTCAATCCTCGAACACCATGCCCTGATACGGCGCTGCCCGGCAGGCCGCCAGCCGCTGCGCCAGACTGCCCGCATGGATTTCCAGCTGGTGGCCGTCCGGGTCGAGAAAATACAGGGAATCGCCGGCGCTGCTGTTTTGCCGCCATTCCGCCGCGCCAGCCGTGCGCAGGCGGGCGGCAAAGGCAGGATAGTCTTCCTGGGAAATGGAAAAGGCATAGTGCGTGTAGCCGCCCGCGCCGATCGCCGCGCCCGCATCCAGCGACAGGCACAGCCACAAATCCCCGGCCGACAGGTAGGCGCCCCTCTCCCAGCGCGCATGCATGCGCAGGCCCAGCGTATCGCGGTAAAAGACGACGCTGCGATCAAGGTCGTGCACGGACAGCGTGAGGTGGTTCAGGCCGGTCAGCATGGTGCGGGATAACTTTCAGGTGGTGTGAATCGCTGTTCCAGCCGCCGCTGTGGTTTGATCCGACATTGTTTCACGTAAACATGAGACATAGCAATAAGACCACAAAATTCGCAACGCCTGACAGAACCGTAGCGAGCGGAAGGGAGAGGCTGTCGAGAAGCGCAACCGTACTGCTAGTACAGTGAGCATCGCAGGCGGCCCATACCGACGCGCAGTAGGTACTGTCAGGTGTCACTACACAGGCTCGGCGTGCTCCACCATCAATTGCACCTTGGTCGTGCCATTGTATTCATTCGCATCAAGCCGGAAGGCGACCCTTGTCCGTTCGCCCAAGGCATCCGTGTGGCCGAACCAGATGGCGTCGAAGCGCACGCCGTTCTTTTCCAGCAGCAGTTTCAAATGCCGTTCCTTGAGGATGCGCTGGCTGACGACGCGGAATTCGTCGCAGAAGACGGGCGGGGCGAAGCCCTGGCCCCACACCTGGCCGTCCATCAGCTCGATGAAGGCCGTCGTGTAATACGCGTCTTCCAGCGGGCCATCCGTTTCCACCACCCGTTCCAGCTGTTGGGCGCTGAGCCAAGCCTGGCCCACGGCTTCGAAGGCCTGGGAAAAGGCGTCGAAGGCGTCGGCGCGGATGGTCAAGCCCGCCGCCATGGCGTGGCCGCCGAACTTGTCAATCAGGCTAGGCGCCCGTTTTGACACGAGATCGAGCGCGTCGCGCAAGTGGAAACCGGGAATCGAGCGTCCGGAACCCTTGATCCAGCCGTCGGCACCGGGTGCAAAGGTAATCGTCGGGCGGTAGAATTTTTCCTTCAGGCGCGAAGCGACGATGCCGATCACGCCCTGGTGCCAGGATTCGTCAAACACGCTGATGGTGCTGCTGTTGGCCGGCTCGAAATCGTCGAGGTGCAGCAGGGCCGTATCCTGCATTTCCGCCTCGATTTCGCGGCGTTTCAGGTTGATGTCGTTCAATTGCTGCGCCAGCGCCCAGGCGCGGCCTTCGTCGTCCGTGATCAGGCATTCGATGCCCAGCGACATGTCTTGCAGGCGGCCGGCCGCATTCAGGCGCGGTCCCAGGGCAAAGCCCAGGTCGAACGGCGTGGCGTTGCGCGCTTCGCGGCCCGCCACGCGAAAGAGCGCCGCCACGCCCGCGTGCATATTGCCCTTGCGCATGCGTTTCAAGCCTTGCGCGACGAGGATGCGGTTGTTGGTATCGAGGCGCACCACGTCGGCCACCGTGCCCAGCGCCACCAGGTCGAGCAGGTTGTCGAGCTTGGGTTGCGTCTGCGCATCAAAGATGCCGCGTCGGCGCAGCTCGGCCCGCAGGGCCAGCAGGACGTAGAACACGACGCCGACGCCGGCCAGATGTTTACTGGGAAAACCGCAGGCAGGCTGGTTCGGGTTGACGATGACGGCCGCGTCGGGCAGGGTGTCGGCCGGCAAGTGGTGGTCGGTGACGACGACCTGCATGCCGCGCCGGTTCGCTTCGGCCACGCCATCGATGCTGGCGATGCCGTTGTCGACGGTGATGATGATGTCGGGCGATTTTTCGCGCGCCGTCAGTTCGACGATTTCCGGCGTCAGGCCGTAGCCGTATTCAAAACGGTTGGGCACGATGAAATCGACGTCGGCGCCCATGGCGCGCAAGCCGCGGATGGCCACGGCGCAGGCCGTGGCGCCGTCGCAATCGTAGTCGGCCACGATGACCATGCGTTTCTTGGCGGCGATGGCATCGGCCAGGAAGACGCCGGCCGCGCCGATGTGCAGCAAGCCGGACGGCGGTATCAAGTCCTTGGCCTCAATCGACAGTTCTTTCGCGTCAGACAGGCCGCGCGAGGCGTACAGGCGGGCCAGCACGGGATGGATGCCGCCCTGGCGCAGCAATTCGGATTCGCGGTAAGGGCAGGGACGGGTGGCGATGCGGGTACGGGTCATGATGCTTTCAACTTGTTCAGGGTAATCGCGCGCCAGAATTTACGCTGCGCATGCTTGCTGGTAGTGACGTCCAGCCAGGCGTCGCGGTGGCTCAGTACCAGGCGCAACTGGCCCAGGCGGCCATCTTTCAAGGCCGCCAGCAGGGGCGCGAACCAGTCCGTTTCCAGCGCTTGCAATTGCTGCAGCCACATGCCCCATTCCTGGGCCTGTGCCGCTTCGGTCAAGCCGCCCAGCACGACGATCGTGTCGGATTGGTCCGTCAGCACACTGTTTGGACTGGCATCGCGGCGCGCCGGTTCCGCCAGCGCTGCCAGCCAGCCCGGCGCGTTCTGCGTATGCAGGCTGGCCGCGCAGCGCGCAGCCTCCACTGTTGCCACGCTCCCGCCCCAGATCCAGAACGCATTGATGGCTTTCAAGCCCCGTTCTTCGCGCGCCGCATTGACGGGGTGTTCATGCCACAGCATCTGCACTTCGTTCTGCAGGCGGCGCGCGGCGCGCGCGTGCTCGCCTTCCGGCATCCAGACGGACAGGTCTTGCGTGGTGGCGGCGTCCGGCGTGGCGCACTGCAAGTCGGACCAGCCGTCGGCGCGCATGAACCAGGTGCCCGCGTCGCCATACGCGAGCGGCTGGCCGATTTCGTCGAAATACGGGGCAGCGATGTCGAACAGGGCGCGCCCATCGGTCTCGTTCAGCTTGAGCTGGCGCAACTCTTCCAGGCTGATATGGCTGCGGGCAATGGCCAGGTGGGCCGGATGCAGCAGGAAGTAGCGTGCGCCCGGTTCCGGCACGAGGCCGTAGCCGCGCATGGCCCGGGCGGCAAAGGCCGCCTGCGCCGCCGCGCCGTTGGGCGCGGGCGACAGGTCCAGGGCGTGCGCCAGCCACGCTTCATGCGGCAGCAAGCGGTTGGCGTTGTCAAAAATTTCTAAATTGCAAGTGGAGGTGCGCGACAGCAGCGCTGCCAGCGCGGGCGCCTGCAAGACCTTGAGCAGGTCGGCAGCCAGTTCGGCGTTGGGCAAGGCGAAGGGCAAGACGAGGGTAAGTTGATTCATCCCGAGATTGTAGGCGATAGCGGCGGCGTGCGAGTAGGGCGCATGTGTTTTCGCCTCGATCATTGCCACAGATTGGCGCGGGCAAGCCAGCCGCCTTGCATATTAAAAATATCAATAAAGCATCTTCATTATTTAAATTTTATTTTTGTCATCGGAAAATGATTCTCTTTTGAAAAGATAGTGGATATAATTGCGCTAACTTAATATCAGAAAGACAATCACCCCCTGCTGCGTGGTTGCGTCGTCTGGCTCCTGTGTCCCTCGAAATTGTATACAAGATCTGCCGGCTTCATTTTTAAACAAGTCCCTTCTTGGAAGCCCACCTATGTATACATTCGCCGCTTTGCGCGGCCAGGCTGATCGCGCCCTGGCCCCTCGTATTTCCGCTCCTGCTGCCGCCGTGGCATGCCGTCAGGAGGCCGCATGACTACCTACAACCTGTCGACCACGGTCCACGTCTGCGAAGACATCAACAAAAATTTCGATATCCGCGATCTGCTGATCCAGGCCGGCTACTCGGTGCAAGGCGAACTGAACATCAAGAATTTCACCGTGCTGTTGCCTGACGATACGGAATCGACCGAGAACACACCGCTGTTCGGCATGCTCGATGCGGACACCGTGTATGTGCGTCCCGGCGACTGGGCCGCCAACTACAACGGCAGCTTTTCGACCATCGAAGTGACGATCGACAAGGGCAATGGCGATATCGTCCAGCTGAGCCTGCAAGTCATCATCGACCCCGTCAACGACGCGCCCGACGCGGCCGATAAGACGTTTACATTGCTCAATGGAAACAACGTGGTGCTCAGCGAAGGCGATTTCGGCTTCCACGACGACGTCGAGCACGACGGCTTCAAGTCCATCGTCATCACGAATACCACTACGGCGGGCCAGGTCCTGTTGAATGGAGTGGCCGTGACGGTGGGCACGGAAGTGTCCATCGACGACATCCGCGCGGGCCACCTGGTCTTCGTGCCGAGCCAGACCGTGGCCGGCGACTTCGACCTCGGTTTCAAGGTGCGCGATGACGGCGGCACGGCCGGCTGCAATGCGCAAGACCTGAGTCTGGCGCCCCATTACCTGACCTTCAAGGTGCCGATGGCCCACCTGGGCGACTTCGTATGGGAAGACAAGAATGCCAACGGCGTGCAGGACGCGGGCGAGGCGGGCATCGCCAATGTGGTCGTGCAATTGAAGGATACGGCCGGCAATGTGGTCGCCTCCACCACGACGGACGCCAGCGGCGGCTACCACTTTGACGTCAACCCGGGCACGTATTCCGTGACCGTGGTGGCGCCCGCCGGCTATGTGCCGACGGCAGCCAACCAGGGCGGCGACGCGGGCAAGGACAGCAATATCGATGCGGCCGGCAAGATGGCGCCCGTCACCCTGGCGCCGGGCGAAACCAACCTGACCCTGGACGCGGGCCTGTACCGCACGGCCGAGCTGGGCGACCGGGTCTGGTTCGATACCAACAAGAACGGCGTGCAGGACGCGGGCGAAGCGGGTGCTGCTGGCGTGAAAGTGACCTTGCTCGACGCGTCGGGCAACGCCGTCGGCAGCCCTTTGGTGACGGATGCGAACGGCAACTACCTGTTCACGAATTTGAAACCGGGCGCCTACAGCGTGCAATTCGATAAGACCACCTTGCCAGCCGGCTATACCTTCACGGGCCAGGACCAGGGCGGCGACGAGCAGCGCGATTCGGACGCCAATGCCATCGATGGCAAGACGGCGCAAGTGCTGCTGGCCTCGGGCGACAGCAACCACAGCGTGGATGCCGGCATCGTGGCCTTGCCGGCCACCTTGGGCGACCGCGTGTGGCATGACAGCAACGCCAACGGCATCCAGGATGCGGGCGAGTCCGGCATCGGCGGCGTTACCGTGCAGCTGAAAAACGCGGCCGGCAGCGTGATCGGCTCGACCGTGACGGACGCCACCGGCTATTACAACTTCAATGTCGATCCCGGCACGTATTCCATCGCCGTCGTCGCCCCCGCGGGCTATTTGACCACCGTCAAGGATGCGGGCAGCAGCGACGCGCTCGACAGCGACATCAACACGCTGGGCAACAGCGGCCAGGTGACGGTCGCCGCGGGCCAGAACTACAAGGATCTCGATGCCGGCCTGTACAAGACGGCGTCCATCGGCGACCGCGTCTGGTTCGATGCGAACGGCAACGGCACGCAGGATGCGGGCGAGGCGGGCGTGTGTGGCGTGAAAGTCAATCTGTACAACGCGCAAGGCGTCGTCGTGGCCAGCGCCACCACGGATGCCAGCGGCAATTATCTGTTCAGCAACCTGGTCCCCGGCGAATATTACCTGGGCTTCGTGCCGCCGGCCGGCTATGGCTTCACCAAGGCCGATATCGGCGGTTACGCCACGGATTCGGACGTCAATCCGGCCAGCGGCTTCACCACCACATGGGCTAGCTTGAAGTCGGGCGATGTGCAGCTGGACTGGGATGCCGGCCTGGTCAAACTCAACACGGCCTCCATCGGCGACCGCGTGTGGGAAGACAATAACTACAACGGCGTGCAGGATGCGGGCGAGCTGGGCGTGGCGGGCGTAAAAGTCAACCTGCTCAATGCCAGCAACGTCGTCATCGCCTCGACGACGACGAATGCCAGCGGCAACTACCTGTTCAGCGAACTGGCGGCCGGCAGCTACAAGGTCGAAGTCATCCGTCCATCAGGCTTTTATTACACCAAGGCCAATCTGGGCAGCGATACGGCCGATTCCGACGTCGATGTCAGCACGGGGCGCTCGTCCCTGATCAACCTGGCCGCCGGCCAGAACGACATGAGCTGGGATGCGGGCATCTACCGCAAGGCCAGCCTGGGCGACAAGGTGTGGCGCGATGCGGACCATGACGGCGTGCAAGACTACAACGAGGCGGGCATCGCCAACATCAAGGTGCAGTTGTACTCGGGCAGCGGCGTGCTGCTGGCCACCACCTACACGAATGCCAACGGCAATTATCTGTTCAGCAACCTCGATCCGGGCAGCTATTCCCTGAAATTCGACAAGTCGGGCGTGTACCACGCGGGCTACGCCATGGATACGTGGAAATGGGGCGCGAAGAACGTGGGCACGAACGACAATATCGATTCGGATGTCAACAGCAACGGCACGACGTCCAACGTGGTCTACACGGACATATTGAAGCTGGCGTCGGGTCAGAACGACATGAGCTGGGATGCGGCCATCACGCCCATCGTCATCGACCTCAACGGTGACGGCGTGCACACGATCGCCCGCGCCGACTTCCACGGCAGCTTCGACCTGCTGGGCACGGGCAGCGCCATCCAGACGGGCTGGGTCTCGGCCCATGACGGCTTGCTGGCCATCGACAGCAATTCCAATGGCAAGATCGACAACATCTCCGAGTTGTTCGGTGGTAACGAGAAGGGCACGGGCTTCGCCAAGCTGTCCAGCTATGACTCGAACCACGACGGCGTGGTCGATGCGCATGACGACAAGTTCGCCGAACTGCGCATCTGGCGCGACGCCAACAGCAATGGCGTCACGGACGATGGCGAGCTGATGTCTCTGCACGACGCCGGCGTGGCCAGTCTGGCCGTGAGCTACACGGAACTGCCTTTCCTCGACGCCAACAGCAATCTGCACCTCGAACGCAGCAGCGCCACCCTGACCGACGGCAAGACGGTCGACATGACGGACGTGTATTTCAACGTCGATGCCAAGGATGCGGCCGCCGCCGGCGTGCATCTGCCCAGCATGGCCGACCTGCTGCGCGACGACAGCACGCTCGACGTGGTGCTGGGCCAGGATGGCACGGTGACCACCGTCGCCGCCGCGCCGGCCGCAGCAGCAGCCCCTGCCGCAGAAGCCCAGGCCCAGTGCGAAATGGCCGACCTCTTGCGCCGCGCCATGGCTCACGTAAATACCCAGCCCCAGGAAATGGCTGCCTGATGTCCCTTGCCGGGCCATGAGCCTGCCCGGCAATGCCGCACCGGCGCGCCCGTCACGGGGCGCCGGCGCTTTCCACGCTTTTTTCACACTTGATAATCGAAATAGGGAAACCACAATGAAACAATCCATGCACCTGATCGTTCGCGGCGCCATCGCCGCAGCCGCCTTCGCCCTCGCCAGCGGCAGCGCCCTGGCCGCCTCCAATCTGCAAGTCGTCGATTCGCACAGCGTCAGCCTGTTTACGGCTGCTGGCGGTGCCTTCGGCTCGGGCAGCGCCATCTCGCCGACCTTGTGGGAAGTCAAATACGACAGCAACACCTTCCTGGCGTTCTGCCTCGATCCCCATGTCGCACTGAGCAACACGTCGAACAGCTACAGCAGCGGCGCCTTCGCCGCCAGCGATGCCGTCAAGCGCCTGTATGAAGGGTATTACGCTTCGTCCATCGCGACTGTGTCGACCAGCGCCAACAGCGCCGCCGCCTTCCAGCTGGCCCTGTGGGAATTGAATAACGACAACACGAACCTGCTGACGGGCGACCTGCGCTTCAAAAACCTGAGCAACGCCGTCGTCAGCCAGGCCAACACCATGTTGGGCGTGGCCACGGGCAATGGCGCCATCCAGAACCTGTACAACTACACGAGCTTGACGAGCGTCAACCCAGCTTCGCAAACCCTGCTGGCCGTGTCGCCAGTGCCGGAAGCGCAGACGTGGGCCATGCTGGTCGCGGGCCTGGGCTTGCTGGGCTTCATGGCGCGCCGCCGCAAGGGCGCTTCCGCGCTGACTTAATTATTACTCATTAGTCATCACTCATCGCGCAAGCGATAGCGTTCCCGCTGCGGCGCGCCCGACCGGCGCGCCGCAGCGTTTTATTGTGAATCCATCATGACCTCACCTCCCGACACTTCCACCGCTTCCGCCGGCATCTCCACCGATGCCATCGCCGACGCCATCGTCTTCCTGGCGCGCTTTTTCGGCGTTGCCGTGCAGGCCGAGCGCCTGCGCGCCAGCGTGGCGGCCCAGGCTGCACCGGCCACGGCTGACTTTCTCGAACAGGCGCTGGCGCAGGCCAGCCTGGCCGGCACCGTGTTGCCGGTAGATAAGCCACGCCGTCCCACGGAAATGCCGGCCTTGCTGCTCAACGGGGAAGGGCAGGCGCTGGTGGTACTGGCCATTGCCGATGGCAAATATGAATGCCACGTGCCCGGCATCGCCGGCAGTGCCTGGCTCGACGCCGCCGCGCTGGCGCGGGAAGTGCCCGAAGGGCGCTGGGTAGCCGTGCGGCCCGTCATGTTCTTCGACCAGCGCAGCTTGCTTTACAGCATGCCGGTGGCGGGACGCTGGTTCTGGGACGTGTTCAACCGTAACCGCTGGGTCTTCCGCTGGGCCCTGCTGGGCACCCTGGTGCTCAATGTCATCGGCGCGCTGGTGCCGTTCTATGCGATGGCCGTATATGACCGCGTGATCCCGAACAATGCCACGTCCAGCCTGTGGGTGCTGACGATCGCCGTCGTGGTGCTGACGGGCTTCGAGCTGGCCCTGCGCCTGCTGCGCGGCGAACTGGTGGAAACGGCGTCGCGCCGCATGGACGTGGCGCTGTCGTCGAACATTTTCGCCCAGTGCCTGCGCCTGCGCGCGGCCAGCCGGCCCGCTTCCGGCGGCACCCTGGCCAATACCGTGCGCGATTTCGAATCCGTGCGCGAATTCTTTGCCTCCACGACCCTGACCACCCTGGGCGACTTGCCATTCCTGCTGCTGTTCCTGCTGGTGATCGCCCTGGTCGGCGGCTGGCTCGTGCTCGTGCCCCTGGCCGTCATCCCGATTTTGCTGCTGGTCGCCTTCGCCTCGCGCGCGGCCCTGGCGCGCCACGTGGCCGCCTCGATGCAGGAAAGCGCGCAGCGCACGGCGCACCTGTTTGAAACCATGAATGGCCTCGACACCATCAAGGCGCTGGGCGCCGAAGCGTGGAGCCGGCGCAAATGGGAAAGCCTGACGGTGGCCATCGCCGCCAACAGCGTCGAGACGCGCGAAATCGTCAGCCGGGTCAACTACATCAACACGGCCGTGCTGGCCCTGTCCGGCGTGGCCGTGGTGGCCACGGGCGCCTTGCTGATGGGCGAGCATCTGCTGACCCTGGGCCAGATCATCGCCGTGAGCATGCTGACGGGCCGCGCCCTGGCGCCCGTGAGCCAGATCGCGGGCCTGATCATACGCTGGGAACAGACCAAGCTGTCGTATCACGCACTCAATAAAATCATGGAAGCGCCCACCGACGACGACGCGGCCAGCCTGCAGGCGCCGCCCCTGTCCGGGCGCATCGAATTTCGCGACGTGGGCTTTGCCTACCCGAATTCGCCGCCGCTGCTCGATAAGCTCAACCTGCACATCCGCCCCGGCGAACGGGTCGGCGTGATCGGCAAGCTCGGTTCCGGCAAGAGCACCTTGCTGCGCTTGCTGCTGAACCAGTACGGCCCGCAAAGCGGCAGCGTGCTGTTCGACGACCTGGCCAGCACCCAGCTGGACCCTTTGAGCCTGCGCCGCCAGATCGGCTACGTGCCGCAGGACGTGACCCTGTTCCACGGCAGCCTGCGCGAAAACATCGAACTGGGACGCAGCCAGGCCGACGACGCCAGCCTGCTCGACGCCATCCGCCTGGCCTGCCTCGACGACATCATCACCCAGCTGCCCAACGGCGTGGCGACGGAAGTGGGCGAACGCGGTGAACGCCTGTCCGGCGGCCAGCGGCAAGCCGTGGCCATGGCCCGCGCCTTGCTGGTGAAACCGCCGATGTTGCTGCTCGATGAGCCGAGCAGCATGTTCGACCCGGCCACCGAGCAGCGCTTGATCGGGCGGCTGCGTACCTTAAAGGAGACGACCATCGTGCTGGTGACGCACCGCATGGCCATGCTGGCGCTGGTGGACCGCCTGATCGTCTTCGACAAGGGGCGCATCGTGGCCGACGGCCCGCGCGACGACGTCATGCGCGTCTTGAACAGCCAGACGGCCAAGTCTGCGGTGGAACAGGGAGTGGCGGCATGAGCGCCCTCAATGCCCCGAACGCCCGCCCGCTGCCGGCGGCCCACCCGGACCCGGAACGCGAACCGCAGCGCATCGTCATCCGCATGCTGGCCTTGACGTCCGTGCTGCTGGTGCTGGCGCTGGCCTGGGCCATGTTCGCCCAGCTCGACGTGTCCGTGAATGGCCGGGGCGCCATCACGCCGCCATCGCACCTGCAGGAAGTGCAAAGCCTGGAAGGGGGCATCGTGCGTGAAATGCTGGTGAAACCGGGCCAGCGCGTGCGCCGCGGCGACTTGCTGCTGCGCCTGGACACGGCCCAGTACGAGGCCAACCTGGGCGCCAGCGTGCAAAACCGCCTGGCCGCGCTGGCGGGCAGGGCGCGCCTCGATGCGCTGCTGTCCGGCGGCACGCCCCAGTTTGCGCCGGAATGGCAGAAAGAGGCGCCCGAGCTGATCGCCAAGGAAATGCAGTTGTGGCGCGACGGCCAGCGCGAATTCGCGTCGGCCACGGCGGCCGCGCGCGAAGGCGTGACGCGCCGCCGTGGCGAGCTGGCCGAGGCGCACAGCCGCATCGCCCAGCTCGACACGGGCTTGAAAATCGCCCTGGAAAGCCTGTCCATCGAGGAGAGGCTCTTCAAAGAGGGCGCCGGTTCGCGCGGCGACTACCTGAATGCGCAGCAGCGCGTGCAGCAGCAGCGCACGGAACTCGACAGCCTGCGCACCTCCGTGCCGCGCCTGACGGCCACCCTGGCCGAGGCACAGGCGCAGGCGGGCGAAGTGGAAGCGCGCATGCGCGGCCAGTGGGGCGCGCAGCGCAGCGAGTATGAGACCAAGGCCGGTGCCCTGGCCAGCACCGTGAAAGGCCAGCAGGACCAGGTGAGCCGGCGCGACGTGACGGCGCCCGTCGACGGCGTCGTCAACCGCGTGCTGGTGGCAACCGTCGGCGGCGTGGCGCAGCCGGGTAAACCTATCCTGGAAATCGTGCCGGCCGATTCGGAAATGCTGATCTCCGTGCGCGTGAAACCGTCGGACATCGGTTTTATCCATGTGGGACAGAGCGCGTCGGCGAATGTGCTGGCGTACGACGCCACCACCTATGGCCGCATGCAGGCGCAAGTGGTGCGCGTGGGGGCGGACGCGATTCCCGACGAACGCAACGAACCGTACTTCGAGGTGCAGCTGAGCACCGACCGCAGCCAGCTGACGGCGCACGGCAAGGTATTGCCGGTGACGCCAGGCATGCCCGTCGACGTGGGCATCCTGACGGGGCGCCGCTCGGTGCTGCAATATGTGTTCAAGCCCGTGCTGCGCGGCTTGCAGTCTTCCCTGCAGGAGCGGTGATGCGTGCCTTCTTGATTTGCATGGCATTGGCCTGCGCAAACGCGGCGGCCCAGTCCGCGCCGCCGGCCACTTTCCAGGCGCAGGCCGCGCGCGGCTTGCCTGCCTTGCTGGCGCGCGCCGTGCCGCGCGATCCGCAGGTGATTGCGGCGCAGGCGGCGCTGGCCACCACCGAAGCGCGCTACAAACAGGCCCGTTCTCGCCTGTTTCCCACTGCGGCGCTGCAGGCGACGCGGGGGCGCAGCAAGGACCTCGATGGGACGCTGGAGGTCGAGCGCCGCACGCACCAGGTGGAAGCGAGCGTGCGCTGGAACGTGTACAACGGCGGCGCCGACCGCGCCGAACTTGATGCGGCCGAGCGCGAGATGGCGGGCGCCGCCTTCGACGTGGAGCGGGCGCGCGCGGAAAGCGCGGAAAAGCTGGCCGAAGCATATTTCGACATGCAGCGCCTGGAACGCAGCCTGCAGCAGTCGCAGGAACGCCTGCGCGACGTGACGCAGCTGGTGCGGCAGGTGACGCGCCAGGCGGAACTGGGCAAATCGTCGGAAGTGGACCGCGAACTGGCGCAAAGTTCGCAGCTGGACGCGGAACTGGTGCACGACGGCTTGCTGACGGACCAGCAGGCGGCGCGCATCAAGCTCGAGGCGCTGGCCTTCGAGCCGGTGGCGCAGTTTGCCGATTTCGCCTTTGCGCCGCTGCCGGCGCAGGCGCTGGAGAATGCCGATACGCAGCAGGCGCAGTTGCGCGCCGCGCGCGAGCGGGCCGCCGCGGCCCAGTTGCGCGTGCGTGGCGTGGCGGCCACCCTGGCCCCCAAAATCGATCTGAATGTCAGCCATCTGCTCAATAACAAGACCACGCCGCCGCCGTCGACCATCCAGCAGCGGGGCTGGTCGGTGGGGGTCTCCTGGGAAATCCCGCTCGGCGGGGGCAGCCTGGCGCAGCGCGACGAAAGCATCAGCCGCGCCCAGGCGGCCGAGGCGGACGTGGCGCGCGCCGAGCAGGGCACGCGCGCCGACCTGGCCAGCATGCTGCCGCGCATCGCCAATGCGCAGCGCACCCTGGCCCTGCTTGACGAGCAGGAAAAGAAGATGGCCTTCGTCGTGCGCGGCGGGACCATCCAGTACGAGGCGGGCCGGCGCAACCTGCAGCAGGTCATCCAGACGCGCGACAGCTATTTCACGATACAGCAGCGGCGCATCGACCAGCTGCACCGTCTGACCCTGGCGCAGATGCGGCAATATGCGCTGGCGGGGCAGCTACTGCGGGTTTTCGGCCTGGCGCAGGAGGTAAAATAGCGCCGGCGTGCGCGGTTTCACACAGAGATGACGCAGAGATCATGCATGAAATGCCCATTGTGTGGCACACTGCGCGCTCGCATATCATCGTTGTCGCGGGAGCGCATGAGCATCATCAAACAATTTCCTTTTGAGTGGCAGGTCGGCGTGCGCTATACGCGCGCCGGGAAACGCAGTGGCCGCAACAGCTTCATTTCCTTCATCTCTCTCATTTCCGTGGCCGGCATCGGCCTGGGCGTGGCCGCCCTGATCGTCGTCCTCTCCGTCATGAACGGCTTCCAGAAGGAAGTCACCGACCGGCTGATGTCGGTGCTGGCCCACGTCGAGGTGTTCGACACGAGCGGCTCCATGCCCAACTGGCAGGCGCAGGAGCGCGCCGCCTACGCCAATCCGCAAGTGAAAGCCGTGTCGCCGTTCGTGGAAACCCAGGGCATGCTGCTCAATGACGAAACCATGCGTCCGTCCGTCGTGCGCGGCGTACTGCCGCAGCAGGAAGCCACCGTCTCGAGCGTGGCCGCCCAGATGAAACAGGGCAGTTTCGATGCGCTGACTCCCGGTTCCTACAACATCGTGCTGGGCATCGACCTGGCCAAGGCGCTCGACGTGAAAGTGGGGCAGAACGTCACCCTGATGCTCGAGCGCGAGCCCAGGGCGGGCGATCCGGCCAACGGCATCGTCATGCCGCGCATGCGCGCGCTCAAGGTGGCCGGCATCTTCGAGGCGGGTCACAATGAACTTGACGGCAGCCTGGCGTTTGTGAACATGCAGGACGCGGAACAGCTGCTGCAGCTTGACGGCCCGTCCGGCCTGCGCCTGCGCCTGCACGACATGGACAAGGCGCCCCAGGTGGCGCGCGAACTGAAGGCATCGATGCCGGGCCAGCTGTGGATGCGCGACTGGTCGCGCGCCAGTGCCAGCTGGTATGCGCTGGTGCAAAGCCAGAAGAACATGATGTTCATCATCCTCAGCATGATCATCGCCGTGGCCGCGTTCAACCTCGTCTCGACCCTGGTGATGTCGGTCACCGACAAGCAGGCCGACATCGCCATCCTGCGCACCCTGGGCGCCTCGCCGTTCTCCATCATGAAGATTTTCATGATCCAGGGCGCGCTGGTGGGCTTGCTGGGGAGCGCCCTGGGCGTCATCGGCGGCGTCGTGCTGGCGCTGAACGTGGGCGTCATCGTGCCCTTCATCGAAGGCATCTTCGGCCTGCACTTCATTTCCAAGGAAATCTACCAGATCAGCGCCGTGCCGTCGGACGTGCATTGGCTGGACGTGGCGCAGATCGGCCTGATCGCCTTTAGCCTGGCGCTGGTGGCCACGATCTACCCGAGCTGGCGCGCGGCGCGTGTCAAGCCGGCAGAGGCCCTGCGCTACGAATAAGCGGCTTGTAAAACCGGGGTCAGACCCGCCGGGTCTGACCCCAGCCCTTCGTTGCACGGGCTAACGCGATGATATGTTGCATACATAAGAATTAACGAATTAATGAGCATGTTAAAAAATCTTCCCTTCGAATGGCTGGTCGGCCTGCGCTACACGCGGGCCGGCAAGCGCAGTGGCCGCAACAGTTTTATTTCCTTCATCTCGCTCATTTCCATGGCCGGCATCGGCCTGGGCGTGGCGGCGCTGATCGTCGTGCTGTCCGTGATGAACGGCTTCCAGAAGGAAGTGACGGACCGCATGCTGTCCGTGCTGGCCCACGTGGAAGTGTTCGACAACAGCGGCAGCATGCCCGACTGGCGCGCGGAAGCGGCGCAAGCCTTCAAGAATCCGGCCGTGAAGGGCGCCGCGCCATTCGTGGAAACGCAGGGCATGCTGCTGCGCGACGACGCGCTGCGCCCCGCCATCGTGCGCGGCGTGCTGCCCGAGGAAGAGCCCAACGTCTCGGACGTGGCCGGCCAGACGCGCATGGGCAGCTTCAAGGCGCTGCAGCCGGGCACCTTCAATATCGTGCTGGGCATCGAGCTGGCGCGCGCCTTGCGCGTCAACCTCGGCGAAAAAGTCACCTTGATGCTGGCGCAGGGCCAGGTCACGCCGGCCGGCGTGCTGCCGCGCATGCGCAGCTTTACCGTCAGCGGCATCTTCCAGGCGGGCCACAATGAATTCGACGCCGGTCTGGCCTTCATCAATATCGAAGACGGCCAGCGCCTGCTGCGCCTCGACGGCCCGTCCGGCCTGCGTTTGCGCCTGGCCGACATGAACCAGGCGCCGCAAGTGGCGGCGGAACTGAAGAAAACCATGCCGGGCGACCTGTGGCTGCGCGACTGGTCCAAGCTGAACGCCAACTGGTTTGCCGCCGTGCAGACGGAAAAACGCATGATGTTCATCATACTGACCCTGATCATCGCCGTGGCCGCCTTCAACCTCGTCTCGACCCTGGTGATGACGGTGACGGACAAGCAGGCCGATATCGCGATTTTGCGCACCCTGGGCGCCTCGCCCCGTTCCATCATGAAGATTTTCATGATCCAGGGCGCGCTGGTGGGCATCCTGGGCACGATCCTGGGCGTGGGCGGCGGCGTGCTGGTGGCGATGAACATCGACGTCATCGTGCCCTTCATCGAGCACCTGCTGGGCGTGCAGTTTCTCTCCAAGGACATCTATTTCATCAGCACCGTGCCGTCCGACCTGCGCTGGCCCGACGTCACCAAGATCGGCGTGCTGGCCGTGATCCTCGCCTTTTTGGCGACCCTGTACCCAAGCTGGTGGGCTGCCCGCGTCAAACCTGCGGAAGCCCTGCGCTATGAATAAACCACTGAATACGACCATGACCGATCTGAACAAACCTGCCTCCAACGGCGCTTCCGCCGATTCCGCCGTCCTTAGCTGCCGTGGCCTGGGCAAGACTTTTACGCAGGGCAGCTACAAGGTGCAGGTGCTGGCCGGCATCGATATCGACGTGCATCGCGGCGAGCGCGTCGCCATCGTCGGCGCCTCCGGCTCGGGCAAATCGACCCTGCTGCACCTGCTGGGCGGGCTCGATACACCCACCAGCGGCAAGGTGACCCTGCTGGGCAAGGATTTCGCCACTCTCAGCGAAAAGGCGCGCGGCGACTTGCGCAACGCCTCGCTGGGCTTCGTCTACCAGTTCCACCACCTGCTGCCCGAGTTCTCGGCGCTCGACAACGTCGCCATGCCGCTGATGATACGGCGCATGAAGCGTGCGCCCGCCACCGAGCTGGCGCAGCAGATTCTCACGCGCGTCAACCTGGCCAAGCGCGTCACGCACACGCCGGGCGAATTGTCGGGCGGCGAGCGCCAGCGCGTGGCCCTGGCCCGCGCCCTCGTCACGCAGCCGGCCTGCGTGCTGGCCGATGAACCGACGGGCAACCTTGATCACGCCACGGCCGAACAGATATTCGACCTGATGCTGGAACTGTCGCGCACCCTGGGCACGGCCTTCGTCATCGTCACCCACGATATCGAACTGGCCAGGCGCTGCGACCGCGTGCTGCGCCTGACGGACGAAGGGCTGCAGCCGTACCAATACTAAGGAACCGCCATGCTGTGGATCGACACGCACTGCCACCTCGACGCGCATGAATTCGGCAGCGAATCGCTGCAGGTGGCGGCGCGCGCGGCCGCGCAGGGCGTGGCGATGATCGTCGTTCCCGCCGTCGAACGGGCCAATTTCGCCATCGTGCGCGACCTGGCGGCAGCGGCGCCCAACACCTGCTATGCGCTCGGTATCCACCCGATCTACGTGCCGCATGCCACCGACGACGACTTGATCGCCCTGCGCGAAGCCGTGGCGCTGGCCATGCATGATCCGCGCTTTGTCGCCATCGGCGAGATCGGACTCGATTTCTTCATTCCCATGCTGTGCGAACCGGCCATGCGCGTCAAGCAGGAGCATTTTTTGCGCGAGCAGCTGAAAATCGCCCGCGACTTCGACCTGCCCGTGCTGGCCCACGTGCGCCGCTCGCAGGACATCGTCCTCAAACATGCGCGCCAAATCCGCCCGAACGGCGGCATCGCCCATGCGTTCAACGGCAGCTTCCAGCAGGCGCAGGGCTATATCGATCTAGGTTTCAAGCTCGGTTTCGGCGGCGCCATGACCTTTACGCGCGCCTTGCAGATACGCCGCATGGCGAGCGACCTGCCTTTGGACGCCATTGTGCTGGAGACGGACGCGCCCGATATTTCGCCCAGCTGGATCCACCCGGGCCGCAACAGCCCCGAAGAATTGCCCCGCATCGGCGCCGTGCTGGCCGAATTGCGCGGCCTGGAACTTGCCGACGTGGCGGCGCAAACCAGCGCCAACGCGCGCGCCGTGCTGTCCCGATTACCCTTGATGGAGTGAAACCATGAACAAGAAAATGCTTGCGGGCGCCCTGGCGGCCTGCCTTTCCGGCGCCTTGGCGCCCGCCCTGGCGGCACCCGGCGCCCAGTGCGACGGCATGCCGCGCCTCGACGTCACCACGCCGGCCGGCTTTTGCGTGGCCGTGCTGGCCGACGGCCTGAAATTTCCCCGTGGCGTGCTGCCGCTGACGAATGGCGACATCCTCGTCACGGACATGACGGGATGGACGCCGAAGCAGGGTAAATTGTGGCTGTTGCAGCGCAAGGCGGCCGGCCCGGGCTACGAGCGCAAGCTGCTGCTCGACAAGCTCGACCGCCCGAACGGCATCGTGCAGGGGCCGGACGGCTTGGTCTACGTGGGCGAGGTGGGACGCATCTTCCGCTTCGACCTGCGCGATCCCGCCCGCGCCATCACCGACGTGATCGGCGGCACGGCCAAGACGCCGCGCCTGCCGGGCCTCGGTTTGCACCTGTTGACGAACATGCGTTTCAGCCCCAAGGGCGACCTGTATGTGAACGTGGGTTCGAGCACCGACCATTGCGAGAACGATGGCAAGGCGCCCGATCCGGCCAAGGCCTGTGCTTCGGCGGAAGGCCCGGAAGCGCTGGGCGCCATCCGCGAATACACGATGGCATGGCCGGCCGGCACGGTGACGAGCTGGCGCACGCATGCGCGCGGCTTGCGCAATTCGATGGCGCTGGCCTTCCACCCGGCCACGGGCGAACTGTGGCAGGCGGAAAACGCGCGCGACGCCATCCAGGCCGCCATGCCACAACTCAAAAGCGACGAGAACCTGCCGCATGAGGAACTGAATCTGATCAAGTCCGACCGGCACTACGGCTGGCCGTACTGCTACGACGACAATGTGGCCAGTCCCGAATATCCGAAAACGGCTTGCGACGCCCAATTTGCGGCGCCCGAGCGCCTGCTGCCCGGCCATGCGGCGCCGCTGGGCATGACCTTTTATACGGCCAGCCGCTACCCGGCGCTGTACAAGAACAGCCTGATCATCGGCTACCACGGCTACCGCAGCAACGGCCACCGCCTGGTGGCCCTGCTGCCCGACAAGGCCGGCGCGCCGCTGGGCAAGTCCGTTGAATTGATCGGCAACTGGGAGCGCAAGGGCAAGCAGGGCAGGGGCGCGCCCGTCGACGTCAAGCAGGGCCAGGATGGCGACATCTATATGGCCGATGACCATAATGGGCTGGTGCTCAAGCTGCACTACGAGGCGGGCAAACCGTAAGCGGCCTTCATCCGACGTCCTCGCTGGCGTTGCGGCGGGTGTCGGCTTATGGCCTTTGGCCTAAGCCGACCTACATGCTCAAGTAGGTCGGATTGGCGTGGCTATGCCGCGCGTAATCCGACGTCATTGTTGGCATTACGGGTGCGGTCGGTTTACGCTTGATCTCGCTCAGTGCGGAGCTGCCGCATCCTCCTACAATCGGCCTGATGTCCTTGTCGACCAGGGATGACGGGAGGCTGACGTGAAACCTGCATTCATCAAGCTGCGTGAAAATTACTCCAGCGTGGCGGCCGTCGATCAGGCGGCCCTGTTCCGCGAAATCGGCTGGGAAGACTTGATCGGCAAGGACAGCTTTGCCAACACCTGCGCCATCCGCGTCAGCCTGGCCCTGATCAAGGCCGGGGTCCAGGTCAAGGGTCGCATGGCGATACGCAAGGGGGCATTCAAGGGCGCGCTGATCGAACCGGGGCAGGCCAAGCTGTCGCACATGCTGGCCAGCCCCTCGATGTTTGGCGCGCCCGAAAAATTTACCGGGGATGATGCCATGGAAGGCATCGGCCAGCGCCAGGGCGTCGTCGCCTTCTTTCGCATTCCCGGCTACCTGGGCGGCGCGGGCGGGCATATCGACATCCTGCTGCCCTCCATCGGCGTGAAGGTCTGCGGCAGCGAATGCTACTGGGATTGCGGCGAGGTCTGGTTCTGGCCCGTCAGGTGACGCTTATTTGAACTTCTTCGACCGTCCGCGCGAGGCCGCATTGTGCGCGCGCAGGATGGAATCGACGCGCTCGGACGCATCGCGCGACAGGTGTTGCGCCACCGCGATATCGGGGAAGAATTCGGGCAGACGGTAGCTGAGCCAGGCATACGCGGAATAGTAGCGGCAAGTGTCTTCCACCTGCTGCAGATTCTGCGTGCCGCCGCCGTACGCGTGCTGGCGCAAGGTGCTCGTTTTTCCCTGCGACAGATTCTTCGCCCAGTGCTCCCACGCCGTCTGCAGGGACGGCACCTTGCTCGATATCGGCACCAGCGACAAGGTAAATTTGTCGGCCACGGACAGGGGCAGGGTGTCGAGCCAGACGGCGCGCTCCTTCTGGTCTTCCGTGATGCGCGGGAAGAAGAAGCCGTCCGGCACGTCGATATTGTGGATGAAGCGGCGCAGCAGTTTACTGAGCGACAGCTCTCCCGTCACCGACGAAATCCGGTGCAGATGTTCCAGCGAGGGCGCCACGGCAAAGCCGCTGGTGTTCAGCGGGTGCAGCTTTTCCTTCAGCAGCGCGCGCATCACTTCATGCGTCTCGTTGTCGTAGCCGGCCACGAGTCCCTCTTCATGCACGCCATAGCGGCCCGCGCGTCCGGCGATCTGGCGCGCCAGCGCGGCCGAAATCTCTTCCTCTTCACGGCCATTGTATTTGACGCAGGTGGTCATGACGATGCGCGCGATCGGCATGTTCAGGCCCATCGCCAGCGCATCCGTGCCGACGACGATGTCGGCCGTGCCGTCGCGGAAGCGCTGCGCCTGCGCGCGCCGCACTTCGGGCGACAGGTTGCCGTAGACGGTGGCCACCGATAATCCCGTTTCCGTGATCATGTCGCGCCACATCAGCACTTCGCGGCGCGAAAAGGCGATGACGGCGTCGCCGCGGCGCAGGTTGCGCACCTTGCGCACGGCCGTCGGCTCCATCGACAGGGGCGCCATGCGTTTCAGGACGTGCACTTCCAGCGGGCAGTCCAGGCGTTCGGCCAGCGCCTCGATGGCGCGCCGCGCTTCCGGCGCCCCCACCAGGTAGACGGTGTGGGCCGGTGCGCCGCAGACGGCCGCCGTCCACGCGGCGCCCCGGTCCGGGTCGGCCAGCATCTGGATCTCATCGATGACGGCCACTTCGACGACGGTTTTCGTATCCAGCATTTCCACCGTGCTGGCCACGTGCGTGGCGCCGTCGACGACCCTGCGCTCCTCGCCCGTGATCAGGCTCACGGCCAGCGGCTTGCCATGCGGCGCGGCTTCCTGCAGGCGTTCATAGTTTTCCAGGGCCAGCAGGCGCAATGGCGCCAGATAGATGCCGCTCTTTGCCTTGACCAGCGCTTCCATGGCGCGGTGCGTCTTGCCGGAATTGGTCGGTCCGAGCAGGGCGATGAAGCGGCGCGGCAGGCGTCGCGCCATCTCGAACGAGGCGGGGTATTCGGCCAGGTTGATGCTCTGGCGCGTGCGTGCCGCGTGCTGCTCTTCCTGCTGGCGCTCGATGGCGTGGTTGAAGCGCTGGCGGATGCGGTCGAAGACCATGCCGGCCGGCTCGGACGTCTGCATGTCGGCCAGCGTGTGCAGGAACACCATCGGGTCCGCGTCCACGTCCTCGCTCAGGCCCGCGATATCGGCGACGAAATCGACCACGTGTTGGCGCAGTTCCTCGAAGACGGCCGCGCTGGCCCGCTCGCGCACCAGGGCCAGCTTGGTCTCGCGGTCCATCTTGCGCCACTTGGCCGGCCGCGCCAGCACGCCCTGTGCAGGCACGAGTGCATACGGCACCACCAGGTGGCCTGCCTTGACGACGCCGGAAAAGCGCACGAAGACGCGGCCTTCCATCTTGACCAGGCGGATATGCTCGGCCAGCTCCCCCAGTTCCGCGACCAGGGTGGCGTCGTTATTGTCTTCGCTGCTGTCGGAAAGGTCGGTGGAAGTATCGGGAGGAAGTGCGGAGGAAGTCATGTCGTGCCTGGGTGTTGAAGTAAGCGAGGCCGATTATACCGTGCGCAGGGTAAAGATTTTCCCCCGGAGCACGGTGCCGCTGCCGCACGAGCGCTGATCTGTAAAGCGATGATTCCTTGAGGCGGATACGCAACTGGCAACCATGGAGGGCGGCGCTGCCGCCTGCTTGCCAATCATCTTGCTTGAACGCGAAATGGGAATCCGATATCCGGTGCTTTGCGCTTATCGGTTTTCCCTGCGACATTTTTATTCGGCTGGAATTTTCATGAATGTATTTTTATTAACTTTGTTAGTTTTTTGAATTTAACATTAAAATTTCAATTGCCGTGGCGCCGATGGTTACAAAGAGTATGTTTTTATCGATAGCCAGGGTGATGATATTCGTATCGCGCCTGTATTTTTCATTGTGTGAAGAATTGGCCGATGGCGCGCAATGAATTGAATTGTCTTGACAATTAATAATGGCGAGCTGATCATGGGTTCAGATTTTGCAGGGATATTTTGGTATCTTTTCAAAATATCTGAAATTGACCGCGACGTACGGCATTATTCTGGATGCCGCTCTGGCTATCGGCTGGGGCGTGCCGTTGATATGCACGGCTTTGATTTGACGGTGCTCCAGGATACGTTGGAGGCCGCAGGATTTTCCATTTCGCGCTGACGTACGACCAGCGCGCGATGACACCCGACATACCTGTGTATGTGGCCCTGCGCCAGAGGATGGCGCGCGCGGGGATTCATCAGCCATCCGACTTTGGGAGAACTCCATGAATAAAAAGCTCGCTGCATTTCTTTTTGCGTCAGGCCTCGGTTTGGCGGTGACTGCGACGCCAGCCTTTGCCAATTGCTATAGCGCCTGCGCTGCCGAATGGCGGGCTTGCATCGCCGCCGGTACCTCTCAAGCCGAGTGCGGCGCCGAGCGGTCCGCCTGCCTGCAATCCTGCAATTGACGGGAGGAATACTGCGCGCTGCGGCAGCCGCTATCGTAGCCTGTTGCCGCTGACGCCGGCAAGCCATGGCGCCCATGGCAGTTCAGGCTGCCCGTGCGCGCACGACGCGTAGTCCCCAGCCGGTGGCGATCAATCCGTCGCCGGCTTGCAGCGGCGCTGCGGCGTCCATGAACGCATGACCTTCGCCGCAGGCCAGGTCGAGCACCGCCAAGGGGTTATTGCTGACCGACACGAGGTCGGTCAGTACGGCATAGGACAAGGCGTAGCTGGTGGATGCAGTGCATGAGCGTTCTTATCCAGTGCACCATTGCGCCAGATCAGACGGCAAGGCGTGGAAAGCGATCACAGTAGCTGAGCCCCTTTCGCTGCGAGCCGATTTTGCCTTGATTCTGCCTTCCCATGCGCATCCTGATACTCGGCTTTGCCGCTGGTGCCGCCTGGTTGCAGACGCAGGCAAGCTTGCCGCCGCACGCGGGCGCGCTGCTGTCGGTGATCGCTGGCGCGGCGCTGCTGATGGCGCGGCTGTTGTGCCGACACGCGCGCTGGCGTTCCGGTTGGCGTTCCGCTATTGCGCTCTCGGCCGGCGTGGGGCTGGGCTTTTATTGGGCCGCCTGGCTGGCCCAGTCCGCCATGACGCCGCAGCTGGCGCTGGCCGACGAGGGGCAGGACATCGTCGTGACGGGCACGGTGGCCAGCTTGCCGTACCGCTTCGAGCAGGGCGTGCGCTTCAATTTTGCCGTGGAGAAGGGACTCAATGCAAAGGTGCCGCCCCTGATCGCCCTGTCCTGGTACGCGGGCTTTCGCGATGAGGTGACGAACGAGGTGGGCGACGTGCAGCCGGGCGAGCGCTGGCGGCTGACGGTGCGCCTGCAGCGCCCGCACGGCAACGCGAATCCCATGGGCTTCGACTACGAAGCGTGGCTGGTGGAGCAGGGCGTGCGCGCCACCGGTTACGTGCGGCCGCAGCCGCGCGCGGACACGCCGAACGTCCGCCTGGCGGCCTTCGTGCCCGGTTTCGGCAACGTGGTAGAGGCCAGCCGCGCGGCCTTGCGTGCGCGCATCGCGCACAGTTTAGATGGCAAGCAATATGCGGGCGTGATCGTGGCGCTGGTGGTGGGCGATCAGCGCGCCATTCCCCAGTCGGACTGGCAGGTGTTCAACCGCACGGGCGTCAGTCATTTGATTTCGATTTCCGGCCTGCACATCACGATGATCGCGGGACTGCTCGCCCTCGGGGCGGGCGCGCTGTGGCGGCGCTCGTTTTTCACGGACCGGCAGCTGCCCTTGCTGCTGCCGGCGCAAAAGGTGGCGGCGCTGGCTGGCGCGCTGGCGGCGTTCCTGTACGTGCTGCTGGCCGGCTTCGGCGTGCCCGCGCAGCGCACTTTATATATGTTGCTGGTGGTGGCGCTGGCCCTGTGGCTGGGGCGCATCACCAGCATCGTCCATATCCTGTGCCTGGCGCTGGGCGTGGTCGTGCTGCTCGATCCCTGGGCCTTGCTGTGGCCCGGTTTCTGGCTGTCGTTCGGCGCCGTTGCCACCATGCTGTACGCGACGGCGGGCCGCACCACGGCGCCTTTGCCGGAAAACGCCAGCCGCTGGCGCCGCCTGCGCGCGGCCGTGGCGCTCGGTGCGCATACGCAATACGTGGTGACGGTGGGGCTGGTGCCGTTGACGATGCTGCTGTTTTCGCAAGTCTCGCTCGTGTCCCCCGTGGCGAATGCGCTGGCCATTCCCGTCATCAGCCTGGTCGTCACGCCCTTGTCGCTGGCGGGCAGCCTGCTGCCCGCGCCTTTGTGCGACGGCTTGTTGCTGCTGGCGCATGCCATCGTGCAGATGCTGGCGCAGGTGCTGGACTGGCTGGGCGCGCGCCGCTTCGCCGTCTGGACGGCGCCCGCGCCCCCAATGTGGAGTTTTTGCTGGGCACTGTTCGGCACGGCCTGGCTGCTGGCGCCGCGCGGATGGCCGCAGCGCTGGGCGGGGATGCTGGGCTGGCTGCCCCTGTTGACGGCCTTGCCGTCCAGCCCGCCGCCGGGCCAGATGTGGATCACGGCCTTTGATGTGGGGCAAGGCATGGCCGTGCTGGTGGAAACGCATGGACACCGCTTGTTGTACGACACGGGGCCCGCCTACAGCCTCGATTCCGACGGCGCCAGCCGCGTCATCGTGCCGTATCTGCGCGCACGGGGCATCGCTACGCTCGACGGCGTGATCATTTCCCACAGCGACCTTGATCACGCGGGCGGCGCTATCTCTCTGCTGGAGAACGTGCAAGTGGGTTGGCTTGCCTCGTCGCTGTTCGATGGACATCCGGCCGTCGAGGCCCGGCGGCAAGCCGGGCGTCCGTATCTGCACTGCATGGCGGGCCAGCGCTGGACCTGGGAAGGCGTGCACTTTGCCATGCTGCACCCCTTGCCCGCCAGCCACACGGACATCAGCTTGACGCCGAACGCCCGCAGCTGCACCGTGAAGATCACGGCAGGCAAGCATGCCATCTTGCTGGCCGGCGACATCGAGGCGGCGCAGGAAGCACAGTTGCTGGCGCGCTCGGCCGATGGCGACCTGGCCGCCGACGTGCTGCTGGCGCCGCACCACGGCAGCGGCACCTCGTCGACACCGGCCTTTCTGAACGCCGTCCATCCGGCCCTGGCGATTTTCCAGGTCGGGCACCGGAACCGCTACAAACATCCGAAGCCGCAAGTGTATGCGCGCTATGGCGACATGGGCATTGCGCGGCTGCGCACGGATGTAACGGGGGCGGTGGTGCTGGAATTTGGCGAAGATATCGATGCGACGTTGTACCGGGCCAGCCGGCCACGGTACTGGCATGGGCGATAAGGCAGTGCGCCTCATCGGATGCCGGACAGGAGACCCATTATGTGCGATGAATGCAATCCCTTCGAACGCTGGTTGGCGAAGGCCGACGCTGCTTACCGGCGCTTGCGTTTGATTCGGTGGGATCAGGGGTTACGTTATGTGGAGGGGATTTCGCCAGCGTTGGCGCAGGCGATACAGCATACGGGTATTGGTATCGCGAGCGGCTTGTTTACTGGCTTGATCTTGTTTGGATTGCAATTTACGATTGATCAGCCTGTCAATGACATGGCCAAATCGCTACAGCGCAAATTCATTGTGCATTACCAGGATATTCCAGCACCCTTGTTCAATCTTGTCCTTTTTCTGGTGGCATGCACCATGTTGTTGACTGCCGAGTGGGGGCATTTTTTCAGGCAGAAAGTGCTGGTGCCTGTCATACATGGCATCTCGCATACAGTGTCAATTAGCACCGGGATGTTATTGTCGCTCGTCTTTTCGGACGTGCTGACGACGAGTTTTCTGCCGAATATCGGACAATGGTTATTCAGCCTCCTTATTATTTCGATAGTGTGGCTACTCGCAGTGACGATGAACGCAGTTATTTATTTATGTCGCTACGGCGTGGTGGGGCTATGGCGAAAGAAGAGCTGCGCTGGCGAAGAGTGTCCTGCACCGCAAAAAAAGTACGAGGTCCTGCACTTTATTTTTCCACTGGTGGGAATTTTTCTCATCTTTTACCTGTGGGGAGATGTCAAGCGCAGCGCCGTACAGGTGGCCGATGCCGCCAAGGCCAGCAAGGTGGCGGACTGTGCAGTTGCACACTAGCTGTTTTCATATTCGCTTCAGCAGCATCTCAACGGAAGAACCCAATCGAGGAGCGTTGATTGTTACATTTAAGCAGCCATTATCTGATCAGCCTGGCCCAGGCCGCCGACATCGACGCCATCACGACCTTGTTGCAAGCTAATTCCCCATCGCACGGCAGCAGCCTGACGGGCGAGTTTTCGCGCGACAAGGTGGCCAGCATGGCGGATGGCGAATCGCCCGTCATTGTGGCGCGGCGCGCAGCGGACGGGCCTGTCGTTGGCGTGTTGTTCAGCGCTGCAGCTGCCGCCGCGCAGGCGCCCGTGGTGCTGGCCATGCTGGCCGCGTATCGGGGAAGTGACAAGGCCTATGTGTATGGCCCCGTCTGCATCGCGGACTCGGAGCGGGGGCAGGGCTTGCTGGCGCTGTTGTACTCTGTCATGCGGGCGCGACATGGGGGTGCGGAGGCGGTGCTGTTCATCCGGCGCGACAATATCAGCTCGCTGCGTGCGCATGAACGACTGGGCATGCGCGAGGTGGCCGCCTTTGTTTTCGATGGCGCGCAGTTCGCCGTGTATAGCGACGTCATCGCCGCGAAATAGATGCTAACTTGCCCGTTCATCGGGTATTTCCAGCCCTCGCTGCCGCACATATTCCAGAAATAACCTTGCCCCCTTGGCCATCCTCGACGTGCCATACACGGCATGGATGCTCGGGTCCAGCTCCTTCGATGAGGTCAGCCGGTATGCCGTGCAGACGCGGCGCAAGGTGCCGGCGGCGACAAACGGCTCGGCCAGCCAGCTGGCCAGGCGCACGATGCCGGCGCCTTCCAGGGCGGCTTGAAAAGTGGCGATGCCGGAAGTAAAACGGAAGCGGGGCTGCACCTGGTAGCGCACGTTGCGCGTAGCCGAGACGAAATGCCAGTCGCGCAGGATGCGGGGGGCCGAGTGCATGATGATGTCGTGGCCGGCCAGCTCTTCCGGTTCGTCCGGCGCACCCATGCGTTCTATATACTCGGGCGAGGCGTACATGTAGCGGCGGTAGTTCCACAGGGGATAACCGATCAGCTCGCTGGACTGGGGGAAGGCGCCGCGGATGGCAAAGTCGAGCTTTTCCTGGATGGGGTCGATCGATTTGTCCGAGAAATGAATGTCCACGGACACGTTCGGATAGTCGCGCGAAAATTGCGCCACCACTTTCGGCAGGAAGCCCAGCGACAAAATTTCCGGCGCGGAGAGGCGCACCCAGCCTTGCGGCGAGTTGCTCAGCTCTGCCAGCTGGTCTTCCGCCTCGGCCTGTGTTTCCAGCAAGTGCTTGGCCGACGCGTAATAGGTTTCGCCGGCCGTCGTCAGGGTGAACTGCTTTTGCGTGCGCAGGATCAGCTCGGCGCCGATGGCGTCTTCGAGGAACTGGATGGCGCGCGTGACGGCCGACGGCGAGCGTCCCAGCATGCGCGCCGCGTGGATGAAGCTGCGCTTTTCCACCACGGTGCAAAAGGCGCGGATCTCCCACATCAGTTTCATCGACATCGCGTCACTCCCGGCAAAAGAGGCCAGTAGACCGCATGGGGCGCATTCCGTCAAGCGTTACGCCTGATTGCGTTTTCCGCAATTTGAAGTTGCATCGGAAAAAGTGTCTGACGCCTATACTGCCGCTGTCGCCCATTCCATATTGCCTATCATGCTGACCATCTCGCTGCTGTGTTTATTTGCCTTCTTTGCTGGCCTGATCGATGCCGCCGTGGGCGGGGGCGGGCTGATACAGCTGCCGGCCCTGTTCAACCTGATGCCGAACATGGCGTCGACCTCCTTGCTGGGCACGAATAAACTGGCGTCCGCCTGCGGCACCACGTTTGCCGCCCGCTCATTTGTCGGCAAGGTGCACATCCCGTGGCTGCTGGTGCTGCCCGCCGTGGCCAGCGCCTTCGTCATGTCCTTCATCGGCGCGGCCGCCGTGTCCTACGTGCCGCAGCAGGTGGTGCGCCCCATGGTGCTGGTATTGATCATCATCATGGCCATCTACACCTTCATCAAGAAGGATTTCGGCACGACGCGCGAAGCGCGCCCCATCGGCCCGCGCGAGCGCCTCCTCGCCATCGTCATCGGCGGCGCCATCGGCTTTTATGACGGCCTGTTCGGGCCGGGCACGGGCAGTTTTTTGATTTTCCTGTTCATCCGCGTCTTCGGCTTCGATTTCATCCTCGCCTCGGCCTGCTCGAAACTGGTGAATATCGCCACCAACGTGGCCGCGCTGGCCTTCTTCATTCCCGCCGGCCACGTGGTCTACGCGGTGGCAGCGCCCATGGCCGTGTGCAATATCCTGGGCGCCCTGACGGGCACCTGGATCGCCGTGCGCCGCGGCGCCGCCTTCGTGCGCATCCTCTTCCTCGTGCTGCTGGTGCTGCTGATCGTGAAGTTGTCCTACGACATCTTCTTCAAGTAAGTTTTTGAACGACAACAAGCCATGAAAACCATCCAGGGCGTGCTGTGGGACAACGATGGCGTGCTGGTCGATACCGAACAGCTGTTTTACGAAAGCAACCGCGACTTGCTCTTGCCCTACGGCATAGACTTGACGCCGAAGCAATTTTTTGACTGGTTCCTGGACAATAACTACGGCGCCTGGCATCTGCTGCTGGGACAGGGCCATGCCATCGAGCTGGTCGAGCGCCTGCGCGCCGAGCGCACCGAGCTGTTTGCGCAACGCCTGCGCCAGGCGGGGCAGCTGGACATCCCCGGCATCGGGCAAGTGCTGGCGGCGCTGCGCCCGCATGTGGCCATGGGCGTGGTCACCAGCGCCTATGAGCAACATTTCCGCATCAGCCATGCGGCCACGGGCTTGCTCAGCCACTTCGACTTCGTGCTGACGCGCGAAATGTATGGCGAGAGCAAGCCGGCGCCCGACGGCTACCAGCTGGGCTTGCAGCGCCTGGGCCTGGCCGCCGCCGACTGCGTGGCCGTGGAAGACTCGCCGCGCGGCTTGCGCGCCGCCAGGGCGGCCGGGCTGGAATGCATCGTCGTGCGCAATCCCATGAACCGTCACCATGCGTTTGACGATGCTTTTTGCGTGGTCGATTCCAACGCCGAGCTGGGCGACGTACTGGCCTCGTTCGTGCCCGGCATGGCGCCAGCGCGCCCGCTGCCAGCCCGCAAATTAGAGGTCTTCCTCTGATCCGTCTTGCCGGCATGCCATTACAATTGCCTATCGCATTCACCGGCCTCGTCCCACGATGACCCTCCCGCAACTGCACTTTGCCCACGCCAACAGTTACCCTGCCGGCACCTACCGCAAGCTGTTCGGCTTGCTGGGCCAGCACTACACCGTGCAGGCGCTCGACATGCATGCGCACGATCCGGATTACCCCGTCAGCACGGGCTGGCCCGAGCTGGTGCGCGAGTACATCGACGACCTGGAACGCCGCTACAGCGCGCCCGTGATCCTCGTCGGCCATTCGCTGGGCGGCATGCTCAGCGTGATGGTGGCCAAGCAGCGGCCCGACCTTGTGCGTTGCGTGGTCTTGCTCGATTCGCCCGTGGTGGCGGGCTGGCGCGCCTTGCTGGTGCGCCTGGCGCGCAACACGGCGCTGGGCGAGCGGTTTTCCCCCTCGCGTTTTTCCGCCAGGCGGCGCAAGCTGTGGCCCGATGCGCAAGCCGCATATGAACACTTCGCGGCCAAGGACATGTTCGCCATCTGGGCGCCGCAAGTCTTGCGCGATTACATCGACAGCGGCCTGGCTCCCCATCCGGACGGGGTGCAGCTGCGGTTTACGCGCGAAGTGGAAACGCAGGTCTACCGCAGCTTGCCGCACCATATCGGCGGCCTCGTCAAGGATGGTTTGCCCGTGCCCATCGGTTTTATCGGCGGCACGGAATCGGTGGAATGCCGCCAGGCGGGCTTGACGGCCACGCGCAAGCTGGTCGGCAAGTTTTTCCGCCAGGTGCCGGGCGGCCATCTGTTTCCCATGGAAAACCCGGAACTGACGGCGCAAGTGGTGCGCGAGATGATCACGGCATTGCTGGCGAAACAATAGCCTTCCGCCAAGGATTTTCAGGGGATGGGGGCCAACAGCGGCGGATTTTCGCGTAAAATCCTGCCATTCGGGCCGCGCCTGCACCTGGCGCGCCGCCCCAGCCATTCGATATTCTAGAAAGATACTGCTGCGATGACGATTAAAAGCGATAAATGGATACGCCGCATGGCGGAAACAACGGGCATGATCGAGCCGTTCGAACCGGGCCAGGTCAAGGAACGCGACGGCAACCGCATCGTTTCCTACGGCACCTCCAGCTATGGCTATGACATCCGTTGCGCCGACGAGTTCAAGTTGTTTACCAACATCAACACCACCATCGTCGATCCCAAGGATTTTGACGCGAATAACTTCGTCGACGTGTCGGGCAAGGGCTATTGCATCATCCCGCCCAATTCCTTCGCGCTGGCCCGTACCGTGGAATATTTCCGCATTCCCCGCAACGTCTTGACGATTTGCCTGGGCAAGAGCACGTATGCGCGCTGCGGCATCATCGTCAACGTCACCCCGTTCGAACCGGAATGGGAAGGCTATGTGACCCTGGAGTTTTCGAATACGACACCGTTGCCGGCGAAAATCTACGCCAACGAAGGCGTGGCGCAAGTGCTGTTCTTCGAATCCGACGAAGTGTGCGAAACCTCGTACAAGGACCGCGGCGGCAAATACCAGGGCCAGGTCGGCGTGACATTGCCGAAGACCTGATTGATTGCTGGAACGGGCAGGGCGCCAGTCCTGCTTTAAATCTGTTTCAGCAGCCACGCCTTCAGCGCGGTTGACGGCTGGTACAGGGGAACATGGCCGCGCAGCAAGATTTGCGCGCTGCGCCGGTAGGCCGCGCCGTCGATGGCGATGTTGCCCGTCACCCCGTCCTGGCGCGCCACGATGGTGGTGTCCAGGATGCCGGCCGGGTTGGCTAGGCCCAGTTCCATCTCTGTTTCCGCTTGCTTGACTGGCGGCACGCCGCGCGCCAGCGCATGCGCCACCGTGCCCGGTATCAGGCAAGCGGCCGCCAGGCAGCAGCCGCCCGAGACGGCCAGCGAGGCGTGGCCCGATTGCGGCGTAAAGTAACGCACCGCAATATTTCCCTCTCCCGCCGCCGGCCCCACGATGCAGAACTTGGGGATGGTTTCGCTGCGTTCCAGTTCCGCCAACGTCATCAACCCGCCATCGCGCTTGCGCAAGCCCATCAGCAGTCCCGCCGCGCTCCACACCTGGCGGATCGCCTGCATGAAAGCCGTATCCGCTTCCAGTTCCGCGATGGACTCGTGCGCCGTCTTGCCGAACTGGCTCGCTGGCGCGATGACCATGGGCACGGCCACATCCACGCACGAGACCACATAACCGTGCACTACATCCTGCGCATTGCCTGTTGGTAATAATTTTCCCGTCTTGGCGCCGGCCGGCTGCCGCAGGAACAGGTCCACGCGGGGGAAGCTGCCGGTCACGCCAGGAATGCTGGCGGCCGTAAAGCTGCCGTCGCGTTCGCGCGCCATGCGCGAGGTGGTGATGACGCCCGTGTTGGTGTTGCGGATATCGATATCGTGCGCGCCGATGGCCAGTGCCTCGATCACGCCGCTGTCGAGTCCCCACAGTTGCAGGGCGGACGACATATTGCCGCAGTTCACGCTCCAGTCGATATCGCCGTGTTCGCCAGCCAGCTGGGCCAGGGTGCTGACCAGGCGCGGCTGGCCCGCATGCTGTTCCACCTCGGCGAGGAAGACTTTATTGCTGGTGGGCGTGCCCCGACCCAGGCCCGTGATTTGCCGGTTGCCCGGCTGCCGGCCGGACTGGGGCACGCCCATCAGGTGGCGCAGCAATTCCTCGCGCAGCGTTTGCTCGGCCGGCACGCAGGTCCCGTGCAAGACCAGGCCCGTCGATGTGCCACCACGCATGTGGTGGACGGGAAACTCGATCACGCCGCAGCGTTGGCGGGGCACGAGGTCGGGCAGGGCGGGCAGCAGGGGCGTCATCATCATGGATCGTGGTCAAGGCAGGAAGCGCCAGTGTGCCAGTTTTTCTTGCTGGCGTGCAATCGGATGGTGCGCGCGGCGTCTTTACATGGCTTTACCCGCCTTTACACTTGCCGCCCTGTATTGAGTACCTTGCGCGCCGATAATAAGGTGTTGAATAATCAGGGAGGCAATATGGTAGCGGCAATCGGTTCCGGCAGCGCAGTCGGCGCGGCCGGCAGCGCCAGTGCGGGCAGCAGTGCGCAGATCGCGGCGCTGCAAAAGCAGATCACGGCGGCGCAAAAACAGTTGACGGAGTCGCAGAAGGGCGAGCAGACGGACGCGTCGCAAAAGCTGCAGCAGCAGCTGGCGCAGCAAATCCAGGCCTTGCAGGCGCAAATTGCCCAGCTACAGGCGGCGGCCGCGCAGAAGGCGGCGCAAGGCGAATCCCAATCGGCCAGCAGTGCCGAGACCGTGGCGAGTCCCGCCAGGTCAAGCGCGTCGACCCTGGGCAGCATCATCGATACGCAGGCGTAACAACACATCCACGCGCCAGGCTCGCCGGAAGGTCAGCCTGGCGTTTTGACAGGCAACAACATTTCCACGCACAAGCCGCCACCGCTGCGCAAGCTGGCCCCGATGCGGCCGCCATGGGCATTGATGACGTGCCGGGCGATAGCCAGGCCCAGGCCGTGTCCATCCGTGCTGTGCTGGGTATTACTGGCGCGGAAGAACGGTTCAAAAATGCGCGCCAGGTCCGCGCCAGCCACGCCGGGGCCCCGGTCCAGCACGGCGATGCGCAGCCAGTCGGACATGCGCGACAGTTCCACTTCCACCGTGCCGCCATCGGGGCTGTGCTTGACGGCGTTGCGCACCACGTTTTCCACGGCGCGCGCCAGCAATTCTGGCTGGCCCGTGACGCTGGCGTCGGGCATGGCCGCATCGCCCGCCAGTTCGACGTTCAACTGGCGTGCCCGCGCCTCATAGCGGGCGTCGTCCACGATGTCGTGCACGAGGTCGGCGATGCTGACGTCTTCGCTGTGCATGTGCCCGGCTCCCGTTTGCCCGGCGCCGGCTTCCAGCCGTGACAGCGTCAGCAGTTCACCGATCAGTTTATCCATGCGTTCGCTTTCGCGTTCGATGCGCTGCATCGAGGCGGCCATCTTTTCCGGCTGCTGGTGCGCCAGGCCGATGGCGGCCTGCAGGCGTGCCAGCGGCGAGCGCAACTCGTGCGAGACGTCATGCAGCAGACGTGTCTGGCTATCCATGAGGCTGCGCAAGCGGCCCGTCATGCGGTCGAAATCGCGGCCCAGGTCCGTCAATTCATCGCCGCGCTTGCCGCTGGCGTGAAAACGCGGCGCCAGATTGCCGTGCGAGGCGGCCTCGAACGCTTGCCGCAGGTCGCGGATGGGGCGCGCAAAATACCAGGCCAGCAGGAAAGAAAACAGCAGGCTGGCGGCAATGGCCGCCCCCAAGGGAATGAAGGTGCGGTAGGGCGTGTCCATGCGCGGGGGCGGGCCGCGGCCGAATTCGCCGCGTGGCGGCGCAGTGCCCGCTTCGTGGGGCCGTGGACCGGCTCCCATGGCGCGCGGGCCGCTCAGGGTGACGGCATTGAGGGTGTCGCGCGCGGCGCCCGCTTCGGCATTGCGGAAGCGTTCGGACGAGGGCAGGAACAGCAGATAGCGCTGGCCGTCGCTGCCGGTGACCGTGCGCACGACGGGATGGGCCTGGCTTTGCTCCAGCATGGCGCGCGCCTTGGCCAGCATGGCGGGATGCACCGCGCGGCCCATCAGTTCGTGTCCGCGCGCATCGACGGCAAACACGCGCATGCGCTCGAGCTTGCTCAGGAATTGCCGCAAGGCCTGGCTGCCGCCCGCTTCCAGGGTGGCGCTGGCGGCCTCGATGATCATTTGCGCGGGCGGACTGGTGTCGATGTCGAGGGCCCGCTCCTGCTGTGCCGCCCGGTTTTTCAGCCAGAAGGTGCCGCCGATGCCGATGGTTGCCGTCACTTGCGCCAGCATGATGCACAGAAAAAACTTCCAGAACAGACGGCCCACGCTTACTCCTTGATCAGCTGGTAGCCGAGACGGTACACGGTCTGCAGGCAGGACCGGCCATCGGCCAGGCTGCCCAGTTTGCGGCGCAGGCTGCTCAAGTGCACGTCGATATTGCGGTCGAAGCGGGCCATGGGACGGCCCAGACCCAGTTCCGATAATTGATTCTTGCTTACGGGCTTGCCCGCATGGCGCACCAGCACTTCCAGCAAGTTGAATTCCGTGCTCGTCAGCTCCAGGTGCGCACCGGCCCAGGAAACGCGGCGCTGTTCCGGCCACATCGTCAGTTGCCCTACGGTGAGCGGCGCCAGACCCGAGTTGTCGTGCGGCGCCGCCTGGGCGCGGCGCAGGATGGCGCGGATGCGCGCCGTCAGCTCGCGCGGCGTGCACGGTTTCGTCACGTAATCGTCGGCGCCCAGCTCCAGGCCCACGATACGGTCCGTATCGTCGCCGCGCGCCGTCAGCATCAGGATGGGCAGGTTGCTGCCGGCGCGGATGCGGCGCAGGGTTTCCAGTCCATTCATGCGCGGCATCATGACGTCGAGGATGGCGATGGCGTACAGGCCCGTCAGCGCCTCGGCCGCGCCGCTTTCGCCGTCATGCACGGCGCGGGCATCGAAACCTTCCTGCGTCAGGTATTCCTGGAACATGCCGACCAGTTCCACGTCGTCATCGATTAACAAAACCTTGCTCATGCCTGTGCTTTTTTCGGGTGAATATCGCCCGATGATAGCAGTCAACAGGCGCGGCTCTGGGCCCTTTTACCCGCTTTTACATACGTCCGCTTACATTTGCGCAGCTTCCTTTACACGCTTTTACGCGGCCCTGACGTTGCTTTACACGCCGGACGCCGACAATCAGGGCTGACCTCCACGAAAGGAACGCCCGATGAAATACCTGAGTATCGCCGTATCCCTGTTGCTGTTGTGCGCCTGCAGCATGCCGCTGGTTGCCCTGGCCCAGCAGGAAGCTGCGCCGGCCGGCCCGCCGCCGCGCGCCATGCCGGGGCCGCCGTCCGGCTTCCGTCACGGCCCAGGCGGACCCGGCGCGCCAGGCTTGCCGCCGTTCCTGCATGGCATCGACCTGAGCGAAGCGCAGCAGGATAAAATTTTTGCCGCCACCTACGCCCAGGCGCCTTTGCTGCGGGAACAGGAAAAGATCGCTTTCAAGGCCCACGAGCAGCTGCGCGCGCTGGCCGCCTCCAGCGCCTACGACGATGCGCAAGCCAGCGCGCTGGCGAACACGGCGGCGCAAGCCATGGCGAAGATCAGCTTGCAGCATGCGCGGCTGGAGCAGCAATTGCTGGCCGTGCTGACGCCGGCACAGCGCCAGCAGGTGCAGCAGCGGCACGACAGCCGCCAGGGTCCGCGCGACCTCCGGCGCTCCGGGTAAGCGGCAGGCGCGAGCGCAGGGAGAGCCAGCATGCGCATCCATGCCTTGCGTCCGGGCAGCAGCTTGCAAGCGCTCTCGCGCCATGCGACGCAGGCGCTGTACCTGTGCGCCAGCCTGAATCCCGCCTTGGCGGGCTTGCCCCACTTGATGGAATATCTATGGAACTACATGATCACGGTCTGGCATCCGACCTCGAAATGATGCGGCAACAGGCGGCCGAGCGGCGACAGGTGCTGCGCTGGCTGCTGGCCGGCGCCGCCACCTTGCCCCTGATGAGCTGCGGCGGCGGGTCGGACGCCAGCGGCGCGGCGGCAGGCAGCGCCGCCGCTGGGGTCACGACACCCAGCACGGGCGCATGCACAGTGATTCCCGAGGAAACGGGCGGGCCGTATCCTGCCGATGGCACGAACACCTATGGCGGCAGCATCATTAACGTGCTGAACCAGTCGGGTGTCGTGCGCAGCGATATCCGCGCCAGTTTTAACGGCGCCACGGGTGTGGCGGCGGGTGTGCCGCTCACCATCAAGCTGCAGTTGCTCAACGCCAGCGGCGGCTGCGCCAGCCTGGCCGGTTACGCCGTGTATGTATGGCATTGCGACCGCGACGGCCTGTATTCGCTGTATTCGAGCGGCGTGACGGCGCAAAATTACCTGCGCGGCGTGCAGGAAACGGACAGCGCCGGCAACCTCAGCTTCACGACGATCTTTCCCGGCTGCTATGCGGGGCGCATGCCGCACGTGCATTTCGAGGTCTATCCCAGCCTGGCCAAGGCGGCCTCTGCCTCGAACCGCATCAAGACCTCGCAGTTCACTTTTCCAATGGCAACGTTGAATGAGGCCTACACGGCCAGCGGCTACACGGCCAGCGTGCGCAACCTGGCGCAGATCAGCTATGCCAGCGACAATGTCTTCAGCGACGGCACCAGCCTGCAGATGGCCACGGTGACGGGCAATGCCACGGATGGCTATGTCGTCACGCTGACGATCGCCGTGAATGGCTAAGTTGTCGTCATGAACCCCAGGTCGCGCCGGCTGAAGTTGCCGATGTTCGGGAACACCTCGGCCAGCTGGCTGTCGGCCACGCCGAACCACTTGGCCAGCGTGGCGCCGTACTGGTCGACGGAGGTGGTCGGCAGCAGGGCGCCGGATCCGACGTCCAGCTCATGGCCCAGGCCCGTGACGGGGAAGGCGCCGTAGATGTCGCGGCCCTTGGCGGCGCCGCCCACGACAAAGTGGTGCGCGCCCCAGCCGTGATCCGTGCCATCGCCGTTGCTGCTGAAGGTGCGGCCGAAGTCCGACGCCGTAAAGGTCGTCACCTGGCGCCGCAGATCCGCGCCCTGCAGGGCCGCCAGGGTCGTGTCGAAGTAGGCGAGCGCATGGGCCAGCCGGGCCATCAGGTCGGCATGCAGCGCCTTTTGCCGGTCATGCGTGTCGAAGCCGCCCAGGGTCACATAAAATACTTGCCGTTTCACCCCCAGGGCGCCGCGTCCGCCGATGATGCGCGCCACCGTCTGCAATTGCACGGCCAGCGGATTGACGCCGGACGCGCCTGTGTTCGGATTGACATAAGGCGGGGGATTCGGCACGCCGCCGGGACCGGCCGCCAGCATGGCGCCGCTGAGAATGCTCTGGCTGGAGATGGCGCGCTGCACGACGGCCACGTGTTCTTGTTCGATCAGGTCGCTGCCCGCATCGTTGATGATGGCTTGCAGCGCGCCCGCGCCGCCCGTGCTGCCGTACAGGCTGCCGCTCAGGCCGCGGATGGGCACGGCGCCTGACTGGCCCACCTGGAACTGGCGAACCTGGCGTCCGCTGAGGAAAACCGTGTTGCCTGCGGCGGAGATGGCCGTGAACATGGCATTCGTATTGCCCGCGCCCGCCACGTCGCTGATGCGCCCGCCCCAGCCCGTGCTGGCTCCTTCCGGCGAACCTGATTGCCACGTCGATTGCTGATCGCTGTGCGAAAAGAGCCTGGGTGGCAAAGCCACGCTGCCCGCCTTGTACTGTGCCAGCGTGGCGGGCTTGATCAGGGTGCCCACATTGGCCACGACGGCAGCGCGGCCAATGTCGAACAAGTCTTTCAGGGGCGCGAGCTGGGGATGCAGGGCAAAGGCGCGGCCCGTTTGGGCAGTAGCGGGCACGATGGGCAAGACGCCGCCCGTCTCGCCTACGCCGGGCAGATGGATGGAATCGGCGGCGCCCGTGTTGCGCAAGCGCGTGTATTCATTCCATGACGTGGGATCGGTGGCCAGCACCGTGTTGAAGGCGTCGTTGCCGCCTGCCATGAACAGGCACACCATGGCCTTGTAGTCGCCGGCCGATTGCGCAGCGGCGTTGCCCATGGCGGCCAGGTTCAGGGCGAACGGCGCGGCCGTGGTGCCGGCCAGGCTCAGCATGGAACCGAGGAAGCGGCGGCGGGAAAAGGGGAAGTTTTGCATGTGATCGCTCTTACTTTTGTACCAAGTAGGCTGGCGAGGCCATGGTCAGGAAAATGGCCAGCTTGACGCGGTTGGCCTGGGCCGTGGCAACTTGCGCGGCATTGCTGGCCGTGGCCGCGGGGATGCTGACGCCATTGACGGCGGTCAGGATTTGCCCACGCAGCCTGGCGGGCATGCTGCCATGCATCAGGAGCAGGTCGATGCGGTCGAGCAGGGCGCCCGTGTCGGCGGCCAGTGCCAGTTCACGCGTGTAATCGGGCTTGACTTCACGGCGCTCGCCCACGCCGCTATTGATGGCTTCCTGCATGAAGTTCAGATAGCCCGTCACCGACGGTTCAGCCGTGATTTGCAGTTCCGGCGCCACCAGGCCCGCGCTGATCAGCGCGGAATTGGGCGGCGTATAGGCGGGGCGGAAAAAACTGAATACGGAGGAGGGATTCAAGGGACTTTGGCCCAGCCCGCTCAATGGGTCGTCGAGATAATAGATGCGGTAGCGCCCGTCGGCTGGCTTGGCATCGAAGGCGCGCATCCAGCCGGCCAGGCGCAGCAGCGGCTCGCGCAGCTTGCCTGTGCGCAGGGAGGTTCCGCTTGCGGACAGCGCTTCCGGGTCGAGCAGCACGGCGCGGATGACGGCTTGCATGTCGCCGCGCACGCCGCTGCCATTGTTGGCAAACGCGGCGGCCACACGGCCCACATAGGCGGGGCTGGGATTGCTGCTGACCAGGCGCTGGATCAGCTGGCGGCCAAAGAATGGTCCCGCATTGGGATGGTTGAACAGGGTGTCGAGCGCCAGTTTCAAGTCGGCCTGGCCGCTGCTGGCGCCGGAAATGCTTTGGCCCAGGAAGCGCTTGTCGCCGCTGGAATGGAAGGCCGTGTAGTTCTGCATCGGCTTCCAGTCACGGTCGGGATCGGTCGTGCCGCCATAGAAGCGCGCGGCGCTCTGGTCCGGACCGGCCCAGCTCCAGCCCGTAAACACTTTCGCCAGGCCCGCCACATCGTCGTGCGTGTAGGTCTCGATGGGTTTGCCTCCGGACAGTTTCAGGCTGCCATCCGCATTCAGCTGGTACAGGCCGATGCTAAACAGCTGCATCACTTCGCGCGCGAAGTTTTCATCGGGCGTGCGCGTGGCCGATTCCTTCTGGTTGCGCAGGTGGGACAGGTACAGTCCCATCATCGGATGCAGGGCCACGCCTTCCAGCAGGTCGCGGAAGTTGCCAAAAGCACGCTCGCCCAGCATGTCGTAATAACTGGCCACGCCACGCACTTGTGGTCGCACGGACTCATTCTGCATGGAAATGACAAAGATTTCCGACAGGGCAAAGGCGATGCGCTGGCGCAATTGATCCTCGCTGCGGATACCCTGCTGCCAGAAGGATTCATACACAGCCGTAAAACCCACTGTTTGCCCGCCGGCCGCCTGCGCCGCCAGCATGGCGTCGATAGATTTCCGATGCAAGGTTTGTGGCTTGGAAAACTGGGCCCTGAACCAGGCATCGCCGTCGCTGGCGGCCAGCGCATCGATGGCCGCCATGTTGGGACCGAACGTGGCGCGGCCCAGGAAGCGTGATGCTTGCTGGCGCGTAAAGGTGGTGGCCGCCTGGCTGGCCGGAGGCGTGGCCGCTGGCGGCACGACCGGGACGTCCTGGTTCTGGGTGGAGCTTGTCTTGCTGTCGCCGCCCCCGCCGCAGGCGGAAAGCAAACTGAATAATGTGACGGCCAATAAACGGCGCAAAGTAGGTTCGGTCATTTAGTTTCTCTCTGGCAATTCAATTCTAGCCCGCTAATTGTAGGCCTTAGCTACCAAAATCCTGTTTTCAATTGAGTATTTACATGTTGGTCGCGTTTTATTTTGGATGATGTTGGCGTTGTTTTGAGGCTATTTTTGGCGTAGTAGCGCGAACTTTGCATTTTAAGAATAAAAAATATTTTTTGCCGATCACGGGCAATGTCGCGGATAAGCGACGTAATAAATTCCCTCGAATTAAGCTTGTTTGAAAGCTCATGGACAGGGCGAAAACAGCTTCGCCGGAAACCATGGTTTTTATCGCATCGGCGAAAAGGCGTTCGCCGTCGCGTCCCGTTTTTCCCTTTGCACCTGGCTGGCATGGCCCTTGCGTCAGGGAGGCATGGACCACCCGCCCGCCTTTCACCGGAGCCTGTCATGACCAGCCGCCTGCTCGCCTATCGTCCCGAAATGGAATTGCCGGAAGCGCCGGGCGTGCTGTCCCTGCAGCACGAAGATGAGCTGGCACTGGCGGCGCAGTTGCTGGAATTGCAGGCGCCGTCCCAGTTCGATGCTTTCCTGGCGCGCCAGTTGGGCGCCACCGCGGCGGGCCAGCAAGTGCGCGGCACGCCGCTGGAAGGGCCGCTGCGCCAGCTGCTGGGCAAGGTGGTGGCGCCCCTGCTGCCCCTGCATGGCGGTTCGCCACAGGCGCTCAAGCGGCGCGCTGCGGGCATCTTCGGCATGGAACTGGAGGGCTTGAGCCCGGAAGACAAGGAATTCGAACTGGCGCGCCAGGTCGTGCATCTGATCGATGCCGTCAATACGGCGCTGACGCAGGACGGCGGCACGGGTGCGCGCGCGCCCAGGGCGCGGGTGGAAACGGCCCTGTTGCAAGTGGCACGCAGCGTGGCGCCAGGCTTGCTCAGGCAGGCGGCGCAAGCGCCGGGACCGGACGGTGGCCGCTGGCGCCGCGAGGGCGGGCACATCGTCGTGCTCGATTGTTAGCCGGACGGCCAGTCTGTCCGGCGCTGTAGTGTCAACCGAGGTGCTAACTTTTAGGAGCTCATCATGCATGACTTAGATCGTACGACCCTGGAATACGGGCAGGAGATGTCCGGCTTTGAAGCGGAACAGTTCGAGTTTGGCCAGGGCGAATGGAGCGGCGAGGGTGGCGCGAGCGCCATGTTTTCCGAAGCCGAGGAAATGGAACTGGCCAATGAACTGCTGTCGGTCAGCAATGAAGCCGAACTGGAACAGTTCCTCGGCAATTTCCTGCGCAAGGCCGCCTCGGTGGCGGGCGGCATCATCAAGTCGCCCGTGGGCCAAGCCATCGGCGGCGTGCTCAAGGGCGTAGCGAAAAAGGCGATACCGCTGGCCGGTGGCGCCATCGGCGGCTATTTCGGCGGCCCGCTGGGCGCCAAGATCGGCAGCGGCCTGGCCTCGGCCGCCGGCAATGCGCTGGGGCTGGAAGCGGAGGCCTCGTCGAACGAAGACCGCGAATTCGAGGGTGCCAAGCAGTTCGTGCGCCTGGCCGCCGACACGGTCAACCGCGCCGCGCAGGCACGCGGTTCGGGCGACCCGCGCGCCATCGCCCAGGCGGCCGCCAGCGCGGCGGCGCGCCAGTTCGCGCCCGGCCTGCTGGGCCGCCCCGGCAGCCAGGTCGCCACACAGAACGGCAGCGGCGCCGCTGCGGGCGGGGCCATGGCCCAGGGCGGCGCGGCAAGGGGCTCGGCGGGCATGCGCCCCTCCAGCGGGCGCTGGGCGCGCCAGGGCCACAAGATCGTCCTGTACGGCGTCTGACATCATGGCCATCGGCGCTTATGCTGCCTGGATGCTGGCGCAGGAGGCGCGCTCGCTGCTGACGCGGCTGGCGCGGCTGGAACCGTTCGCGCTGATCGAGCCGACGGTGCTGGCGGCCGCCCTGATGCCCAGCGCCCAGTCGGCCATCGAAAGCCAGCTGGTGCAGGGCCGGCGTGAATTGCGGCGCATGGTCGCCCAGTTCCAGCACTGGCTGCGGCGCGAGCACGCCGATGGCGCCAGCATGGCCACTGCCGCCGAGGCGCAGCGCCGCTTCACCTTTCTGCGCCTGAAATTCAATGCCGCGCTGACCCAGTTCGACCTGTTCAACGAAGTCATCACGCAGCGCAGCGAGCACAAGACGGGCGTCTGGCTGGCCGGTCTCGACATCGTTGCCGCCGATGCGCTGGCGCTGCCCGGCAATGTGTACCAGGCGCCGCCCGTGATCTGCTACCTGGACCGGGGACCGGGCGCCGCCATCCGCCGCGCACGCACGCGCCTGCCGGGCGGCGGCGACAATCCCGTCGCCATCATCCGCCTGCCGCGCGAACGCATGATCGGCAGCAGCATCGCTTCGTCGCTGGTGCACGAGGTGGGCCACCAGGGCGCGGCGCTGCTGGACCTGGTGGCGTCCTTGCGGCCCGTGCTGCAAGCCATGCAGCACGGCGGCAGCGGTCTGGTGCACGTGTGGCAGCTGTGGGAGCGGTGGATTTCCGAGATCGTGGCCGACTTCTGGTCGCTGGCGCGGGTCGGCGTGGCCGCCACCCTGGGCCTGATCGGCGTGGTCAGCCTGCCGCGCGTGTTTGTCTTCCGCCTCAATATCGACGATCCCCATCCGGTGCCCTGGCTGCGGGTGCGCCTGAGCTGCGCCATGGGACGGGCCTTGTATCCGCATCCGCAATGGGACCGGCTGGAGCAGTTGTGGCTGTCGTACTACCCGCTGACCGGCCTGCCGCCGGCCCGGCAGCGGCTGCTGGAGCAACTGCAGGCCAGCATGGCGGCCCTCGTGGGCTTGCTGGTGCAGCACCGGCCACCGGCCTTGCGCGGCGGCTCGCTGGTCGAAGCCATGGCCGTGCACACGCGTCAGCCCGCCATGCTGGCGCAGCTGTTTCGCAGCTGGACCCTGGCGCCGGCGCAGATGTACCAGGCCGCGCCGACCCTGGTGTTCGCCGTGCTGGGCCAGGCGCGCGCCAGCGGTACCTTGAGTCCGGAAGACGAAAGCGAGCTGCTGGGGCGTTTGCTGACCCACTGGGCCTTGCGCAGCACCCTGGACACGTCGGAGCTGTGCGCCGACGTCGTGCGGCATGGCCGCCAGTCCGGCAGGTTGCTGCCGCCCCTGGCATCCCGTTTGATTATCCATTGAGGAGAACGACATGAGCAGCAAGATGAGCAGCAAAAGCAGAGGGGCGGGCCAGGCGGGTCCGAAACACCACGGCGGCAGCATCGCGGTCACCGTACACGAGCAGGACAGCGGGGCCATGGTCGTCAATGCCGCCATCAGCCTGTACCGGGGAGCCGAGGCGGATTGCCACAACTTCAATGCCGCCACTTGGGTGCCTGATCCCGCCATGCTGGTGGGCGTGCGCTGGACGGATGGGCGTGGCGGCACCGTGTTTACCGACCTGATGACGGGCAGTTACGTGGGGGTGTATGGCAATTTCCCCGCCACGGCGCCCCAGTGCGTGACGGTGCAGGCCGGCTGCAGCGCCGTATTGTGCTTCACGCCCCAACTCAACCCGCAGGTGACGCTGGCGTTTGAAACGGCCGACTGCCATCCCAGCGACTGTCAGTTCGGCAGGGTGGGCGACCGCGCCATCGCCACCGTCTCGTTTGACGGCGATCAGAGCGCCGACGGGCGCGACCAGGTGCAACTGCTGGCCGCCGCGCCGTGGGTGCCCATGCGCGGTACGCCGAACGCGTTTTCCACGCCGGTGCGGCGCGCCGGCATGCACCGCTTCATGGGACAGATGATGCTGTCGCAGCGTCCCGAACTGCGCAACGCCTTGCCCGTGCCGGAAGGGCTGAGCCCGCACGCCATGCTGGCGCTCGACGCGGAATACGAGACGGAAGAGCGCCAGCCGCAGCCCATCACGGGCAACGTGGGCGTGTCGCTGACGCGCACGGAAACGGAGCCGACGGAAGACTTGCCGCTGTGGACCCTGATACGCAACAGTACCGAGGCGATGTCGTTTACCAACTACCTGCATTTCATGGACAGCCTGTTTTGCGGCGACCTGGCCAGCGTACGGGGTTTCGAGCAGGAACGCTTCGTGAAAAAGGCCGACATGTTCCAGCAGCTCAAGCAGCGCCGCGCGCTGCCGTTTTCCGATGCCGATTCCTACCGCGTGCTGAAAGTGGCGACGGAAGCGTTCGTGATGGTCAATTGCGGCGTGCTGAACCAGCCGCTGGCCTTCAATCCGGCCGAGGACAACGCCTATCTGGACCGGCGCGACATACCGCAAGGGCGCGACCTGGAAACCGTGCTGCGCAACGATTACCTGGAAAACATCGACGGCTTCCAGACCTTGCCCTACCTGGCCGTGATCCGCCGCAAGCTGCCCGACATCCCCATCAGCATCCCGCGCGGCCAGGAAGGCGAGGTCGACCTGTGCTTTGGCATCATCCAGGAAAAGCTGGCCAATCCCTGCCTGCTGGAACTGATCTGGTCGTACTGGCATGAAGAAGGCATGCTGGTGCAGACCATGAACGCCATCGCGCAGCGCTTCCAGAACCTGCGCGCGCCGGGCAACCATCTCGATCCCTTGTCGAACACGGAAATCGACATGCTGCGTCCGCTGAATAATTTACTGTGGGGATACACGCAGGATGAACAGCATCGGCTGACCGTGATGCGCCGGAACTACGAGTATGACCATCACTACGGTGTGCGCCTGGACGGCAAGGCAGTGCAGCATTTCCGGCCAGCCGACAGCCGCTCCAAATTCCTGGAGGCCTTCCATCACTTGCTGCGCCTGCTGACCTCGTTCTACAAGCAGGATGACGACACCACCGTGAAGGCGGACGCCTTTCCCGTGCTGAATGCCTTGAAGGAAATCCACCTGATCCTGTCGCAGGGCGCGCACAACCAGTTCGGCGACTTGCCGTCGACGGCGCGCATCGAGATGCTGATGCAGCAATGGATGCTGGCGCGGCCAGAATTCCGCGAATTTTTGCCCACGCGCGTGATGGTCGCGTATCCGGAACCGTGGATGGACCGGGTCGACGCCATGAAGAAACTGCAGGGCTGGACGGACACGAGCGTCATGCATTTCCGTAACCTGGCCATCTTTGGCGAGCAATTGCTGCTCTCCGTGCGCTACGGCAACTGGAGCGATATCTATGAACCCACGCAGGCATTCAACTGGGCGCGCTTCTGGCGGCCGCAAGTGCAGGGCTATATCCACGGCTACCGTGCCGCCACCGGGGTCGATCTGTCCGTCGACAGCAGCGACCCGGTGGTCGAATCGACGATGCCTTCGGTGTTGCTGCGCCAGCGCCTGAGCCAGCAGTTGCGCAGCGTCTAGGGCGGGAGCGGGGCGCGTGCATGCTCGACTTTACCAGTGCCCTGTACCTGGGCATGCGCCATCCGGCGGCCTCGCTGGCGCCGTGGAGCAGCCTGACCCTGGGCCAGCCGGCCGCGCTGCGGGAGCCGCCGGGCGCGCAAGCGCTGGCCGCGGACTTGGCTGCGTTGCAAGGCTGCGAGGCGGCCTGCGTGCTGCCGTCGACCCTGCACCTGTTCTGGGACCTGTTCGGCATGCTGGCTGCCGAGCGGCTGGTGATCCTCATCGATGGCGGCAGCTATGCCATCGCGCGCTGGGGCGCCGAGCGGGCGCAGGCGCTGGGCTTGCCGCTGCGCTTGTTTCCCAGCGGCGATATGGCGGCGCTGCGGCGCCTGGCGGCGGCTTGGGGCAGGCAGGGGCGGCGTCCACTGATCCTGGCCGACGGCTACGTACCGGGCAGCGACCAGGTCTTGCCGCTGGCCGCTTATGCGGCCCTGGCGCGCCAGGGCGGCGGCTATCTGCTGCTGGACGATACACAGGTGCTGGGCGTGGCGGGCGCGCAAGGCGGCGGCTCGGCGCGGCTGCACGGCTTGCAGGGCGCTTGCGACGAGGCGGGCGGCCATTTGATCGTCGGCGCCTCGCTGGCCAAGGGCTTTGGCGTGCCGCTGGCCGTGCTGGCGGGCAGCGGCGGCCTGTTGCAGCGCTTTGCGGCGCACAGCCAGACGCGCGTGCATGCCAGTCCGCCGTCGGCCGCCGTGCTGGCGGCCGCGCGGCGTGCCATGGCGCTCAATGCGCGCCACGGCGACGCGCTGCGCGCGAGGCTGGCGGACAGGGTGGCGCAATGGAGGACGGGGATGGCGGCGTCTGGCATCGCTTGCCGGGGCGGCAGCTTTCCCGTGCAGCGCCTGCCCGGACGCGCCCACTTGCAGCCAGCCTTGCGCGCGGCGGGCGTGCTGGCGCTGGCGCAAGCGGGGGAAGGTCCCGGGGCGCTGACTTTTCTGCTGCGGGCCGATCAGACGCCCGGGCAACTGGAGCAGGCGATGAATTTGCTTGAACATCACACGAGGAGGCGATATGAACGACGCGTTTGAAATGCTGCCCTTTGCGGGGCAAGCGGGAGCGGCAGGTGAGTACGAGTGGGAGCAGGAGCAGGAGTGGGCGCAGGAGGGGGAATCCGAGTCCGAGTGGGAGGGCGAGCGCTGGCGGCCCGGCAGCGGGCGCTATGGCGGCGGCGTGCGCGCGCGGCCCCCACTGCGCGGCCCGCGCCGCCCCATGCCGCCGCGCTACCAGGCGAATCCGGCGCGTCGGCCCCCACGCCCGGCGCCGCCGCCCTTGCCCTACCTGCCGCCGCGCTACCGGGGCTGGGGCGGCTATCCGGCCATCTATCCCACGCTTTATCCGGCGCCCTATCCCGTGGCGGAACCCGCGTTTGGAGACCAGCAGGAGCCGGAACCTGACCAGGACCAAGGGCAGGACCAGGGGCAGGACGACGGCCAGCAGCAGGGCGAAATCCCGCCGACCCTGGCCGGCACCATGGGCCGGGTGCCGGAAGCGGCCGCCCTCAATTACCTGGCGCTGGGGACGCTGGCCAATGCCTTGCGCGATCCGAATGGCCGGGGGCCGGGCCTGTATGTGATCGAATTCGATGCGGGCGGGCGCCGCCGCGCCTACAGCGGCCAGACGGACGAGCTGCACCGGCGCCTGCTGCAGCACCGGCTGTGCGGCCAGATGATGGGCGTGGACCTGAGCGGGCACCAGGTGTATGTGGCGCCCCTGTCCTCGGCGGCGCAGCGGCGCCGCATCGAGCAGCGCATCCACGACGACATGTTCGCCAACCAGCGCGGCGTGCTGACCAACCAGCGGCGCGAACTGGAACTGGCCGTGCTCGGTGAAATGTGGAGCTGAATGTGGACCCGGAAGCCACGCCTTGATCATTGCGAAGGAGAGCATCATGCACCAACTCGAATGCGCATGCGCGCAATGCCGGCAGCGGGCCGGCGCCGCGTTTGAAGTGCTGGAATTCGGCCCGGACTGGCCCGGCAAGGGGGCGGCGCCGGCCGTCTTGAGCGAAGAGGAGGAATTGCAGCTGGCCATGGAATTGCTGGAAGTGGCCAGCGAGGAGGAACTGGAGCAGTTTCTCGGCAAGGTCTTCAAGAGCGTATGGAAGGGCGTCAAGAAAGTGGGTTCCACTATCGCCAAGGTGGCCAAGCCCCTGGGCGGCGCCTTGAAGGCCGTGGCCAAGACGGCTTTGCCCTTCGTCGGCGGCGCTCTCGGTTCGATGATACCGATACCGGGCGTGGGCACGGCGCTCGGTTCCGCCCTGGGGCGCGCGGCCAGCGATGCGCTGGAGCTGGAAATGGAAGCCGAGGCGCCGGCCGAGCGCGAACTGGAGATGGCGCGCCGCTTCGTGCGCATCGCGGGGCAGGCGGCCCGTCTGGCGGCCGACGGCGATGGCAGTGCGCGCGCCGTCGAGAGTGCGCTGACGCGGGCCTTGCATCAGCAATTGCCGCATTTCCGCTCGCCTGCGCCGCAGCAGGAAGAGGAAAGCGGGCGCTGGCGCCGACGCGGCAACCGCATCGTCGTCATGGGCGACTGGAACTGAGCGCAGGGAGGCGGGCATGGCGCTGGTCATCGATAGTCACTGCCATGCGGGGCCAGGCGACGGCTTGAGCGGGCCGTGGGACAGCGATGCGCCGCTGCACGCCTACCTGCGCCGCGCCCGGGCGGCCGGCATCGCCCGCAGCGTGCTGTTCGCCGCCTTCCACTCCGATTATGCGATTGCCAACCACGGCGTGGCGCGCCTGGCCGCTTCCGATCCGCAGCGTTTTTATGGCTTTGCCTTCGTGCATGCGCGGCGCGACCGGGGCCGCATCATGGACCTGGTGCGCACGGCCGTCGAACGCTATGGTTTTGTCGGCATCAAGGCGCACCGCTTTGACGCGCGTATCAGCGGCGAAGTGTGCGACGCGGCCCGTTTCTTCGGTCTGCCCGTGCTGTACGACCCGGCCGGCGAGGTGGCCGTGGCCGAACTGCTGGCGCAGCAGTATCCCGACGTCAACTTCATCCTGCCCCACCTGGGCAGTTTCGGCGACGACTGGGCGGCCCAGCTGGCGCTGATCGACCATCTGGTACGCCACCGCAACATCCATACGGACAGCTCGGGCGTGCGCCGCTTTGATTTGCTGGAACAGGCCGTGCGCCGTGCCGGGCCGCACAAGGTCTTGTTCGGCTCGGATGGCCCCTGGTTGCATCCGGGGCTGGAATTGCACAAGATTCACTTGCTGGGCTTGCCGCCGCTGGATGCGGCGCTGATCACGGGCGGCAATTTTTTGCGGCTGGCGGGGCTGGCGTGAGACAGATCACAGGGCGGCTGGCGTGGCCAGCGGTGTCGCGGCAGTAGCGGCTTGCGCCGTGCAGGCGGCCGCCTTGCGGCGTATCTGCAGGGCGCGGTCCGTCACACCCAGGCGGGCGGCGGAGCGCTGGTTGTTGCCGTGTTCCTCGGCCAGCACCAGGCGGATGGCCACGTCGGCGGCGCAGCGTGTGATGTGCGACAGCTTGCAGCCTTGGGCCAGGGCCCGCCGCACGGCCGCCTCGAAATGCTGGTCGGGCCAGGCCGGCGCCAGCAGCCGTTCCTCGGGCGGCAGGGCGCCGATGGTGATGGGGCCGGGGCCGCAATGGCGGTGCCAGATGCGCGTGACGGTCTGGCGCAGTTCGCGCACATTGCCCGGATAATCGCGCAGCAGCAGATATTCGCGCACGGCGGCGTCCAGCGGGGGCGGCTCTTGTTGGGCCAGTTCAGCGAGAAAATGCCGGGCCAGCGGCAGGATGTCGTCCTGGCGCTCGCGCAGGGGCGGCGTCTGGCAACGCCAGCCGGCGATGCGGTAATACAGGTCGGCGCGAAAGGCGCCGCGCGCCACTTCGTCTTCCAGTTCGCGGTTGGTGGCGCAGACGAGGCGAAACTGGGTTGGCTGCCAGGTATTGCCGCCCACGCGCTTGTATTTGCGTTCCTGGATGGCGCGCAGCAGCTGGGCCTGCAGCGGCAGCGGCAGTTCGCCTACTTCATCGAGGAAGAGCACGCCGCCGTCCGCCAGGGCAAAAGCGCCGTCGCGCGCGGCCGCCGCGCCCGTAAAGGCGCCCCGTTCATGGCCGAACAGTTCGCTGCCCGCCAGTTCCGGCGACAGGGTGGTGCAGTCGAGGACGATGAAGCCGCCGCTGCAGTTGCCGAGGCGGTGGACCAGTTGCGCCAGTAAATCCTTGCCCGTGCCCGTTTCACCCATGATCAGCATCGACGCCTGGCTGAAGGCGGCCATTTCCACCACCTGGTGCAGCAGGGCGCTCCAGGCGGCGCTGTCGCCCACCAGCTGCCGGCGCACGGCGCTGGACGTCAGCAGCTGCGCCACGGCTTGCCAGCGCTGCAGGCGCGCCAGCACCGGGCCCGCATCGACGCTGCCCGCCGGCCACAGCAGCACGTCGAGCACGCCTGCCGCCATCAGCGCGCGCTGTTGCGCGCAGCTGGGGGACTGGCCGCAGGCGGCAATGGCCAGCACGCGGGCATGGCCGCACAGCGCCGGCAGTGCTTGCAGCAGCGCGGCATCGGCCTCGGCAAACAACACGATGCCCGCTGCATCTTCCTCACCTTCGTGCCGCCGGGCTATAGTTACCTGAGCCTGCTTCAAGGCCGTCATCAGCAAGGCGCCACTGCCAGCCGCCGCCTGCTGCACGATTTCCAGCCACACCTTGAGCATCATATGCCAGCCATCACAGGGCACGAGTCGCCCATCTTAGAAGCCCGATACCCCAGCCGTTTGATCTGGCGCAAGCGTGCGCGGAAGGCGCACAATGAAAAACGCCGCCTGACTCACATCAGGCGGCGCTATTGAATGACGTACAACAAACGTCAGAATTAACCGTTTTTAACGAACGTGACGACGGTGCATCCAATCGTAGCGAGCGGAAGCGAATTGTGGCCGAGAAGCGCAACCGTACTGAAGTACGGTGAGCATCGCAGGCCGCAAGTCGCGACGCGTAGCAGATTGGATGAATCGTTACTGACGAACGCAGTCGACGAAGTAACCACGCTTGCCATCGACTTCGCGTTTCACCAGACCATGCACATCCGTCTCGAAGCCCGGGAAGCGCTCGTTGAAGTCGCGCGCGAAGCGCAGGTAGTCGACGATGGTCTTGTTGAAGCGCTCGCCCGGGATCAAGAGCGGGATGCCTGGTGGATACGGCGTCAGCAGGATGGACGTGATGCGGCCTTCCAGTTCGTCGATGGCCACGCGCTCGATTTCGCGGTGCGCCATCTTGGCGAACGCGTCCGACGGCTTCATGGCGGGGATCATGTCCGACAGATACATTTCCGTCGTCAAGCGCGCCACGTCGTACGCCTTGTAGAAATCGTGGATTTGCTGGCACAGGTCGCGCAAGCCCATTTTTTCATAGCGCGGGTTGGCCGCCGCGAATTCCGGCAGGATGCGCCACATCGGCTGGTTCTTGTCGTAGTCGTCCTTGAATTGCTGCAACGCCGTCAGCAGGGTATTCCAGCGGCCCTTGGTGATGCCGATGGTAAACATGATGAAGAACGAGTACAGGCCGCATTTTTCAATGATGACACCGTGCTCGGCCAGGTATTTGGTGACGATGGACGCGGGAATGCCCGTGTCGCCGAACTGGCCGTCCAGCGACAGGCCCGGGTTGACGATGGTCGCCTTGATCGGGTCGAGCATGTTGAAGCCGGGAGCGAGGTCGCCGAAACCGTGCCAGTCATCCTCGGCGCGTATCATCCAGTCTTCCTGCTGGCCCATGCCTTCGTCGTTGAAGGTGGACGGACCCCACACCTGGAACCACCAGTCCTGGCCCCATTCCTGGTCGATCTTCTTCATGGCGCGGCGGAAATCGAGCGCTTCCATGATCGACTCTTCCACCAGGGCCGTACCGCCCGGCGCTTCCATCATGGCCGCGGCCACGTCGCACGAGGCGATGATGGAATACTGCGGCGAGGTCGAGGTGTGCATCAGGTAAGCCTCGTTGAAGGCATCCTGGTCCAGCTTGACCGTGTCCGATTCGCGCACGAGGATTTGCGAGGCCTGCGACAGGCCGGCCAGCAATTTGTGCGTGGACTGGGTCGAGAAGATCATCGATTCCTTGGCGCGCGGACGGTCCTTGCCGATGGCGTGCATATTCTTGTAGAAATCGTGGAAGGTGGCGTGCGGCAGCCATGCTTCATCGAAGTGCAGGGTGTCGATCTTGCCGTCCAGCATTTCGCGCAGGGTTTCCACATTGTAGATCACGCCATCGTAGGTCGATTGCGTGATGGTGAGAATGCGCGGCTTCTTGTTCTTCGCTTCGCGCGCGAACGGGTTCGCCTCGATCTTGCGGGCAATGCTTTCCGGCGTGAATTCATGCAGCGGGATGGGGCCGATGATGCCCAGATGATTGCGCGTCGGCATCAGGAACACGGGAATCGCGCCGCACATGATGATCGAATGCAAGATTGACTTGTGGCAGTTGCGGTCGACGACGACGATGTCGCCCGGTGCCACGGTCGAGTGCCACACCATCTTGTTCGAGGTCGAGGTACCGTTGGTGACAAAATAGCAATGATCGGCATTGAAGATGCGCGCCGCATTGCGCTCGGACGCGGCGACCGGGCCCGTATGGTCGAGCAGCTGGCCCAGTTCCTCGACGGCGTTGCAGACGTCGGCGCGCAGCATGTTTTCACCGAAGAACTGGTGGAACATCTGGCCGATCGGCGACTTCAGGAAGGCCACGCCGCCCGAGTGGCCGGGGCAGTGCCACGAGTAGGAACCATCGTTGGCGTAGTGCACCAGCGCGCGGAAGAATGGCGGCGACAGGCCGTCCAGGTAGGATTTCGCTTCGCGGATGATGTGGCGCGCGACGAATTCCGGCGTATCTTCGAACATGTGGATGAAACCATGCAGTTCGCGCAGGATATCGTTGGGGATGTGGCGCGAAGTGCGCGTCTCGCCGTACAGATAGATCGGGATGTCGGCGTTCTTGTAGCGGATTTCCTCGACGAAGGCGCGCAGGGACTTGAGCGCGTGGTCCGTTTCCTCGATGGAACCGCCGCCGAATTCTTCATCGTCGATCGACAGCACGAAGGCTGACGCGCGCGATTGTTGCTGGGCAAATTGCGACAAATCGCCGTAGCTGGTCACGCCCAGCACTTCCATGCCTTCTTTTTCCATTGCGGCGGCAAGGGCGCGAATACCCAGGCCGGACGTATTTTCAGAACGGAAATCCTCGTCAATGATGACGATGGGGAAACGAAATTTCATGCATGTCTCCAAAAAAGCAAGCCGCCCCTGACAGATGTGAAGGGGCGGACTAGGGCGCGACGGTCAGGCGGTCGTACAACCCGGCAGCCGCAGAAAAAAAATAAGAACGGGATTCTCGCAGAAATGCGGCGTCTGCGGGAAAAAAATATCGCATCAAAGCGTCACAAGCGTACGCTAGCGTGACGCATGGGTGTGACAGGGGTATTACAGCAACATGCTGGCGATCGACATCACCTTATCAGGCTTTGCGTTCCAGCGTGACAAAGGCGTAAGGCAGGCCGGATTTCTCCGAAACATGGGCCTCGCGCGCGGTTTCTTGCCACACGGCATGGTCAACGGCAGGGAAAAACGCGTCGCAATCAAAGGTCTGGCCGATTTCCGTGATGATCAAGCGCTGGGCCAGGGCCAGTGACTGCCGGTAAATCTCGGCGCCGCCGATGACGTAGCCTTCGGCGCCATCGAGCAGGGCGATGGCCGCTTCCACCGACGGCACCGCTTCCACGCCCTCATGGCGCCAGTCGGCATTGCGCGTGATGACGATGTTGCGGCGGTTCGGCAGCGGCCGGCCGATGGAATCGAAGGTCTTGCGGCCCATGAGGATGGGGTGGCCCGTCGTCAGGCGCTTGAAATGCGCGAGGTCTTCCGGCAGTTTCCACGGCAAGGTGTTGTTGATGCCGATGCCGCCTTGCTGGTCGGTGGCGACGATGATGGTCAAATGGCTCATTGCTTCTGTCAAAGTGGTGGGGGCATGGCCCGATGCCCGTCATTATCGTTGAAATTGCCGGCAGCCTCCAGATGCGCACGCATGGCTTGCGCCAGCTCGCTTGGTGCTTCCAGCGGAATCATGTGGCCGGTGTTGTCTTTTAGTAAGTGCAAGGTGGCTTGCGGCAGGCGGGCCGCCATGGCGCGCAAATCGTCGGGATGGACGAGCTTGTCGTCTTCGGCGCCCACGATCAGCACGGGGAAATCGAGTTCCGGCAGGCGTGCCATCAGGTCGGGGCGGTCTATCGTGGTGATGAATTGCGCCAGCAGCACGTCCTTGCCCAGGTCCAGGCCCATTTGCCGGATCAGGCCCGTGATGGCGGCATCGTCCAGGTGCGACGGGTGCAGCAGTTCACGCAGGCGCTGGCGCGTGATGCCCGCATAGGCATTGCGCTCGAGCATGGCGACGATGCGCTGGCGCGCTTCGATTTCCGCCGGCAGCAAACCTTTGGCGGAATTGGCGATCAAAGTCAAGGATTGCACGCGTTGCGGGTGCGTCAGCGCGTGTTCGAGCGCCAGGTAGGCGCCCAGCGAAAAGCCCACCAGGTGGGCTTGCGGCGCACTGTGGCTGGCGATCAGCTCCTGCATTTGCGGGCGCGTGCGTGCCTGGTGCAGCGGCACGTGCCGTAGATCGAAGGCGTCGCCCAGGGCAGGCGCCAGGCGTGACCACAAGCGTTCATCGCACAGGGTGCCGGGGATGCAGTCGAGTTGTATCTTGGTATTGTGCAAAGACAAGCCCGGGTTCAAGTCGCTCATGAGGGTGAAAATTTTCGTCGAGCGGCATTATCCGTCATTTTGCGTATTGGGGCAGCCGTACGGCATTTTCCGCATGGCATTATTTTCAATAGTGCGCGGCTGACAAGCAGGAACTTTATGGTAGGCTCATGGCTCATCAAGCCGGGGTACCGGCGACGTGACCTGAAACACCGAATGCAACCCACACATTAAAGAGGAAACACCATGGCGATCAGTTTGCAAAAAGGCGGCAATGTCAACTTGAGCAAGGAAGCTCCTGGCTTGAAGAAAATCGTGATTGGCCTGGGCTGGGACCCGCGCGCCACCGATGGCGCCGCTTTCGACCTGGACGGCAGCGCCTTCCTGCTGAAAACGGATGGCAAGGCCCGTTCCGACGCTGATTTCATTTTTTATAACAACCTGAAGTCGGCTGACGGCTCCATCGTCCACGCGGGCGACAACACCACGGGCGGCGGTGACGGCGACGACGAGAAAATCGCCGTCGACCTGGCCAACGTGCCGGCCGACATCGACAAGATCGCCGTGGCCGTCACCATCCACGATGCGGAAAACCGCAAGCAGAACTTCGGCATGGTGGGCAAGGCTTACATCCGTTGCCTGAACGGCGACAACGGCACGGAAATCGCCCGCTACGACTTGTCGGAAGACGGCTCGACGGAAGCGGCGATGATCTTCGGCGAAATCTACCGCGCCGGCAGCGAATGGAAATTCAAGGCCATCGGCCAGGGTTTCAAAGGCGGCCTGGGCCCCTTGGCACGTTCTTTCGGCATCAACGCCTAATAACACCTGTCAAAACCTACTGCGCGTCGCGATTTGCGGCCTCCGATGCTCACTGTGCTAAAGCACAGCTCCGCGTCTCGGCCACAACTCGTTGCCGCTCGCTACGGTTTTGTCAGGCGTTGCAATGTAAAAAAGCGGCCCATGGCGGCGTTGCGCCGCCATGCACGTTCCGTACTATTCGTACTGTCTTCGGACGACGCGCCTTGCCCTGGGTCGTTGTCCGAAACTTTCACATCTGAATACATCATCCCATGGAAAACCTGATCAAGGGGCAGCGCCTGGCGCTGTCCGGCCTCGTCACGGGCAATGTCGTGCAACTGGGGCTCGCCAGCGCCGGCGTGCCGCTGGATTTCGCCTGTTTCGGCCTCGATGCCGCCGGCAAATTGTCCGACGACCGCTACATGACTTTCTTTAACCAGCCGCGCACGCCGTGCGGCGGCGTGGAAACATCGGCGCCGTCCGGCGATACGGCAGGCTTCAGCTATCAGCTGGACCGTTTGCCTGCTTCCATCGACCGCCTCGTCGTCACGGCCGCCATCGATGGGGCAGCCACCATGGCGCAGCTCGGCAGCGGTTACCTGCGCCTGCTCGACGGCGGGCGCGAACTGGCCCGCTTCGCCTTTGCCGGGTCTGATTTTTCGCAAGAAAAAGCCGTCATGCTGGGCGAGTTCTACCGCAAGGACGGGGGCTGGCGCTTCATGGCCGTGGGCCAGGGTTTCAATGGCGGCCTCGATGCACTGGTCGCGCATTTCGGCGGCGAAGTGGCGCAGGCGGCAGCGGAACCGGCGCCGGCACCCAAGATTTCCTTGTCGAAAATTTCGCTGACCAAGGCGGGCCAGACGCACAAGGTGTCGCTGGAAAAGGGCGCGGGCGCGCCGAGCAAACTGACCGTCAAGGCCACCTGGGTCGATAACGGCGATGGCGATGACGATAACGACGATCTCGACTTGCGCGTCGGCATCCTCTTGCCGAACGGCCAGATGCGCTTCATCCAGGCACCGGACGCGGCCGGCAACTTCGACAGCATGCCTTTCGTGCGCCACCTGGGCGACGTGGCGGGCGCATCGGGCAAGGAACCGGCCACGGAAACGGTGGAAGTCAATCCCGCACTGGCGCAACACTACGGCGGCACGGTGGGCCTCGTCTTCAGCGTGTATTCGGCGGTGGCCAATGGCGCCGTTTCCGTCGCTTCCATGCGGCCGAAGATGGTGATGCAGTATGGCCAGCAGATCGTCGAGTGCGACTTCGATTTCCGTTTGTCCAAGGCGGCCGGGGACGATAGCGTCTACACCTATGTGATCGGCATGGCGCGCATCACGCCCGACAGCATTATTCTCGAGCCGTCCGGCAAGACGTCCGAGCCGGGCAGCGAAGCGACGCCGTGGCTGAGCTGGCAGGGCGAGAACCTGCAGCTGGCCTTCAACGGTCCCGTCGTCTTCAAGGGCGAGGACAAGGAAGATGAAGATGATTGCAATGCGGACAATCCACGCCGCTATATCGCCTAGGAGGCACTGATGGAAACCTTGAGCAAGGGACAGCGCTTGCCGCTGGCCAATCTCGTTCCCGACGGCGTGCTGGACATCGGCGTCGCTGCGCAGGGCCTGGCGCTCGACATGGCCTGTTTCGGCCTCGATGCGGCCGGCAAGCTGTCCGACGAGCGCTACATGACTTTTTTCAACCAGCCGCGCACGCCGTGCGGCGGCGTGGAAGCGCGCGCCGGCAGCGGTGGCGACATGGCCGAGTTTGCCTTGCAGCTGGCACGCTTGCCGGCCGGAATCGACCGTCTCGTCGTGACGGCGTCCATTGATGGCGGCGGCGTGATGTCGCAACTGCAATCGGGCCACGTGCGTTTGCAGGCGGGCGGACGCGAACTGGCCCGCTTTGCGTTCGCGGGCAGTGATTTCGCGCAAGAAAAAGCCGTCATGCTGGCAGAAATTTACCGCAAGGATGGCGGCTGGCGCTGCATGGCCGTGGGCCAGGGTTTCAATGGGGGACTCGATGCGCTGGTGCGCCACTTCGGCGGCGAAGTCGACCAGGCCTCTCCTGCCACCCCTGCCGCGCCTGCGGCCGCCTCTGTCGTCATGCAGGCAAAGATCAATCTGGAAAAGCGCGTCGAACGCGAGGCGCCGCAACTGGTGAGCCTGGTCAAGCAGGCGGGCGTGTCCTTGCAAAAAGTGGGTCTGTCCGACCATCGGGCCAAAGTGTGCCTGTGCCTCGATATTTCCGGCTCCATGGGACGGCTGTATAAAGAGGGGCTGGTGCAGCGCTTTGCCGAGCGCATCCTGGCGCTGGGCTGCAAGTTCGACGACGATGGCGAGATCGACGTTTTCCTGTTCGGCAAGAACGTCCACCATCCGGCACCGATGGCCTTGAGTAACTGCAATACCTACGTAGGCCAGGCCATACAGCGTCATCCGCTCGAAGGCGACACGCGCTATGGCGCCGCCATGCAGGCGATCCGCGCGTTTTATTTCCCAGACAAGGCCGGCGGCGAGCGCACGCGTCCCATCGCGGCCGAGCTGCCCGTGTACGTGATGTTCGTCACCGATGGCGGCACCAGCGACCAGGCGACAACGGAGAAACAGTTGCGCTGGGCCAGTAACGAGCCCATCTTCTGGCAATTCATGGGCATCGGCAAGGGACGCAAGTCGAAAAGCAAGTTCCTCGCCGCCTTTGCCGATTCCGATTTCCCGTTCCTGGAAAAGCTCGACGAACTGCAGGGCCGCTTGGTCGACAACGCCAATTACTTTTCCGTCAGCTCGCCCGACGAGCACAGCGATGCGGAACTGTATGATTTATTGATGACGGAATATCCGGGCTGGCTGAAACTGGCGCGCGGCCATGGCTTGCTGAGCTAGCGAAGGAGCAGGAGCGTCGCATAGGTGTTGCGCAGATACCGCATCTGACTTGATACTAATCATAAAAGATTGCCCTAAAGCAGCAATTTATGCGATGCTTGAGCATATCGCACCATCCAAAAAGAAGCTGTCATAGACGACAGCCTTCCACATCCGCCCAGACCCGCAGTTGTGCCTGTACGTGTTTTGTCTGCTATTGCCTGGAACTCCCGCCCACATACGTCGAGAGAACTGCGCAAGGCCGCGACAAACTCCTACTATTTTCCGTGTCGCCTCGCTTGGTGGCACGCTGACAAAGCACATTGAATAGAGGTTTGTATGAACCATATCTATCGCGTTGTTTGGAATGCCACGACCGGTTTGTGGCAGGCGGTTTCGGAATTCGCTTCCGGGCGGACAAAATCGACTACGTCGCGCACGCGCCGTCGTCAGACGGCAGTTGCGCTGCTGGCAGGTGCCGCAAGTGGTATCGCCGCCGCTGGTCCCTTGCCCACGAACGGGCAGCTTGTAACAGGCCAGGCATCGGTGGCTTATGCAGGAAAGACGATGACGGTCAACCAGTCCAGCCAGAAAGCAGCGCTTGACTGGACATCCTTTTCCATTGGACAAGGTCATACAGTCAACTTCGTGCAGCCTTCCGCCTCATCGGTCGCACTGAACCGCGTGGTGGGCGCCGACCCATCGATTATCCAGGGTGCACTGAATGCGAATGGCCACGTGTTTTTGGTCAATCCCAACGGCGTGCTGTTCAGTCCAACGGCACAAGTTAACGTAGGTGGCCTGCTGGCATCCACATTGTCGATGGGCACCGATGATTTTATGGCGGGCCGCTACCAGCTCGCGGGCAAGAGCACTGGCACGGTCGCGAACCAGGGCACCATTAATGCCACTGCCGGCGGCAACATCGTGCTAGTGGCGGCCCGGGTACAAAATAGCGGACAGATCGGAGCCGAACGCGGCAATGTCCTGTTCGGCGCCGGCAGCGAAGTGCTGGTCGATTTTGGCGGCCCCGTCAAGTTGCAGGTGCAGAAGGGCGCAGTCGACGCGCTGGTCGAAAACGGCGGCGCGATCCGTGCAGACGGAGGCAAGGTGCTCATGACGGCCAAGTCCGCCGGCGAGCTCACTGGCTCGGTGATCAACAACACCGGCATTATCCAGGCGCGCACGCTCGCGACGGGCAAGCGCGGCGAGATTTTGCTGCTGGGCGACATGCAGTCCGGTACCTTGCATGCCGGTGGACTGCTGGACGCCAGCGCGCCGCATGGCGGTAACGGCGGCGATATCGAGACTTCGGCGGCCCATGTCAATACGGCACCGGATCTCGTTGTCAACGCCGGCGCGGCCGCAGGCAAGGGTGGCGACTGGCTCGTCGATCCCTACGATTACACGATCAACCTGGCCGCGGCTACCACCATTACCGGCGCGTTGAACCAGGGCACGAACGTCACCATAACGACCCAGGCGCCGGGCGGCACGGGCGTGACGGGCAGCGGCAGCGGCGATATCACGGTATCCAGCCCGATCGCCAAGACCGCTGGCGGCGATGCCAGCCTGACCTTGCGTGCCGACCGCAACATCGTCGTGGGTGCCGACGTCACGTCGACATCGGGGCGGTTGAACCTGACACTGTCGGCAGGCAATGCAGCGGGCGCCACGACGGGCGGCGTCAACGTTGCCGGCAACTTGTCCTCCAATGGCGGCAATATCCTCGTCGGAGGCGCCAACGGCAGCGCGAACGGCAACATCGCCTATGCGCTCAACACCAGTTCCAGCACCCCCGCCATTATTATCGGCACCGGCAAAGCCATCGATTCTGGCGGCGGGGATATCACGATCAACGGTCGCTCGCTCGTCGGCTCAAACAATGGCAGCTACGGCGGCGCGACGGCCGGCGTGTACATCCAGTCGAATGCCACGATCCGGTCGGGCAGCGGCAATCTGCTCATTAACGGCGAGAGCACCGGAGGCATCAAGACGTTTGGCCTGGCATTCCAGGGCGGTTCGAACACGGTGACCACGCTGGCCTCGTCAACTACAGGCGGCACGATGCTGCTGAACGCGGTCAACGCCACGCCAGGCAACTATACGTCTGCCGACCTCAACGCGGGAGCCATTGGACTGGTCTCATATGGAAGCCGTGCCCAAGTCGTATTTCAGGGCCCGTCGGTCGCCGGCTGGCTGGTCTATGTCAACGGCGCGCCCCAGTTGTCGGCCTACACGCAGGCGCCTCAGCTGTCCAGCTGTTCGGCACAGCTGCCCAATTGCGGGACGATGGTCGTTCCGGGTTCCAACAACAGCTACCTCTACGCGACGTATCAAGCCGTCGACATGGCCACGCGCGCGCTGTTCATTACCCAAGCCGGTTCCGGCAGCAAGATCTACGATGGCAATACAGCGACCTCCGGCCTGACGTATTCGGCCACCACCGACATTGCTAACTTTTCGGTGTCGAATCTGGTTCCGGCGCCTGCCTTCGCTACCACCAGCAAGAACGTCGGCACGTATACCAAGCTCGTGGCTGCATCGGCCAACCCCACCAATTACACGACGGGCGGCACGACGTATGCGGTCGGGTATTTCAACACCGGCAGCTTTTCCATAACGCAAAAACAGCTGACGCCCAGCGCCGCCGACAAGGTTTATGACGGCAACACGACGGCTGCAGTGTCAGTGGCCGGCGCGATCGCAGGCGATGTCGTCACGGCCAGCGGCACGGGTACTTTCGGTGCCAAGAACGTGGGCACGTACTCCGTCAATATCTCGGGCATTACGCTCGGCGGCGCGGACATGGGCAACTACAGCCTGGCAGCTAATTCCGCCAGCGCTACGGCGCAAATCACTGCGCGCACGGTCACACTTGGCGGCACCAGGACGTACGATGGATCGGCTGCTTTCTCGAGCGTCATCCTCGGCAATCTGGTCGCCGGCGAAGACCTCGGCGTGAGCGGCGCGACCGCCAACAGCGCCAACGCCGCTTCAGCGCGCTGGATCACGACGGCGTCGCTGCTCAACGGCGTGGGCGGCCTGGCCAGCAACTATCAGCTGCCCGGCCTGGGCGCGGCCAGCGCAAGCAATGCCGTGTTCATTACGCCCAAGGCGCTCACCGTCAGCGGTATCAGCGCAACAAACAAGGTCTACGACGGCACCACGGCGGCCACGCTGTCGGGGGGAACGCTATCCGGCATGGTCGGTAGCGAGACGCTGAACCTGGGCGCTATTGCCGGTGCGTTTGCCAGCAAGGATGTCGGCACGGGCAAGGCGGTGAGCTTGTCGACAATATCGCTAACGGATGGCACGGGTTCGGCCTCGAATTACACGTTCTCGCAGCCTGCCGGGGTAACGGCCGACATCACGCCGAAGGCGCTGACGGTGTCCGGCATCACCGCCGCCAGCAAGGTCTATGATGGCAGCACGGCTGCCACGGTCAATGCATCGAACGTCGTGCTCACGGGCCTGGTCGCCGGCGATGCGGTAACGGTCGGCGCGACCGGCGCCTTTGCCGACAAGAACGCCGGCAACGGCAAGACGGTGATACTGACCAGCGCGCATGGCGGCGCGGACGCGGGCAACTATACGATCACGGACCAGGCGAGCGGCACGGCCAGCATCACGACAAAGGCGCTCAGTATCACCGGCGTGTCGGCCGCGAATAAAATCTATGATGGCGGCACGGCGGCCACGCTGACCGGCGGCACGCTGTCGGGCCTGGTCGGCAACGAGACGCTCGCCTTGGGTGCATTGACGGGCACGTTTGCCGACAAGAATGCCGGCAACGGCAAAACCGTGACCGTCAGCGGCGGCCAGCTGGGCGACGGCACGGGCCTGGCGGCCAACTACAGCGTGACCGCGCCGGCCAGCGTGACGGCGGCCATTACGCCCAAGGCGCTCAGTATCACCGGCGTGTCGGCCGCGAATAAAATCTATGACGGCGGTACGGCGGCTACGCTGAGCGGCGGTGCGCTGTCTGGCCTGGTCGGCAACGAGACGCTCGCCTTGGGCGCATTGACGGGCACCTTTGCCGACAAGAATGCCGGCAACGGCAAAACCGTGACCGTGAGCGGCGGCCAGCTGGGCGACGGTAGTGGCTTGGCGGCGAACTACAGTGTCACTGCACCGGCCAGCGTGACGGCGGCCATTACGCCGAAAGCGCTCAGTATCACGGGCGTGTCGGCTGCGAATAAAATCTATGACGGCGGCACGGCGGCTACGCTGAGCGGCGGCACGCTGTCGGGCCTGGTCGGCAACGAGACGCTCGCCTTGGGTGCATTGACGGGTGCGTTTGCCGACAAGAATGCCGGCAACGGCAAAACCGTGACCGTGAGCGGCGGCCAGCTGGGCGACGGCACGGGCCTGGCAGCGAACTACAGCGTGAATGCGCCGGCCAGCGTGACGGCGGCCATTACGCCGAAAGCGCTCAGTATCACGGGCGTGTCGGCCGCGAATAAAATCTATGATGGCGGCACGGCGGCCACGCTGACCGGCGGCACGCTGTCTGGCCTCGTCGGCAACGAGACGCTCGCCTTGGGCGCATTGACGGGGGCGTTTGCCGACAAGAATGCCGGCAGCGGCAAAACCGTGACCGTCAGCGGCGGCCAGTTGGGCGACGGCACAGGCCTGGCGGCGAATTACAGCGTGAGCGCGCCGGCCAGCGTGACGGCGGCCATTACGACGAAGGCGCTCAGTATCACGGGCGTGTCGGCTGCGAATAAAATCTATGACGGCGGCACGGCGGCCACGCTGAGCGGCGGTGCGCTGTCGGGCCTGGTCGGCAATGAAACCCTGGCACTGGGTGCATTGACGGGTGCGTTTGCCGACAAGAATGCCGGCAACGGCAAAACCGTGACCGTCAGCGGCGCCCAGCTGGGCGACGGTAGTGGCCTGGCGGCGAACTACAGCGTGACCGCGCCGGCCAGCGTGACGGCGGCCATTACGCCGAAACTTGTTACCGTCAGCGGTCTCGCCGTTGCCGACAAGACGGCTGACGGCACGACGACGGCAATGATTGCAACGCCAGGAACGCTTACAGGGCTCGTCGCCAACGATACCGTTAAGCTCGATGCCAATTCGGCCTCAGCGAAATTCGCACAGGCATCTGCCGGTATTGCCATTCCGGTCAGCGTCACCGGCCTCACTTTGAGCGGTGCAGATGCCGGCAATTACCTTATCCCTGCGTCAAGTTCAAGCACAGGCAGGATACTGACGGCACCAGCCCGGGCAAACTCGACGGCAACGGCAACGGCAACGGCAACGGCAACGGCAGCCGCGGCGACGATTACGCCGCAGGCGGCGGGTATTACGTCGTCGTTTGCCGCGCCCGCGGTCGGCGGGCTGGCCTATGTCGCCGTGGCTGAAAGCGTGACTGCGCCGCAGTCGGGGACAGCACAGACTGCCATGAGCGAGGGGACGGGCGCTAATGCGGCACCGGCCAGCACCACGCAGCGGCGCCAGTCGTCGACCCAAGGCGCTGGTGCCAACCGCGATGCCAAATATCTCGATGTAATGGTCGTATCTGGCGGCATCCGCATGCCTGCCAGCGCAAGCAGCGATACCTCCAACGCCCCGGCGCCGAATAATCTCTGACACCTTCAGGACATGGGTATTCTATGAAGCATCCATCCACTGTTTTGCCGATGACGCTGTTCGTCACGGCCTGCATGCCCGCGCTTGCCCAGCAATTACCTGAGGCGGGTACGCTGCTGCAGGAAAATGCGCGTACGCTGCCGCAACCGACCAGTCGTGCGGCACCCACGCTGCGCGTGCTGCCTGCGCCTCAACCGGCGGCACAGGTTTCCGGTGGCGTGCAAATAACGCTGCAGCGCGTGACGATAAGCGGCAACACGCAGATCCCGAGTACGGAACTGCTGGCCGACCTTGGCCCGGTCACAGGCAAGACATATGACTTCGCGGGACTGTCCGCGCTTGCCGCACACATGACCTCCCGTTATCAGCAAGCCGGCTATCCTTTCGCGCGTGCTTACCTGCCACAACAGGATCTGTCCGCTGGCGAATTACGCATCGAGATCCTCGAAGGTCGTTATGGCCTGGTGCAGGCGACGGGCGATGGCGCATTGACGTCAGGGGCGCAAGGCTTCCTGTCGGCACTGCCGAAGGGCGCCTTGATCGAGGCGCACCTGTTGGAGCGCACGACCCTTTTATTGAACGATCAGCCCGGCGTGATCACGGCGCCGCTGATGCGCCCTGGAAAGGAGGTCGGCACTGGCGACCTGATCGTCGATGTGCAAAGGGATCATCGTTACAAGGGGGAAGCGGGGATCGACAATTTTGGCACGCGGGCGACCGGCCGCACGCGTCTTCACGCGAGCCTGGATGCCGACAGTCCATTCATGCTCGGTGATCAACTCTCGCTGCAGGCGCTCTATACGGATGCCCAAATGTGGTTTGGATCGGTGGCGTATGCGGCACCCATCGGTTACAGCGGCTTGCGCGGACGCGCCAGTTACACGCATTCATACTACGAACTTGCAGGCAGTTTCGCGTCCCTCGGCGCGCGCGGCACGGCGGACGTGGCGAGCGTCGGGATGAGCTATCCGATCGTCCGCTCGCAGTCGCGCAACCTGATCGTCTCGGCCAGCATCGATCACAAGTCCCTGCAGGACCGCCAGGGGGCGACTTCGTCGTCAAGTGACAAGCGAAGTACAGTCGTGCCGGTCAATTTGTCCTTTGACGTGCGCGATCAGTTCATTTACGCCGGCATCACCTACGGTGTCGTCTCGTGGGTGCATGGGCGCCTCGGACTGGATAAGGCAAGCGAGACCATCGACAGCGCGAGCGCCCGCACGGCCGGTGCGTTCTCCAAGCTGAACATCGACCTGGCGCGCGTTCAGTCTCTCAATAGCAAGATTGACCTCTATGGTCGCCTGTCCGCGCAGCGCGCGGGGAACAACCTCGACCCGTCCGAAAAGCTGGGCCTTGGGGGCGTGAACGGTGTGCGGGCGTATCCGAACGGCGAGGCGTATGGTGACAATGGCTGGCTGGCACAGGCCGAGGTGCGCTACACAATCGGTGCGGCGGTGCCGTTCGTCTTCTACGATATGGGACGAGTTGACATCAACAAGGACGCCTTGGCGAGTACGGGAAACCGGCGCACGCTGGCCGGCAGTGGCGTCGGCGTCCGCTATGCAGGCGCAGCATGGAGCGCAGGCATGACGCTGGCCTGGCGTACCCGCGGGGGAGCTTCGCTGACTGAGTCTTCGTCCCATAATCCGACCTTGCTGGCTAGCCTGGCGTACCGTTTTTGAGGCCGGCGAAAACTACGCGCGCGACGCGGGTGCCGGCCATGGCAACACGGCGCTCGCGACGCTTGCGGGCATCGGAGATATCCCGGGCAGCGCGAGCTGCATGGCATGAGGCTGGAATGCCACAAGCACCGGAGATTTGTAAATTGAAGTAAATAACAATGGTTCGCATTTGCTTTGCTCCTTGCAATCGTGGCATGCTTGGCATGTGCTCTCACGCTGCGGCGTAGTGCCTCATCCGTAGCGTCTCGATTATCTTTTAGCCAAATGCATAAACTTCTTTTCCATTGCCTGGCGGGCGGCAGCCTGCTCGTCTCCGGCGCCGCTGTCCAGGCGCAAACCGTCACCGGCGACAATGCCGTCAAGCCGGCGCCGGCCGCCGGGTCTCCGCCTTCCGTCAGCGTGACGGCCGAACGTCCCACTGGCCGCATCGACCGGCAAGTCTACGACGTCAAGTCCGACGTCGGCAGCACCAATGGCACGGCGGCCGATGCCTTGAACAATGTGCCGTCGGTGGCCGTCGATCCCGATGGGTCCGTCTCCCTGCGCGGCAGCAGCAATGTGCAGATATTGATTGATGGCAAGCCGTCGGCCATGCTGCAGGGCGATTCGCGCGGCGCCACCCTGAACGCCATGGCCGCCGACGATATCGAATCGGTGGAAGTGATCAACAATCCCGGCGCCCAGTTCGGCAATGAGGCCGGTGGCGGCCCGATCCTGAACCTGGTGATGCGGCGCAACCGCAAGCCGGGCGGCTTTGCCACCGTGAACGCGAATGCCGGCATCGCCGGGCGCTACAACAGCTCCGTCTCCGGCACCTATAACGAAGGGCCGTGGGGCTACCAGGGCGGCATCAATGTACGCCATGACGGCCGCAATTCCGTCGCCGAGGTCAGCCGCGAGCGCCTGGAACGTGGCACGGGCGCGTTCGCCCCCAGCAGCCAGCAGTCCACCAGCAATGGCTTGAACGACTCGCTGGGCTTGCACGGCACCGTCAATTACAACCTGAACGCCAATGACACCCTGGCCGCCAGCGTGTCGTATAACGGGCGCAGCAACGACCAGCGCTCGCTCGACCGCTACCTCAATGGCGACAGCACGGGCAGCACCATCGGCGACTATGTGCGCAGCACCGTGCGCAACGGCGACAGCCGCAACTACAGCTGGGGCGCGCGCTACGACCACAAGGGCGAGTTGCCGGGCGAAACCCTCAAGATCGACCTGCGCGTGTCGTCGTCGACCAACGAGAGCGACAGCGATTACGCCAATACCTACGCGGTCGCGCCCGTCAACACCTTCGACAGCCGCGCGCGCCAGCACAGCGAGACGGGCAACCGCATCGTCGACTTCAGCGGCGACTACGAGCGTCCGCTGGCGGGCGGCACGGCCAAGCTCGGCTACAAGGTGGCCGACAACAAGAGCAGCTTCGACACCCTTTACACTGACATCCATCCGATCAGCCCGCTGGAAACCGTCAACCCCATGCGCAGCAACCGTTTCGAGCTCGACGAACGCACCATCGCGCTGTACGGTTCCTACCAGATGCGCCTGAGCGAGCGCTGGGGTGCGCTAGCCGGCTTGCGCGCCGAATACACGGACTTGAACGTGCGCCAGATCACCAGCGGCGTCGAGGCCGGCAACAATTACGTCAACTACATTCCCAGCCTGTTTGCCACGTATAAGGTCAGCGACGAGAGCAATTTGCGCTTCAGCTATGCACACCGCCTGCGCCGCCCGAGCGCGGGCGACCTGAATCCGTACGTGATCTACCGCGATGAGTTCAATGTGTCGGCCGGCAACCCGAAGCTGAAACCCACGCAGACGGATTCGTTCGAGATCGGCTATGAAACGAAATTGTTTGGTCTGGAAAGCAGCTTGCGTGCCTACCACCGGCGCGACACGGATGCCATCGTCGATTACCGCTATTTCATCAGTGACAATGTGCTGCTGACAACGCGGGAAAACGGCGAGGGCAGCCATTCGAGCGGCCTGGAGTTCAGCGTCAGCGGCAAGCTCACGCCATCGTTGACCCTGAACACGAGCGGCAACCTGGCGCGCAGCCAGCAGACGAGTTCCGACGACCTGGGCAACCGCAGCACGCGCACGGCGAATGCCCTGAGCGGCCGCGCGCGCCTCAATTACCAGATCAACCCGGCCAACCAGCTGCAGCTGGCCCTGCAAATGCAGGGCAAGATGCTGTCGGGACAGGGCTACCGTTCGCCGAACAACACCTTGAACGTGAGCTGGCGCCACACTGTGACGCCGCAGCTGAGCCTGGTCATGAATGTGACCGATGTGTTCAGCAGCAACAAGATGGAAACCGTCATCAACAGCGCTTCCTTGCGCGAGACGAGCACGCGGCGCTTCGATGGCCGGATGATTTACGTGGGGCTGTCGTACCGCCTGGGCGGCGCCACGTCGGCGGCGAAAGAGGGCGAGCGCGAACCTCGCTTCGGTCCGCCGGGCGGACGGGGGCCGGGCGGCCCAGGCGGTCCCGGCCCTGGCGGACCGGGAGGCGAAGCAGGCTAGGCGGCTGCCGCGATCTCGTTCAGGAAGTCGATGAAACTGTCCGCATGGCGCTCGAAGCGCCATGCCCCCATGCCGTGTTCTGCCGTGTACACGGGCGCATCGCCGCCGGCAATGGCGCCCAGGTCCAGGCAATACGGATCGGCGCCCGCGTCGGCGATCACCAGGTATTGTTCCGGCCAGCCGGCGATGGCGGCGCCGCTGACGGCATCCCAGGCGTAACCGGACTGGGCCTTGACCAGCTCGGCCGCGCCGTACAGGCTCAAGCCCTGGAAATACTGTGGGCTGTCGATCAACACCCGCAGCGGCGAATGGCAAGCCAGGAAGCGCCGGTACTGCTCCGGCAAGGCCCAGCGCTGCGCGATGCCGGCCATGTCGGCGGCGCTGGCGATGGTCAGCCAGTTCGATGGCTGCGCCAGGTCCTGCTCCTTTTTGCGCCGGGCCGCCAGTTTTTTCTCCAGCCTGGCGGCAGCCTTTTCCAGCGGCGTGCGCGGCTCATCGAGCGCCGCGTGGGTGGCCGGCGCCGCATGGCCTGCGCCATCCGGGTAGCCATCGCGCTGCCAGGCCTGCACAGCCTCCAGTCGCAGCTGCTCTTCCTTCCAATGGCCGGGATCGTACGGCAAACCGGCATCGAAAGGCTGGCGGCTGAAGGCGGCCAAGCTTTTCACGGCCTTGGCGCGCACGCTCAGCTTGGCATTTTCCGCAGTGGCCAAGGCCACGAGCGGAGCATACGCCTCCTTGCCCATGCTTTTGAGCATGCCATCCACGCCCCAGTAGGCGAGGCCGTCCATATCAAGGCTCCAGCTGAAAAAATCGCCGTATTCTCCCGGTTCGGCCAGGGCGACGATATCCGTCATCAGGAAGGCGCGCCAGTGCAGCAGCTGGCCTTCCCTTGCGTAGGCGGTCAGGATAGCGAGCACGGCCAGCCGGTCATCTGCGGCATGCTTTTTCAGCAACCGGTCTTTCAGATTGGAAAACTTGACGCCGTCCGTTTCGTCAAACAGTTTGCGGTGCAGCGCCGCCAGCGGTGCGACCGCCATCAGACGGCCATCGCCGCCTTGATCGGCGCATGGTGTTCATAGCCTTCCAGCGAGAAATCCGACGGTTCGATCTTTTCCAGCCATTCCGGCTCGTACTTGCCCGTCTTCGCGTAATCGGGCACGCGCTCGGAAATGACAAACTTGGGCGCCGGGAACGGCGTGCGCTTCAGTTGTTCTTCCACCATGTCGAGGTGGTTTTCATAGATGTGCGCGTCGCCGATGAAGTAGGTGAACCAGCGCGGCGTGTAGCCCGTCAGGCGCGCCACCAGGTGCAGCAGGGCCGCGCCTTCGGCGATGTTGAACGGCGTGCCCAGGCCGATATCGTTGCTGCGCACATATAAACACAGCGAAATTTCGCGCGTGCTGGCGTTCGCGATGAACTGGTACAGCAAGTGGCAGGCGGGCAGGGCGACGGCATCGAGCACGGCCGGGTTCCAGCCGTGGAACAGGATGCGCCGGCTGCCGGGATTGGTCATGATGGTGTCCAGGCATTCGCGCAACTGGTCGACGGCCTTGTACAGCAGCACTTTTTGCACGCCGTCCTCGACGATGGGGGCAACCAGGGTAAAACCGTTCGCTTGCGCGTCGGCGATTTGCGCGGGCTGGTCGGCGTCGAGCAGCTTGTACGCAGGCCATTGACGCCATTGCACGCCATACACGGGACCGAGGTCATCCTCGCCTTCGCGGTAGGGGTTGGCCAGCCATTGCGCATTTTCATTGGCGTTCTGGTCCCACACCTTGCAGCCCAGCGCGCGGAACTCGGCCGCGTTGCGCGAGGCCCGCAGGAAGGCGCACAATTCGCCGATCACGGATTTGAAAGCCAGTTTCTTGGTCGTGACGGCAGGGAAGTTGCCGTTGGCCAAGTCGAAACGCATCATGGCGCCCGGCACGCTCAGGGTGCGGATGCCCGTGCGGTTGTCTTGCCAGCTGCCCGTTTCGAGCACGGTCTTGATCAAATCTTGATATTGCTGCATGTATTTCTCCAACGGTAAGGATGGTGATTGTAACGCAGGCGCGACAGGCGGTCTGCGGGCCGCATACATAATTACGCGGCCGGCTTACCTGTAAACATGACTCTGTGGTAATTTGTGTGTCCTTGAAGAAATACACAGAAACGGCAGACGCTGCACCATGTTCTTGCGACAATTTGTAAATAATAATAACGGCGCCGTAGTGGAGATGAGCAGGGCCGATTTTTTCAAGGCCAATCTGCGCCTGATCCTGGCTTGGCCCTTGCTGGGGCTGGTCCTGTGCGCGGTGCTGTGGACGGCCACCTTGCTGCAGCTGGAGGCGGAAAAAAAGGTGGCGCAGCAGCAGGCGCTCAACAGCGTTTCCTCGTTGTCGAAAGCCTACAGCCAGTATCTGCTGCGCACCCTGGAGCAGATGGACCAGCTGACCTTGCAGCTCAAGTATGAATGGGAAAATTCGCGCGGCCAGTTGCGTCTCGACCAATTGAAGACGCAGGGCATGTATGCCTTGCCGCAATTTGCCATCGTCGCCATTCTCGACCGCAAGGGCCATCCCGTGACGGCCACGGCGCCGCTGCAGCGCCTGCGCGTCAACGAGCGCAGCGATTTCCTGCTGCGCCACTGGCGCAGCAATTCCAGCGCGCTGCGCATCGCGCTGGGGAGGGCGAGCGAAGCGGCGGCACCCCCGGGCGCCGACGAAAGCCTCGTGCATTTCACGCGCCGGCTGGAAGACGTGGATGGCAATTTCGACGGCGTGCTGCTGATCTCCATCCACTCCAGCTATTTTTCCGAATTCTACAACAGCGTCAATTTCGGCAAGTTCGGCATGTCCGCCATGGTGGGCGAGGAGGGCGAGCTGTTCAGCACGCGTCTCGGTGCGCGCGTGTTGCCGGCCCAGAGCGCACAGGGCACGCCATTCCTCGACACCAGTTTCCTGGAAACGGAGAGCGGCGCTCTGCATTCGGGCGGCCGGATCGCTTTTTCCGACAAGCAAAGCCGTTATGTGGGCTGGCAGGCGCTGAAAGCCTATCCGTTTACGGCCGTGGTCGGCTTGTCGGATGGCGAAATGCTGCACCCCTACGAGGAAACGCGCACCATCTATATCGGCATCGCGCTGGCCGTCACCGTGCTGCTGCTGGCCTTTGCCGCCGTCGCCACGGTGCTGTCGCTGCGCCTGGCGTGGCGCCACCACCAGTCCGAAGGCGTGCGCAATGCCTACCGCATGGCCACCGAAGGCACGAGCGACGGCTTTTATATCATCGCCGCCCTGCGCGGCGCCGATGGCAGCATCCTCGATTTCGAGATGGTCGACTGCAACGAGCCGGGCGCCGGCTACTTCGGCGTGCGGCGCGAACAATTGCTGGGCATGCGCCTGCAGTCGCGCGCCCATGAGCCGTATTTCCGCGACCTGATCCACAATTACCGGGCCGCCATGGAGTCCGGCTTCTCCGAGGAAGAGATCGAGCTGCCGGAAGGCAATCCCTTCAAGCTGCGCTGGATACGCCGGCGCCTGGTGCGCAGCGGCGACCGCCTGGCCGTCACCCTGCAAGACATCAGCACGGCCAAGGAGCACGAGCGCGACTTGCGCCGCCTGGCCAACGAGGACGGCTTGACGGGCTTGCCCAACCGATACTGGCTGCAGCAATTCCTGCCCGGCGCCCTGGGCCGCGCCGCCATCGCGCGGCGCATGCTGGCGCTGCTGTTCATCGACCTGGACGGCTTCAAGGATATCAACGATACGCAGGGCCACGCCGAGGGAGATAAAGTGCTGCGCGCCGCCTCGCTGCGCCTGAAGGCCGTGCTGCGGCCGGGCGACCACGTCGTGCGCCTGGGCGGCGACGAATTCGTTGTCGTGCTCGACCCCGTGGAGGACGACAGCCGCGCCGAGCAGGTGGCGCAGCGCATCGCCATCGCCTTCGACGAACCGTTTTACCTGGGCAGCGAACGCCACAAGATGGGGGCCTCGATCGGCATCAGCCTGTATCCGCGCGATGGCGCCGAGACGGAAGTGCTGCTGAAGAACGCCGACATCGCCATGTACGCCGTGAAAGTGGCGGGCAAAGGCCATCACCGCTTTTTCCAGCCGGAATTGTTCGAAACCATCCGCAGCCGCCGCGAACTGGAGCAAAGCCTGGTGGCGGCGCTGGAGCAGGACCAGTTCCTCGTCGTCTACCAGCCGCGCGTCGACGCCATGAGCGGGCAGCTGTGCAGCATGGAGGCGCTGGTGCGCTGGCACCATCCGCAGCATGGCATGGTGCCGCCGCTGGAATTCATCCCCGTGGCCGAGAGCAGCGGCCTGATTTCGCAGCTGGGCGAAGTGGTCATCGAAAAGGTGTGCCTGCAGATGGCGCGCTGGCAAGCCAGCGGACTGGAACTGGTGCCCGTATCGATCAACGTGTCGGCGCGCCAGTTCGGCCGTGGCGACGTGCACCAGGTGCTGGCGTCCGCGCTGACGCGCCACCGCATCGATGCGCGCCTGATCGAGGTGGAGATCACGGAATCGGCCATGATGGATGAGCAGAACCGCGCCGTGGAGCAGCTGTCGGCCATCCGCGCGCTGGGCGTGCGCCTGCTGGTCGACGATTTCGGCACCGGCTATTCCTCGCTGTCGCAGCTGCAGAAGTTCGCCATGGATGGCTTGAAGATCGACCGCGCCTTCACCATGGAGCTGGGCCGCTCGGAGCAGGGCGAGGTCTTCGTGCGCGCCATCCTGTCGATGGCCCATGCGCTGGGCATGAGCGTGGTGGCCGAAGGCGTGGAGACGCGCGAGCAGCTCGACATCCTGCGCGCGCTGCAATGCAATGAAGTGCAGGGCTATTTCATCTCGCGTCCCGTGCCGGCCGAACAGATGCTGGCGCTGATGCATCAGCGCTTCCTGATACCGCTTCCAGCCCCGGCGCCGGTGCTGTAGAGCGTCGTGATGGGCATGGAAAACAACGCTGTTTCATAAAAAGAGCGAACGTTCGCTTTTTTCTAAAAAATATTATATGCTTCGCTCATGCCGTCAGTGAATTGGAGTTCACGGCGGCAAGAACAGTGCAGGACGGGTGAGGTTGAGCTACCCGGGACAATGTGACGAAGACACTTCATATAATAAAGAGAGACTAACTTGAAACATAAATATCTGCCCCTCCTCATCGCCGTCGCATGCGCCGGCTTCGCTTCCACCGCCCAGGCATCGGGCTACCGTTTCGGCTCGCAAAGCGTTTCCGCCCAGGGCACGGCCGATGCCAGCGGCGCCGAAGCGGCCGACGCGTCGACCATTTTCTATAACCCGGCCGGCATGGCGCGCCTGGAAGGCACGCAATTCGTGGGCGGCGGCACCCTGGTGGTACCGCATTCGACCTACACGGATTCGGGCTCCAAGCCTTTCTTCCCGGGCAACCGCACGCCTTACGCGGCAACCAAGGACTATGCGCCGGATGCCGTGTTCGCGCCAGCGCTGTATGCCAGCAAGAAAATCAATGAGCAGTGGACCGTCGGCGCTGGCCTGTTCGTGCCGTATGGCGCCAAGCTCGACTACGGCAACGACTGGTATGGCCGCTACGCGATCACCAATATCAAGCTCGAAGCCATCGCCCTGAATCCTTCCGTGTCGTTCAAGCTGGACCAGCACCACTCGTTCGGTTTCGGCGTGACGGCCGAATACATGAAGGCGGAACTGGGCCAGGGCGTGGACGTGCCGGGTTCGGTTGCCTTCCTGGGCAAGTTTGCGCCTAGCGCATCGCAGGCCTTCCTGGCCAATATCGCCAAGACGCAGGGCCTGGCTGCGGCGCAAGCTGCAGGCGCCGCGCTGCAGGGCCCGATCAAGGATGGCCATGCCTCGATGGATGGCCATGACTGGGGCTTCGGCTTCAACCTGGGCTACCTGTACCAGCTGAACGAAGGCACGCGTTTCGGTATCGCTTACCGCTCGTCGATTTCGCACAAGCTCAAGGGCAGCACCATCTGGGACTTCTCGCAAGTGACGAGCAATCCGGCCGTGAACGCTTTCATCGCCAAGGCGTCGAACAAGGTCAATTCGGAAGCGCTGGTGGAATTGCGTACGCCGGAAACCCTGTCGGTCAACGCCTTCCATCAGATGGATGATAAATGGGCCTTGATGGGCGACGTCACCTGGACCCGCACTTCGCGCCTGCAGAACCTGGACATCCAGTTCCCGCCGACGGCCGAAGGCGCCGAGCGCATTCGCCAGAACTGGAAAGACACCTACCGCGTGTCGCTGGGCACCAACTACAAGTACAGCGAAAGCCTGATGTTGCGCGCCGGTATCGCCCACGACCAGGCGCCGGTCCGCAGCGCCGAATTGCGCCACCCGGCCTTGCCGGACAGCGACCGCATGCAGTATTCGATCGGCGCGAACTGGAAGCTGAACGCCAATTCCTCGATCGACCTGGCTTACAGCTATATCGACTTCAAGGATGCTGACGTCAACTACACAAACGACTGCTCGCCGGTCAAGACGGGCTGCACCGGCAACGGTGAAACCACCAAGGGCCTGTTCAAGACCCGCATGCAGTTGATCGGTCTCGCTTATAACTACAAGTTCTAAGCAGGTAGTGGCGGCCGACCCGGCCGCCATGAATGAAAAAAGCGCCTTCGGGCGCTTTTTTTTTTGGGGCAGACCCCAGCGGTGGTGCGCTGTTGGGCGCGGTAGGGTGTAGATACTGTTATCCCCGTCAAGCGGCGTGCAAGGCCGGATCAAATATTTTTCCCGACCTGAGCACGCCGAATGC
>NZ_JACYMK010000015.1:0-155445 GCF_020858135.1 Janthinobacterium sp. FW305-128 | reverse complement strand
CGGGTTTTTTTTCGTCTGTGCTTTTGTGCCGGTGGCTGTCGGCTTACGCTGCGCTAAGCCGACCTACGCCGGCCTGCCGCCGACGGACATCGGCCAACATCAACCAAGCCGGGTAGGTCGGATTAGCGCGCAGCGCGTAATCCGACAACATTGTTGTATGGTGGGATCAGCTACCGCGATAGGTCGAGTATGACCACGGCGATACCACCAGCGGCACATGGTAGTTCTCATCCGTATGCGCAATGCCGAAGGACAGGGTGACCAGATCGATGAAGCGGGGCGAGGGTAATTCCACGCCTTGGGCGGCGAAGTAGTCGCCTGCGTTGAACACCAGCTCATACTGGCCCGCCTTCATGCTGTCGCCTTCCAGCAAGGGTGAACTGCAACGGCCGTCGCTATTGGTCATATCCATCTTCAATAACACTTTGCCTTCCGGCGCGACTGAAAACAGGGCCACCTTGACGCCGGCTCCCGGCCTGCCGTGGGCGATATCGAGTACATGCGTGCTGAGTTTTCCCATTTGCTATCCTGTATATAGGGTGAGTGAATGTGCTTATCTTGCAAATCATATACCTGCATCAGCGGCTGGCTATATGATTGGGCATATAACCAACATTGTCTCCTATAGGCGAGCCACCGCATGAGCACTTATGAAAATTATCCGCGCGATTTGATCGGCTATGGCCGCACGCCACCTCACCCTCAATGGCCGGGAAAAGCCCGCATCGCCCTGCAATTCGTCCTCAATTACGAGGAAGGGGCGGAAAACAGCGTGCTGCATGGCGATGCCGCCTCGGAAACGTTTTTGTCGGAAATGATCGGAGCGGCGGCTTTTCCTGCGCGCCACCTGAGCATGGAGTCGATTTATGAATACGGTTCGCGCGCCGGATTATGGCGCTTGCTGCGCATGTTCGAGGAGCGGCGCCTGCCGTTGACCGTGTTTGGCGTCTCGATGGCCCTGAAGCGCAATCCCGAGGCGGTGGCCGCCTTCCAGGAACTGGGCCATGAAATCGCCTGCCATGGCTTGCGCTGGATTTCCTATCAAAACTTGGATGAAGCGACGGAGCGCGCACACATGCGCGAGGCCGTGCAGATCATCCGCGAATTGACGGGCTCTACCCCGCAAGGCTGGTACACGGGGCGCGACTCTCCAAATACGCGCAAACTGGTGGTCGAGCATGGCGGCTTCCGCTACGACGCCGATTATTACGGCGATGACCTGCCATTCTGGGAAAAAGTGGCGTACACGGATGCGGCCGGCATGCCGGCCATGCAGCCACAGCTGATCGTGCCTTATACCCTGGATACTAACGACATGCGCTTTGCCGCCATGCAGGGTTTTAATTCGGGCACGCAGTTTTTCGATTACCTGAAGGATGCCTTCGACGTGCTGTACGCGGAAGGCGATCCGAACGGTTTGAATCAGCCGAAAATGCTGTCCATCGGCCTGCATTGCCGCCTGGTGGGGCGGCCGGGCAGGGCCGCGGCATTGGCGCGCTTTCTCGACTATGTGCAGCGCCATGAGCAAGTGTGGATCACGCGCCGCATCGATATCGCCGAACACTGGCATGCGACGCATCCTTGCACTGTTTGATGGGTATTGATATTGGATGATAAGTAAAATCAGTCTTTGCATATAGTTGTCCCATATGCCGGTGTTAATCTCCTATACTGGGACTATACCGAGGCCAGCATGTCAGAACCGATCCGCTTTTACTACCGTGGTGCCGTACAGGAAGTACGCAACGCCGCCCCTACGCAGACTGTGTTGCAGCACCTGCGCGAGGATTTGCATTGCATGGGTACCAAGGAGGGCTGCGCCGAGGGCGATTGCGGCGCCTGCACGGTCGTCATCGGCAGCCTGGTCGATGGCCAGGTCGAGATGAAAGCCGTCAACGCCTGCATCCAGCTCACGCCCACGCTCGATGGCAAGGCCCTGTTTTCCGTGGAAGACTTGCAGCAGCCCGACGGCGCCCTGCATCCGGTGCAGCAGGCGATGGTCGAGTGCCATGGTTCGCAATGCGGTTTTTGCACGCCCGGCTTTGTCATGTCGCTGTGGGGCATGTATCTGCAGAAAAACGGCGCCACGCCCACGCGCTGGGAAATCGACGATACGCTGTCGGGCAATCTGTGCCGCTGCACCGGTTACCGGCCCATCATCGACGCGGCCAGGCGCATGGGTGAATTGCCGCATGTCAGCTTTGACCGTGAGGCCCTGGCGCAGCAATTGCAAGCTCTGCAGCGCGCCAACACGAGCACATATGAACATGGCGGTCAGCACTTCCACGCGCCGCGCAGCATCGACGAATTGGTGGCGTTGCGCGCGGAAAAGCCGCAGGCTTGCCTGCTGGCCGGCTCCACCGACGTGGGCCTGTGGGTGACCAAGCAACTGCGCGACCTGGGCGACATCATTTATCTGGGCAATGTGGCCGCGCTGAAAACCATCGCCGTGGACGACGGCAAACTGCACATCGGCGCCGGCGCCAGCCTGAACGATGCGTATGCGGCGCTGTGCCGGCACTATCCGGACGAATTGTCGGAACTGTGGCAGCGTTTTGCTTCCTTGCCGATCCGCAACGCGGGTACTTTGGGCGGCAATGTGGCGAATGGTTCGCCCATCGGCGACTCGATGCCGTGGCTGATCGCGCTGGGCAGCGACATCGTGCTGCGCGGTTCCGCCGGACAGCGGATCATGCCGCTGGAAAATTTTTATCTGGCTTACCAAAAGAAAGACTTGCAGCCCGGCGAATTCGTCGAAGCCGTGCGCGTGCCCTTGCCGCGTGCCGAGGTGCAATTCCGCACGTATAAACTGGCCAAGCGCTTCGACCAGGATATCTCGGCCGTGTGCGCCGCGTTTGCTTTCGAGCTCGATGGCGAGCGCATCGTTGACGCGCGCATCGCCTTTGGCGGCATGGCGGCCACGCCGCAGCGTGCCGTGCAAACGGAAGCGTTTCTGCGCGGACAGACATGGAGTGAGGAAAATCTGACTATGGCCATGCGCTTGCTGGCCGACGATTACGCGCCCCTGTCCGACATGCGCGCGTCGAACACCTACCGCATGACGACGGCGCAAAACCTGTTGCGCCGCTTCTGGCTGGAAACCCGTCCCGGTGCGCCGTTGCCCCCGACGTCCCTCAACGCCTACGCTTGCCGCGCCTGAAAGGACCAGCATGAATTATCCTGCCACGCCCGAACTGCAAGCGGCCGCCTGGGCCGCCGTGGGCAAGCCCAGCCCCCATGAATCGGCGCAATTACATGTGCTGGGGCAAGCCACCTACACGGACGATATCGCCGAACTGCACGGCACCTTGCACGCGGCCTTGGGCCTGTCGCAAAAACCGCACGCGCGCATTACGGCCATGGATTTATCTGCCGTGCGCGCCGCTGCCGGTGTTGTCGCCGTCTACACGGCGCAGGACATTCCCGGCACCAACGATTGCGGTCCCATCATCCATGACGATCCCATCCTGGCTGCTGATCTGGTGCAATACGTGGGCCAGCCCATCTTTATCGTGGTGGCCGATACGCATGACCATGCGCGCCGCGCCGCCCGCCTGGCGCAAGTGTCCTATGACGAGTTGCCCGCGATCATGACGCCGCAGGCGGCGAAGGCCGCGCAATCGTATGTGCTGCCGCCGATGCAGCTGACACGCGGCAACTACCAGGCCGCGTTCGAGATGGCGCCGCACGTGGTCAAGGGCCAGCTGTATGTGGGCGGACAGGAACAGTTTTATCTGGAAGGACAGATTTCCTACGCCATTCCGAAGGAGGCGCAGGGCATGCTGGTGCTGTGTTCGACCCAGCATCCGAGCGAGATGCAGCACGTGGTGGCGCATGCGCTGGGTGTACATTCGCACAACATCACCGTCGAATGCCGTCGCATGGGCGGCGGATTCGGCGGCAAGGAATCGCAATCGGCCCTGTGGGCGGCGGCCGCATCGATTGCGGCAGCCAAACTGAAGCGCCCCGTGAAACTGCGCGCCGACCGCGACGACGATATGCTGGTGACGGGCAAGCGCCACTGTTTTTACTATGAATACGAAGTCGGTTACGACGACGATGGCCGGATCCTGGCCGCCAAGGTCGACATGACCACGCGCGCAGGGTATTCGGCGGACTTGTCCGGTCCCGTCGCCACGCGCGCCGTCTGCCACTTCGACAACACCTATTATTTGTCCGACGTGGACATCCGCGCCGCCTGCGGCAAGACGAATACCCAGTCGAACACGGCTTTCCGGGGCTTTGGCGGGCCGCAGGGCGCCATCGCCATCGAGTACGTGATCGATGAAATCGCCCGCCATTTGCAACGCGATGCGCTCGATATCCGCCTGCTCAATTTCTATGGCCGCAACGATGCGGAAGGACGCAACGTCACGCCGTACGGGCAAAAAATCGTCGACAATGTCATCCATGAGCTCGTCGCGGAACTGGAAGAGAGCAGCGACTACCGCGCGCGCCGCCGCGCCATCGATGCGTTCAACGAGGCCAGCCCGGTCTTGAAGAAGGGGCTGGCATTCACGCCCTTGAAATTCGGTATCGCCTTCAACGTCACGCATTTGAACCAGGCCGGCGCCCTCGTGCACGTGTATGTGGATGGCTCCGTGCTGGTCAATCATGGCGGCACGGAAATGGGGCAGGGAATCAATACCAAGGTGATGCAGGTGGTGGCGCACGAGCTGGGACTGGACCTCGAATGCGTGCGCGCCACGGCCACCGACACCAGCAAGGTGGCGAACACGTCGGCCACGGCGGCGTCCACCGGCGCCGACCTGAATGGCAAGGCGGCGCAGGATGCAGCGCGCCAGATCCGCGAACGTCTGGCCGATTATGCGTTCAAACTGTACGGTGGCGATGCTGGCACTGTGCGCTTCTTCGACAACCATATCCACGTCCATGGTCACGTCGTACCGTTTGCCGAGCTGGTGCAGAAGGCGTATCTGGCTAGAGTGCAATTGTGGTCCGATGGTTTTTATGCCACGCCCGGGCTGTCGTGGGATGCGAAAACGATGACGGGCCATCCGTTTTCCTACTATGCCTATGGCGCGGCCGTGGCCGAAGTGGTGGTCGATACCCTGACGGGCGAGTGGAAACTGCTGCGCGCCGATGCCTTGTACGATGCGGGCCAGTCGCTCAATCCCGCGATTGATCTGGGGCAAGTGGAAGGCGCATTTATCCAGGGCATGGGCTGGCTGACGACGGAGCAGTTGTGGTGGAATGCGGCGGGCAAGCTGATGACGCACGCGCCATCGACCTATAAAATTCCCGGCATTTCCGATTGCCCGGAAGATTTTCGTGTGAAACTGTTCCAGAACCGCAATGTGGAAGACAGCATCCACCGTTCCAAGGCCGTGGGCGAGCCGCCGTTATTGTTGCCGTTTTCCGTGTTCTTTGCCATCCGCGACGCCATTTCCAGCGTGGGTCACCACGCCGTGCAGCCACCGCTGAATGCACCGGCCACCAGCGAGGAAATCCTCAAGGCGGTCATGGCCGTCCAAGCGGCGCATGTCGGCGCCTAGGAGCAGAAGATGAGCGACTGGCTGACAGTGATGGACAACGACACGCAGGCATCCGTGCTGGTGACGGTTGTCCTGGTCGAAGGTTCCGGGCCGCGCGAGGCGGGCGCGAAGATGCGCGTCACCCTCGATGGCGAGGTCGACACCATCGGCGGCGGTCACCTGGAATTGCGTGCCGTCGAAATTGCCAAGACCATGCTGGCGACAGGAGACACGCATGCGCGGCTCGAGCGTTTTGCGCTGGGCCCCAGCCTGGGCCAATGCTGCGGCGGCGTCGTCCACCTGGCATTTGAATATGTCGATGCCGGCCTGAAAGAATTGCTGGCAGCCTTGCGCGAACGCCGCCAGCAGGACAGCTGGCGTTTGACGGCGCTCGATGGCGAACCCGCCTCTGCGCTGTTCGATGCTGACGGCAGCTTGATTGCCGGCACGCCAGGCCAGGCGCCCGATACGTTTTCGCGCGAGCGCGCAACCCATGTCGCGCAGGGGAGTGAAGGGCGGCGCTGGCTGGTCGATCCCTGCCTGGCGCCGCGCGCGCATCTGACCTTGTTTGGCGCCGGCCACGTGGGCGCCGCCATCGTGCGCGCGCTGGCCCACTTGCCCTGTAATATCACCTGGGTCGATGAACGCGAAGACATGTTTCTCGCAGCATTGCCGGCGGGGTTGCCAGCTAACGTGCGCATCGCCGCCACCGACACGCCCGAGGAATTCGTTGCCATGGCGCCGCCTGGCGGTAGTTTTCTCGTCATGACGCATAGCCATGCGCTCGATCAACGCCTGACGCAAGCCGTCATGGAGCGCGAGGATGCGGGCTGGTTCGGGCTGATCGGTTCGCACACCAAGCGCAAGCAGTTCGAGCACCGGCTGCAGGCGCGCGGCGTGCCGGACGAGCGCATTGCGGCCATGGTGTGTCCGATCGGCATGCCCGGCATCCGCAACAAGGCGCCGGCCGTGATCGCCGCCTCCGTTGCCTGTCAATTACTGATGGTGTGGGAGGAAGCGGCCGCGGCCGCCCTGGCCGCACCGCTGCGGCTGGCTTCTGCCGGCGCGCCACCGCGGCGCAAGCAGCGCGCCGCCATTCATCCGTTATAGAAAGAAGTCATGCCGATTGTTCCTGCCATATTGCAAGCCTACCGAGCCAGCTTGCTGCACTTCCACGCCGATCCCGCATTTAATGAGGACGCGCAGGCCTGGCATGCGGATGGCTTGCTGATCGTGGCCGACGGCAAGGTCGTGGCGGCCGGCGATTACGCGCAGCTGCAAGCTACTTTGCCGCCTGGCACCGAGATCGTCGATTACCGGGGCAAGCTGATCGTGCCCGGCTTTATCGACACGCATGTGCATTTTCCGCAGACGGAAATGATTGCCTCGCCCGCCCCCGGTTTGCTGCCGTGGCTGGAAACGTATACGTTTCCCACCGAGCGCGCGTTTGAAAATCCCGGGCATGGGCGCGATGTCGCCGAGTTTTTCCTCGATGAACTGCTGCGTTGCGGCACCACGACGGCCATGGTGTATGGCAGCGTGCATCCGCAATCGGTCGATGCCTTCTTCGGCGCCAGCGAGGCGCGCGGCCTGCGCATGGTGGCGGGCAAGGTCATGATGGACCGCAACTGTCCTGAATTCCTGCGCGACACGGCCGAGTCGGGCGCGCGCGAAAGCGAAGAGCTGATCCGGCGCTGGCACAAGCATGGCCGTTCGCTGTATGCGATCACGCCCCGTTTCGTGCCCACGTCGACGAATGAGCAGATGCACCTGGCGGGCGAGCTGGCGCGCGCCTACCCGGATACGTATTTGCAGACGCACGTGTCGGAAAACGAGGATGAATGCCGCTGGGTGCGCGAACTGCATCCGCAGGCGCGCAGCTACCTCGATGTGTATGACCGGTACGGCATGCTGCGCCCGCGCGCCATGTTCGGCCACTGCATCTGGCTCGACGAGCGCGATCGCGCGCGCATGGCGGAAACGTCTTCGGCGGCCGCTGTTTGTCCTACGTCAAACCTGTTCTTGGGCAGCGGCCTGTTCGATTTCGAGCGGGCCGATGCGGCGAGAGTGTTGCTGTCGCTGGCGACGGACGTGGGCGGCGGCACCTCGTTCTCGATGTTGCAAACCATGAACGAAGCCTATAAAGTAGCACGCTTGAAAGGCAGCTATCTGCCTGCCTTGCGCATGTTTTACCTGGCGACCCTGGGCGCCGCGCGCGCCATGCAGCTGGAAGGCACCCTGGGCAATTTCACGGCAGGCACGGAAGCGGACTTCATCGTGCTCGACAAGCATGCGACGCCGCTGCTCGAGCGCCGCACGGCTGGCTGTCAAAGCCTGGAGGAATTGCTGTTTGCCTTCGCGCTGCTGGGCGACGACCGCGCCGTGGCCGCCACTTATTCAGGCGGGCAATGCGTGCATGTGCGGGGGCAGGGCTGACCTACCTGTTGTTCAACACGAATTATCCTGAGCGAGAACGCGAATGCACAAGAAACTCACTGGCCTGGCGCTTGGCGCCGCGCTGGCATTGACCGGAACGGCGCAAGCCGCCAAGGCCGTGGCCACTCCGTCTTCCAACGAAGCGGCCACGGCGCGCCATTTTGCCGCCCTGGTGTCCGGTGCACAGCCGAAGACAGCCGAGTTGAGCCTGTTCTTTTCCATGATGCCCAAGGGCGGTGATTTGCATCACCATTACTCGGGCGCCATTTATGCCGAGCAATTTCTCGACTGGGTCGACAAGGAAAACTATTGCGTCAACAAGACGACCTACCGCATCGAAAGCAACAAGGACGTCGTGGCGGCCGAGCGCGCCAAGCCGGCCGCACAGCGCAGCTGCCTGTCGTCCACGGAAGTGTTTGCCGATGCGGGCCTGTATGCGGAATTGCTGCAGCGCTGGTCGACCAAGGATTTCTATAACCACGGCGCCATCCAGACGCCGCCGGACCGTACCTTTTTTGACACCTTCGGCTACTTCGGTCCCGTGGCATCGACGAATACGGCCGATGGCCTGAAAACGCTGAAGCAGCGTGCCATCGCGGAAAACCTCAGCTACATCGAGACGATTTTCGAGCTGTCGCCCTTCGTGCAAAACGCGCAGTTCGACCAGCAAGTGCTGGCGCCGGGCTTGCCGCCGGCTGCGTTGCAAGCGCTGCTGGCCAAGTGGACCGCCAGCCTGGATCAGGACGCCAGCTTCCAGAAAAGCATCACCGCCTATAACGACAATGTGAACGCCAGCAGCGCCGGCATCGACGATGCGCACTTCACCATGCGCTACCAGGCGTATGTGTTGCGTTTCCTGTCGCCATCGCAAGTGTTCTCGTCCATGGTGGCCGCGTTCAAGGCGGCCAGCCTCAATCCGCTGCTGGTGGGCGTGAACATCGTGGGCCAGGAAAGCATGAACGTGTCCATGCGCGATTACAGCTTGCACATGGAAATGTTCAAGTTCCTCAAGACAAAATATCCGAACGTCAAGATCGCCCTGCACGCGGGCGAGCTGGCGCTGGGCATGGTGCCGCCGGAAGGCATGGCGTTCCATATCGCCGAAGCCGTCGATGTAGCCGGCGCCGACCGCATTGGCCACGGCATGGATATTGCCTACGAGCACAATGCGCTGGCCACCATGCAGAAGATGCGCGAACGCAATATCCCCGTGGAAGTGAACCTGACCAGCAACGATTACATCCTCGGCATCAAGGGGCAGGCCCATCCGGTCACCCTGTACCGCAAGTATGGCGTGCCATTCGTCATCTCCACCGATGACGCTGGCGTGTCGCGCAATACCTTGTCGAATGAATACGTGCTGTTTGCCAGCCAGTACAAGACCGATTATGCGGAGATCAAAAAGCTGTCCTACAACAGCCTGCGCTATTCCTTCCTGGCGGAAGCGGACAAGCAACGTTTGCTGAAAGCACTCGATGCCCGTTTCACCCGGTTTGAAGCGCAAATTGCGGCGGCCGACAAGGCAGGCAAGAGCGGAAAACCGTAAGTTGCGCGACGTTCTCAACTGATACTCTCAAAACGGCCGGATCTTCCGGCCGTTTTCCATTTCTCCATCCCTTTCTCGCAATGTGTTTTTGTTAATGTTGTGGCGGCCATGCGACACAATTAACGACAGATGCACGACTTTATCTAATTTCCTGGATGAATCAATTTCAAGTACATATTGCTCATTTATAATCTCGCGCCATAAGCCCGGACGCTGTCAGTACGATATTAATCCAGCTTGTTACCCCATGCTATTTATACTTAAAATATATAAATATGTAAAAAAAAACGTATTTGTCATCCATTTTTTGATGATGCATAGTGGGATGAATGTGATATTAAAAAGTCACAATTCATATGGCTGATAGCGTATGAAGATGGGTATTTGCAGTAAATAAAGGTGAGATGCAGAGTGAAACACACAGTCGCGCAGCTAAATGACGACATTCCTCTGCATTTTGCCGCCGTGTCACAGTCTTGAAATATTTAACAATTACACTCGCGGCTTGCCATGTTAGCCGGGTAAGCATGTCGGGTGAATGACACAGGAGCTAGCGCCCTGGGTCGTACGGATCGGTTGCAGTTTTTTCCGCCGTTATTGTCTGAATTGGCATGGTTGTGATGTGTGGAGAGGCGTTTGTGATGGTCTTGTCAGGACCGCAGCCAGTCCCGCCGGCGTAACAGTTGCAGCATCGTAAAGAGGAGATCTTGTGTTTGTGTTGCTGTGCGGCGCAGCCGGACAGTGGGGCAATCCAGGATTTTCAAAAAATAATAGTCTTTTCTGGGGTTAAAGATGATCAATCACAAGCGACTTCGGCTAACGCAAATCGCGTTCAGCCTGTCTATTGCACTGGCGGCGGCACCATCGTTCGCACAGAACACTACGTCTTCCATCGGCGGCCGTATCTCGGCCACCGACGGCAAGCCGGCAGCTGGCGCCACCGTTACCATCGTGCATACCGAATCGGGTTCCGTCAGCAATGTGACGACCGATGCGGAAGGCCGCTACGTCGCGCGCGGCTTGCGCGCCGGCGGTCCATACACCATTACCATTACCAAGAACGGTGAAGTGGAAAAACGCGAAGGCGTGTACGTACAGCTGGCGGAAACGGCCAACGTGGACGCCACCCTGGGCGCCCAGATGCAAACCGTGAACGTCACGGGCACGGGCGCACGCGCACAGATCTTTAACCGCAGCAATATGGGTGCGGGCACCAACATCGGCGCCAGCGAGTTGGCCATGCAGGCGTCGATCCAGCGCAATCTGCAAGATTACGCCCGTTCCGACCCGCGTGTTTCGCAAACCGACAAAGAGCGCGGCGAATTGTCCGTTGCCGGCCAAAACTCGCGCTACAACTCGATGACCATCGACGGCGTGGCCGTGAACGATACCTTTGGCCTGGAATCGAACGGCAGCCCGACCGCCAAGCAGCCGATTTCGATCGAAGCGATCCAGTCCGTGCAAGTGAACGTCGCCAACTACGACGTAACGCAAAAAGGCTATACGGGCGCCAATATCAATGCCGTGACCAAGTCGGGTACCAACGACTTCAAAGGCAGCGCCTATTTCGTTTTCCGTAACGACAAGATGGCCGGCGACCGCTATGACAATACCAAGGATACCTATAGCGCCCCGGAGCCATTCCGTGAAACGACCAAGGGCGTGACCGTTGGTGGCCCGTTGATCAAGGACAAGCTGTTCTTCTTCGCCAACAAAGAGCGCTTGGAAAGCACGCGCACGGCACCATCGTTTGGTCCATTGGGCAGTGGAAAGACCAATGTCGGTATCAGCGATGCCGCGATTGCCGCTGCTCAGGCGATCGCCAAGAATAACTATGGTCTCGATATCGGCACCAACGCGGTACCAGCGGGTACCCAGCTGCTGGTGAACGATACCCTGTTGAAACTGGACTGGAATATCAACGATAACCATCGTGCCATGGTCCGCTATTCGAAAACCGACCAATCCGAGCCGATGTTCCCGGGCGTGTCGTCGACCGGCCTGTCGCTCAATTCTTACTGGTACACGCAGAACAAGAAGATCGAAACCGTTGTTGGTCAATGGTTTGCCGACTGGACGCCGACTTTCTCGACCGAGTTCAAGGTGTCGTCGCGCGATTATGACAGCACGCCAACGAACAACTCGCGCTTGCCAGCGATCGGCCTGCAATTTACCGGCGCCAATCCTGCCGGCTCGCCAGCGGGCGTTCCTACCGATAACCGTTTCCTGAACTTCGGTACGGAAATGAGCCGTCAGCTGAATGTGCTGAAGACCAAGACCAAGGACGCCTATCTGGGCGCGAACTGGGCTTTGGGCGACCATGAAGTCAAATTCGGCGGCGATTACAGCAAGAACGACGTGTATAACCTGTTTGCGCAAAACATCAACGGGAATTACACCTTCAATTGCACGAACAGCTCGGCAACCTACACCTATTCGTTCGGCAGCGTGACCTGCGGCGGCAAGACTGCTTCGTCGCCCGAAATTATCCAGCAAGCCATCCTGGAAAACTTCCGCCTTGGCCGTCCTAGCTCGTACCAAGTACAAATTCCCGTCGCAGGTGGCACGCTTGACGGTGCCGCTGCCGATTTCAGCCTGAAAAATTATGGCTTGTTCCTGCAAGATGTCTGGACTGTCAACAAGCGCCTGACCGTCCAGTATGGCGTGCGTGTGGATAAAGCCGCCATTGGCGAGCGTCCTACGCGTAATGAGGCTGCAGCGGCACCGATGGTGGCAGGCGTTGCCACGGGTGGCCGCACTGGCCTCGGCGGCACCGCGCAGACCGGTGGTTTTGGACTGGACAATACCCAGACCATCGACGGCCAAACCCTGGTGCAGCCGCGCGTCGGCTTCAACTATACGTTTGACAGTGCCCGTCCGACGCAAATCCGTGGCGGTGCCGGCCTGTTCCAAGGTGCGGCAGCGACCGTGTGGATGTCGAATCCATTTGCGAACACCGGTATGGCGACCCGCGTCGTCGGTTGCGGCGGCAGCTTCAAGCCTTGCTCAGTCAATGGCGGCCTGTTCAATCCTGATCCTGACAAGCAGCCAGTCTTTATCGGTGATGCCGCCGCCAACGTCGACTTCCTGTCGCCGAACCTGCGCCAGCCATCGATCTGGAAAGCCAACCTGGCGTTCGAACATGAATTGCCATGGATGGGGCTGGTTTTTGGCGCAGAATACCTGCGCACGAAGAACAAAGATGCGATTTACTACGAGCACCTGAACCTGGGTACGCCGACGGCAAAGGGCACCGATGGACGTAATCTGTACTACTCGGCTAACGCTTACAATACGGCTTGCTGGACTGCCACGGGCTCGCTGAGCTCATCTGCCGATCCTATTTGCTCGGGCGCTGTTTCGCGTGCCTTGAAAAATACGAACTACAACAACGTGCTCGTTGCCAAGAAAACGGACAAGGGCGAAGGCAATCTGGTCACTCTGTCGCTGAGCCAGCCAATGACCAAAGGCTTCGGCTGGTCGGTTGCCTACACTTACACGGATGCAACGGAAGTGTCGCCACTGACGTCGTCGGTCTCGAACTCGAACTTCAATGCCCGCGGTATTTTCAATCCGAATGAAGAAGTGGCATCGAACTCGAGCTATCTGGTGAAAGACCGTTTCAATGCCATGATCAACTGGCAAAAACGTTTCTTCGGCACCTATAAAACAACTTTCGGTCTGTTCTATGAAGGTCGCAAGGGCAAGCCGTATAGCTGGACCGTCAACAATGACTTGAACGGTGATGGCGTGCAGGGTAACGACTTGATGTACATCCCGTCGAAACCAGGTTCGGGTGAAGTGGTCTTCCGTAATGACACTGCCACCAATCATGCGAACGAAGAACGTTTCTGGGCTTTCGTCAACAGCAATCCGGATTTGAAAAAATCCGCTGGTGGCGTGGTTTCCCGAAATGGCAGCTTCGCGCCATGGACCAACAGCTTCGACATGCGCATCAGCCAGGAAGTGCCCGGTTTCTTCAAAGGCAACAAAGGCGTGTTCACGATGGACTTCTTCAACGTGGGTAACATGATCAACCGCAAGTGGGGCCGCATCAATGAAATCGGCTTCCAATCCGGTGGCGGTCAGGCACGCAGCTTTGTTGACTTCGCAGGTCTCGATGCTCAAGGCCGTTACATCTACCAAGTCCGCGACAAAGTGGAAAACTATGAAGTGCGTCAAAACAAAGGTGAGTCCCAATGGGCGATCCAGGCCACGGTCAAGTACGAGTTCTAATCTCGTAGCGGCCTCGTAGCTTGGCAAGTAAAAAACGGCTGGTGGCGACACCAGCCGTTTTTTTTATAGACAAGATCGTTTAACCTTTCTCTTTTTACATATTGATCCCATGGCTCACTTCCTACGCACTCCGGTCGCCACTGCGGCCCTGATTCTGACCCTGTCTGGCTGCAGCCATTTCGCTGTCGCACCACAGGCTGCACGCAGCGGCCCGATTGAAGTGAACCTGGTCGCCCTGAACGACTTCCACGGCAACCTCGACCGCAGCAAATTCACCTACACGAGCGCCGCCGATGCCGGGAGCAAGACGGTGCAGGCGGGCGGCATCGATACCCTGTCCGGCGCATTGACAGCGTGGCGCCGCGAAGATGCGCAGCTGATTTTTGTCGGCAATGGCGACCTGGTCGGCGCCAGCCCCGCCATGTCGGCGCTGTGGGCGGACGAACCGAGCATCGTCGCCATGAACATGCTGGGCATGAAAGCCAGCTCCGTCGGCAACCATGAATTTGACCAGGGCAAGGCGGAATTGCTGCGCCAGCAGCGCGGCGGTTGCGAGTCCTCGCGCGCCGACAAGGCCTGCAAGTTCACGCCCGACTTCAAGGGCGCCAGCTATACCTATATGGCGGCCAATGTCATCGACACGCAGACGGGCAAGTCCCTGCTGCCCGCCTACCGCATCGAAGAGGCGCATGGCGTCAAGGTGGGCCTGATCGGCGCCGTGCTGAAAGATACGCCGTCCGTTGTGACGGCCGCCGGCATTGCCGGCCTGCAGTTCGGCGATGAGGCCGACGCCATCAACGCCACCTTGCCGCAACTGCGCGCGCAGGGCGTGGGCGTGTTCGTCGTGCTGCTGCACCAGGGCGGCGAGACGAAGGAAGCCGTCGACCAGCCCGACTGCAGCCACCTGAAGGGCGAAGTGGTCGACGTGGTCAAGCGCCTCGACCCGGCCATTCAACTGGTCATCAGCGGCCATTCGCACCAGGGCTATCTGTGCCGCGTCGAGGGCCGGCTGGTGACGCAGGCACAGATGGGCGGGCACATGTTGACGCGCATCAAACTCAAGGTCGATCCCGTCAAGAATGCCGTTGTTGATGCCAGCGCGCAAAACGTCGTCATGTTGCCAGGCATGTATGAGCCGGACCCTGCCGTGGCAGCCTACCTGGAATCGGTCAAGCAGCGCAGCGCGGCCGAATTGTCGCGCCCCGTGGCCGCCATCGCCGTGCCGAACGTGGGCCGTAGCACCAAGGGCGGCGGCGCTTCCGCGCTGGGCGACCTGGTGGCCGACAGCACCCTGTTCGGTACACGCGCTGCCGGCGCGCAAATCGGCCTGATGAACAATGGCGGCATCCGCAAGGACCTGGAAGCGGGTGCCGGCCTGATGACGAATGTGGGTCAGAACCAGGCAGTGGTGCCGTTTGGCAATACGCTGATCGTCGTGAGTCTGTCCGGCGCGCAAATCCGCACCTTGCTCGAGCAGCAATGGCCGGGCGCCGAAGCGGAGGAGAACAATCTGCTGCAAGTGTCCGAAGGTTTTACTTATCGCTGGGACAGCACGCGGCCGCAGGGCCAGCGTGTGCTGCCGGGCAGCATCATGCTCAATGGTATTCCTCTGGAAGACAATCAACAATACCGTGTCGCCGCCAACAGTTTCCTCGCCGGCGGCGGCGACCGCTTTACCGTGCTGGCGGCCGGCACGCGCCGTCTGGACACGGGCGTGCGCGACATCGACGCCTTCAGCGATTACCTGATCGCCCGCGCGCGGGCCGGCAAGCCCGCTGGCAGCGCCACGGCGGCGGGCCGCATTGTGCGCGTCAAATAATCTACAAGGAATAACCATGCGTCATTTATCTGTTTCCCTGCTCGTCACTACCCTGTTCACGGGCACGGCCCACGCCGATTTCACGATACCCGGCTTTGAGCTGGTGCACACCTCGCCCGTGGAAACGAGCTTGACCAATCCCGACCTGCGCGAGCCCGTCGCCGTGTGGAGCGAGCTGTTCGATTCGGCCAAGAAAGAGATCGTCATCGCCCAGTTCTATGCCGTCAGCAAACCGGGCACGGCCTTTGAAAAGGTGCTGGCCAGTTTGACGGCCGCCGGCCAGCGCGGCGTAAAGATCCGCTTCCTGCTGGACCAGAAGGGCGTGGGCCTGTCGGAAGCGGCGACCATCGCCCGCATCAAGGCGATTCCCAACCTGGACTTGCGCCTCATCGATTTCAATAAAATCACGGGCAACGGCATCGTGCACGCGAAATACCTGGCCGTCGATGGTGAAGTCGCGTACATCGGCAGCCAGAACTTCGACTGGCGCTCGTTCGAGCACATCCATGAAACGGGCTTGAAGATCACGGAACCCGCCATGGTGGGCCAGGTGCAGGCGATTTTTGAACAGGATTGGCAAGCCCAGGCGCTGACGTCGCAAGGCAGCCGCGCCACGGTGCTCAACAGCAAGGTCGTGCCGGCCAATTACGCGCAAAACGCTTTCCTGCTGGCCAGCCCGAACGCCTACAACCCGGCCGGCGTGGGCGACTCGGAAACGGGCTTGCCCGCCCTGCTGGCGGAAGCGAAAAACGAAGTGCGCATCCAGTTGCTCGACTATGCGCCGCTGTCGTATGGCCCGAACCGCACGCGGCCGTACTACGCCGTGATCGACAACGCCGTGCGCGCCGCCGCCCAGCGTGGCGTCAAAATCAAGCTGATGGTGTCCGCCTGGAATACGGAAGCGCCGGCCATCGCCTACCTGAAAAGCCTGGCCCTGGTGCCGAACGTGGAAATCCGCATCGTGACGATTCCCACGGCCTCGACGGGTTTCATCCCGTTTGCGCGCGTGATCCACAGCAAGACCATGAGCATTGATGGCAAGCTGGCCTGGGTCGGCACGAGCAACTGGGCGGGCGGCTATTTCGATTTGTCGCGCAACCTGGAAGTGGTGCTGCGTAACGATGCCATGGCGCAGCGCATTGCCGCGCTGCATGAGCAGACGTGGAGCTCGGCGTATGCGCAACCGATCGACATCAACAAGCGGTATCCGAAGCCGGCGAAAGCCACGCCGCAAGCAAAGGAATAAGCATGAAGAAACTATTCTGCGTGCTGGCGCTGGGCGCCGCATTCGCTTCCAGCAATGTGCTGGCCTGGGGCAACGATGGCCACCGCGCCGTGGGCGCCATTGCCGATCAATTGCTCAAAGGCAGCGCGGCCCAGGCTCGGCTGGAGAAATTGCTGTTGCCGGGCGAAAGCCTGGAAAAGATCGCCAACTGGCCCGATTGCGTGAAGGGCACGTATTGCGGCCCGCAATCGCCGGAGATGTTGAGCTATGTGGCGGCGAATCCCAAGCATGGCGAATATCACTACACGAACGTGCCTTTTCAACATGCGCATTACCACGACCATGGCGTGGGCACGGCCGATGACGATATCGTGCAGACGCTCAAGCGGGCGATCCTGGTGTTGCAGGGCAAGGCCGATGCGGCCAGCAATCCGCACGGCTTCAGCCAGCGCGAAGCCTTGATCCTGATCACGCACCTGGTGGGCGATATCCACCAGCCGCTACATGTAGGCAATGCATTTCTCGGCAAGGATGGCCAGTTCTTCGTGCCCGCCACGCAGGCGCAGATCGACGACGTGGCCATCTTCAATGCGCGCGGCGGCAATGACTTGCTGCTCGACGATGCGAAGATGACGGCCTTGTCGGATGCCGTGATTCCCGCGCCGCTGCCGGCGGAAGCGGGCGATGCCAAGCCTGCCAGCAGCTATCCGAAGTCGCCCACCAGGCCCCTGCATTCGTACTGGGACACGACCGTGGTCGATTACGCCATGCGCCGCCTCAGCACGCGCACGCCGCAGCAGTTCGCGCGCACCGTGATCGCCAGCGCGCCCGTGGTGAGCGCCAACAGCGGCGACCCCGCCACCTGGCCCTATCAGTGGGCCGATGCCGCGCTGGCGGCGTCAAAGCTTGCTTTCACGGATGTGGTGGCTGGTCCCGCCACGCAGCAGACCAGCCGCAAGGGCGAGGTCTACAACGTCTGGACCCTGACGGTGCCGGACAATTACCCGGTACCGAGTTCTGCGCTGGCGAAGCAGCAGCTGACCGAGGCGGGCTATCGCCTGGCCGCCGTGCTGCAGGCGATTTGGCCACAGTAAAGATGTCATGTGAAAGCGGCCTGCGGGCCGCTTTTTTCATGCCAGGGTGATGGCGATTCCCATCTCGCGGAAGGGCGCGACCAGGGCGTCTTCCACGTCGCGATGCACGATGATATCGTTGACCTGGCTCATGGGTGCGATTTGAAACGGCGAAGCCGTGTTGAACTTTTCCGACGAGGCAAGCACGACGGTGCGGTTTGACGCCTCGCTCAGTGCGCGTTTCACGCACGCTTCTTCATAGTCGCCCGTGGTGATGCCCGCTTGCGGATGCAGACTGGATACACCCATGAAATACAGGTCGGCGCGGATGCGACCGATGGCTTCCACGGTGGCCGCGCCGACGCCCACGATCGAGTGCTTGTACAGGCGCCCGCCCAGCATCAGCACCTCGATGAACGGGTGATGCACCAGCTCGACGGCAACCGAGGGGCTGTGCGTGACGACGGTGGCGCGCAAATCGCGCGGCAGCTGGCGCGCCAGCTGCACGGCGGTCGTGCCGCCATCGAGAAACACCACTTGCCCCGCTTGTATCATGGCACCTGCCGCGCGGCCGATGGAGGGCTTGGCTTCGGGCGAAATCTGTTCGCGGGCCGCAAACGGCGCCAGCGCGGGCGAACTTGGCAGCAAGGGGAGGGCGCCGCCGTGCACGCGCTCCAGTAAACCCTCTTTCGCCAGCTCGCGCAGGTCGCGCCGTATCGTGTCTTCCGATAAGCCCAGGGCGTCGCTGACGGCCTTGGCGACGATCTGGCCTTCGCGCTGGAGCAAGTCCAGCAGGTATTGTTTGCGTTGATGTGTCAGCATGGTTTTTCTTGAGTGTTCTTGTATTTTCTTGATATTGCACGAGTTTGCATGATAAAGTCGGCGAAGGCAAGCACATGTAAATACAAGGAGACACTATGCGCGAAGAAAATAGCAAGCAGGAACGGGTCCGCATCCAGCAGGTGCAGACCCTGTCGCATGACTGGTATCTGCTGCAAAAGACCACGTTCGACTATCTGCGCCACGATGGCGAATGGCAGACGCAGACGCGGGAAACCTATGACCGTGGCGACGGAGCCACCATCCTGCTCTACAACAAGGCCAAACGCACGGTGATCCTGATCCGCCAGTTCCGCTTTCCTACCTACCGCGAAGGCCACGATGGTTTCCTGATTGAATCAGCGGCCGGCTTGCTGGAAGAGGCCAGCGCCGAGCAGCGCATCCGCGCCGAGGTGGAAGAGGAAACCGGTTACCGGGTGGGGCAGGTGCACAAGGTGTTCCAGGCCTTCATGAGCCCCGGCTCCGTGACGGAGCGCCTGCATTTTTTTGTCGCCGAATACGACCCCGCCAGCCGCATCGGCGACGGCGGCGGCCTGGCGCACGAGGGCGAAGACATCGAGGTGCTGGAGTTGCCGCTGGCGCAAGCGCTGCGGATGGTGGCGGACGGGCGCATCTGCGACGGCAAGACCATCATGCTGCTGCAGCATGCGCAGCTGCATTTGATGCCAGGCAAACAGGGGCAGCAGATTCTCGTTGCCGGCCCTTACCGTTCGGGCACGGGCGACGACCCGGCCCTGATGGCGGCGAATGTGGCAGCCATGGAAGCCGTCTGCCTGCCGCTGTATGAAAAGGGCCACATGCCCGTGCTCGGTGAATGGCTGGCTTTGCCCATGCTGGCGCTGGCCGGTTCAACCCAGGTGGGCGACGCCGTGTATGAGGCACTGTTCCACGCGCATGCGACGCGTTTATTAAGCCATTGTGATGCCGTGCTGCGTATCGGCGGCGCATCGGCTGGGGCAGACCAGATGGTGGACGTGGCGCAGGATCTCGGTTTACCCGTGTATTTCTCGCTGGACGAGATTACCCAGGCGTAAAAAAAGCGAAGCCCAAAGGCTTCGCTTTTTGTCATTTTAGGGAGCGCCTGAAAAATGCCCAGGGCTAGGCGTCTTGCCGAAGGCAGTACGAATGTACGACGAGGCAAGGCAACGACGCCATGGGTATTTTCTCAGGTGCTCTTAACGGGACTTGACAAAGGGGATGCCGATGGCTTTCGGCGCGATGGATTTCGCCATCAAGCCCGCCAGCACGATCACGGTGACGACGTACGGCACCATCTGGATCAGCGAACCGGGGATGCGGCCCACGACGGGCAAGTCCACGCCTTCAATCTGAATCTGGATGGCGGCGAAGAAGCCGAACATCAGGCAGCCGAGGAAGGTGTAGACGGGGCGCCAGTTGCCGAACACCATGGCCGTCAGTGCCAGGTAACCGGCGCCGGCCGACATGTCGCGCAGGAAGAAGCCGCTTTGCACGATGGCCAGATACGCGCCCGAGAACGAGCACAGGATGCCGGCCACCAGCATGGCCAGATAGCGCGTCGCTTCCACGCTCACGCCGGCCGAGTCGGCCGCATGCGGGTTTTCGCCGCAGGCGCGCAGGCGCAAGCCGAAGCGCGTGTGGTACAGCAGCCAGTGCACGAGCGGGATCAAGAGGAAGGCCACGTAGACGAGGATGGAATGGCCGCCGATCAGATGGGCATACACCCAGCCGATGAAGGGAATGTGTTCCACGTACTGCGTGCCCGGCAAGACGACGTCGAAGAGCCGTGCTGAACCGAGGTCGGGCGTGCGGCCGCCTTGCTGGAAGAAAAATTGCGCCAGCACGAAGGTCAGTCCGCTCATGGCGATGTTGATCGCCATGCCGGCCACCAGCTGGTTGCCCTTTTGCGTGATGCTGACGTACGCCTGCAGCAGGGCCAGGGCGACGCAGACGAGCATCCCGGCAGCCATGCCGTAATACGGGTTTTGCGTCGTGTAGGCGACGGCTGCGGAAGCAAACGCGCTGGCCAGGATCTTGCCTTCCAGGCCGATGTCGATCATGCCGCTGCGTTCGGCAAACAGGCCGGCCATGGCGGCAAAGATCAGGACGGGCGCATTGCGCACGGTCGATACCAGGATGCTGGCGAATTGAAAGTCGTCGAGTGTCATGGTGTTAGCCTTTGGTGCGCTTGAGCAGGGCTGAAATGGCCGGTGCGTAGAAGTTTTCCATGGCGCCGCAGAACAGGATGATCAAGCCTTGGATGAAAATGAAAGTTTCCGTCGGGATATTCGGTTTTTCCAGCGACAGGTCGAAGCCGCCCTGGATCAGCGCGCCGAACAGCACGGCGGACAGGAAGATGCCGACCGGATGCTGGCGGCCCATCAGGGCGATGGCGATGCCGATGAAACCGGCGCCGCCGACAAAATTGAGCGACAGGTAATGGGTCGAACCCATGATGGAATTGACGGAACCCAAGCCCGCCAGCGCGCCCGAGATCAGCATGACGACGATGATCATCTTGCTGATCGACACGCCCGCATAGTGGGCCGCGTGCTTGTTGAGGCCCGTGGCGCGCAGCTTGAATCCCCACGACGAACGCCAGACCATCACGCCGTAGATCACCAGCGCGGCGATCGCCAGGATAAAGCTGATGTTCAGCGGCGTGTCGCCCAGCGACGGGAACCAGGTGGAGAGGCGTGGCATTTCGCCGCTTTCCGCAAACACGCGGCTGGCCGTGTTCTGCTCGCCCGGCGGAATCAAGTACTTTACGATAATAAAATTCATCAGGCTGGCGGCGATGAAGTTGAACATGATGGTGGTCACCACGATGTGGCTGCCGCGCTTCGCTTGCAGATAACCGGGCAAAAAGCCCCACAAGGCGCCGAACAGGGCCGCGCCGATCATGGCGGCAGGAATCAAGAGCCAGGCGGGCAGGGTCTGGTCGAAGGCCAGCATGGCCACCGTCAAGCCCAGGCCGCCGATATACATCTGGCCTTCGGAACCGATATTGAACAGGCCAGCCTGCATGGCCACGGAAACCGACAGGCCCGTGAAAATGAAGGTGCTGGCGTAGAACAGCGTGTAGCTCAAGCCTTCCGGATTGAGGATGGCGCTGTGGACGAGGATCGACAGCGATTCGGCCGGGTCTTCGCCCAGCATATAAATCACCAGGGCCGCGACCAGCAAGGCCGACAGCAGGTTTAACATGGGCATGACAAAGGCTGTCGCCCAGCGTGGCAAGTCGTTATTCATGATTTATGCATTCCCCCCATCAACAGACCGATGCGGGTGGTATCGAATTCTTCAATTTTCAGTTCGCCGGTGATGCGTCCGCCGCACATGACGAGAATGCGGTCGGCCAGCGCCCGCACTTCTTCCAGTTCGACGGACACCAGCAGGATCGCCACGCCCGCGTCGCGCAGGGCCAGCAATTGCGTATGGATGCTTTCGATGGTGCCGATGTCGACGCCGCGCGTGGGTTGCCCCACCAGCATCAGTTTCGGCTTGGCCAGCACTTCGCGCGCGATCACCACCTTTTGTTGGTTACCGCCTGACAATAAGCCGATGCGCAGGTCCGGATTGGCCGGGCGCACGTCAAACGTTTTCAGCAGTTCCGCGCAGCGGGCGCCGATGGCCTTGAAGTTGAACAGGCCCCAGCGGTTTTTCAGGTGGTCCTGGTAACCGAGGATGGTGTTTTGCATGACGGAAAAATTCTTCACCACGCCATCGCGCAAGCGGTCTTCCGGAATGTGGGCGATGCCCAGCTCGCGGAAGGCCAGCGGCAAGCCGTCGGCATCGTGGCGCTTGGCAAACGGCAAGTCCTTGTCGAGAAAACGCAGCTTGCCCGAAGTGGGCAAGCGCATGCCCGACAGAATTTCCAGCAGCTCGCTCTGGCCATTGCCGGAAACGCCCGCGATGGCGACGATTTCGCCGGCGCGCAAGTTGAAACCTATGTCGGCCAGCAATTTGACTTGCTGCGCGTCGGCCAATTGCAGATCAGCCACTTCCAGTACCGTGGCGCCCGGATTGTACGGTGCGCGCGGCAAGTGGCTCTGGATGGGGCGGCCCACCATCATGTTGGCCAGTTCCTCTTTCGAGGTGCCGGCCGTTGCCACGGCGCCCACCACCGTGCCGCCGCGCATGACGGTGACGTTGTCGGTGATTTCCAGGATCTCTTGCAGCTTGTGCGTGATCAGGATGATGGTCTTGCCCTGTTCCTTGAACAGGCGCAGGATTTCAAACAGCGAGGCCGTTTCCTGGGCCGTCAGCACGGCCGTCGGCTCGTCGAGGATCAGAATATTGGCGCTGCGGTAAATCTGCTTGAGGATTTCCACGCGCTGCTGCGCGCCGACGGACAAGTCTTCGATCTTCGCCAGCGGGTCCACGTCGAGGCGGTAGCGCGCGCAAATCTCGCGCAGCTTCGCTTCCGCTTCCGTGCGGTGGCTGGCCAGGCGAAAACCGCCTTCCGTGCCCAGCATGATATTGTCGAGGACGGTGAAGTTCTCGACCAGCATGAAGTGCTGGTGCACCATGCCGATGCCGAGATTGATCGCTTCCTGGCTGTTGCGGATAGGCTGTACTTTCCCGTCGAGCAGGATTTCTCCGCCGTCGGCACGGTAGTACCCGTACAGGATGCTCATCAAGGTCGATTTGCCGGCGCCATTTTCCCCCACCAGGCCATGGATACTGCCCTTGGCGATGGAGAAGCTGACGTCGGCGTTCGCCTTCACATGTCCAAACTGCTTGGAAATGCTGCGAAATTCTACTGCTGGCTGCATAGGTTCATAACTGGATAGTTTCATGGAAACGCGCCGCGCGGAGACAGGCCCCGGCGGCGCGCTAAAAGATACGGAGAAAAATTAAACCGGGCAGCTGCTGCCGACGCGGTAATCGATCACTTTGATCTTGCCATCGATAATGTCCTTACGCGCACCCAACACGCGTTTTTCGATTTCCGGCGTAATCAGCTTGCGGTTGTTCTCATCGAGGGCCCAATCCACGCCGCCCTCTTTCAAGCCTTTATAGCTGACGCCGCCCTTCCAGGTGCCGTTCTTGACTTGCATGAAGCTGTCGTAGACCGTGTTGTCGACGCGCTTGACCATCGAGGTCAGGATGCTGCCTGGATACAAATGGTTCTGGTTCGAATCGACGCCGATCGCCAGCTTGCCTTTTTCCTTGGCCATTTGCAGGGTGCCCATGCCGCTGCCGCCGGCGACGGCGAAGACGACATCGACGCCGCGCTCGAATTGCGAGCGGGCCAGTTCGCCGCCCTTGGCCGGGTCATTCCAGGCGCCGGACGTGGTGCCGACCATGTTTTGCGTGATTTCCGTCTTCGGATTGACTGCCTTGACGCCTTGCGCGTAGCCGCAGGCGAAGTTGCGGATCAGGGGAATATCGATGCCGCCGATGAAGCCTACTTTTTTGCTTTTGCTGGCCATGGCTGCAGCCACACCGACCAGGTAGGAGCCTTCTTCTTCCTTGAAGACGACGGAGTTGACGTTGCTGCCGGCGGCCTGGCCGTCGATCAGCACGAATTTTACGTTCGGAAATTCCTTGGCGACCTTTTGCACGGCTTGCGTTTGCGCAAAGCCGATGGCGGCGATCATGTCGAGTTTCTTGCGGGCCAAGCCACGCATGACTTGTTCAGCCTGCGTATCGCTCGATGCCTGCACTTCGATGAAGGAAATGCCCGTGTCTTTTTTGAAGCGCGATGCGCCTTCGAAAGCGGATTGGTTGAACGACTTGTCGAACTTGCCGCCCGCGTCATACACGACACCCAGTTTTGGGGTAGCCGCGGACGCTTGAGCAGTCAGAAATACGGCTGCGATCGTCAAACTAAATTGTGTAAGTTTCATGAATTGGCTCCTGGAAGATCGATATTGTATATTTTTTATAGGTGAAACATATAATTTGGGGCCGATTTAGCCTGTTTTTGATGCACGAGGTGATAATTCCTTATCAACATTGCACTGTATCGCACAAGATCATTGCTGACCTCGCGTGCTTTCATGTCGACAGTGTGATGCTCATGCAACAGTCGCGCCCCGTCTCTTTTATAGGTACAACATCGAATGGGGCTGCCGGAGCGGGCTGGGATGCGCCGTCAGTGGACGGGCAGGGCAGGCACGGAACCGGCGCCGCGATGGGCGTCCGAATCACTATGCATCATGCCAGATATGTATGACAAATACGTTTTTGTTTAGCTATTTATATGATAGCCATATAAATTGAAATGCAAACCCAAAACGAAGGGTTGGGGTCGGACGGGGACGCCGAGTCCCTGAGGGTCCGACCCCGGTCTTGCTGCTTTTGGGGTTGGCGTTGCTTGCTGACGCTTGAGGCTTTGCCTCAATTAGCTGGGGGATTGATGATGTTCAGGAAAGCCCGCACGACGGGGGCGTCGTCGAGCGTCGTGTAGCTGATGTACAAGTTCGCCGACGGCGGATTGGTCTTGATCGGCAGAAATACCACGCCGGGCCAGCCGATGCGGCTCGTCGTTTCCGGCACCAGTGTCACGCCCAGGCCCGCGCCCACCATGGCCAGCAGGGTCTGCGGCTCGCTCGCTTCCTGGAAAATCACGGGTTCGAAACCGGCGTTGATGCAGCATTGCACCAGGTAGCGGGGAAACGCGGATTTGTCGAGGTTCAGGGTGAGCATGGGCTCGTGGGCGATGTCGATCAGCTCGATGGCCGTGTTTTTCGCCAGCGGATGGTGTTCATTGACGGCCACGCAGACGTTTTCGCGGAAGCACAGTTCCTGGCGCAGATTGTCGTGGCGCAAGTCGTCGTCGTTGAGCTTGGGTTCGCGCCAGAAACCCACGTCGATCTGTTTGGCGCGCAAGGCTTCGTATTGCACCGTGGGACCGAATTCATGGATGGTCCAGGTGACGCGGGGAAATTTGGTCTGGAATTCTTCCAGCAGGCTGGGGATGGGGCCCCACATGGCCGAACCGACGATGCCCACGCGCAAGCGGCCCACTTCGCCGCGGTCGATCTGGCGGATAGTATCGATGGTCATGCGCATCTTGGCCAGCAGTTCGGCCGCCTCGTTCATCAACGCCTTGCCCGCCACGGTCAGCTCGAACGTGCGCGTGGTGCGCGCAAACAGGCGCACGCCCAGTTCGCTTTCCAGTTTCATGATCTGCTGGCTCAGGGGCGGCTGCGAGATATGCAGGCGCTCGGCGGCGCGGCTGAAGCTTTTCTCCTCGGCAACGGCAAGAAAATACTTTAACTGTTTCAGATCGATGGACATGCTTTCCTTGGCGTTGCGTGGTGCCTGGCGATGGAACGGCGCGCGGACCGGTAACGGCGCGCGCGCTTTCTTTACAGCAGTCCTATTATCGTGCCACGACCGCCTGCATGGCAATGGCCAGCGCGGTGCCGACTTGGGCATTGTGTTTGACCAGCGCGATATTCGTCGCCAGGCTGCGGCCATCCGTCAGCTGCTTGATGCGCGACAACAGGAATGGCGTGACTTGCTTGCCCTTCACGCCGCCCGCGTCCGCTTCCTGCAAGGCTTGCGTGGTGATCGCATCGATTTCTTCCTTCGGCATCGCTTGCGCGGCCGGCACGGGGTTGCTGACGATCACGCCGCCTTTCAAGCCCAGCTGCCACTTGGTGCCGATGAAGGCGGCCTGTTCCTCAGCCGTGTCGAGGCGGAAATCGGCCTTGAAGCCGCTTTCGCGCGTGAAGAAGGCGGGGAATCCTTCCTGGCCCACGCTGATGACGGGCACGCCGTGGGTTTCCAGGTATTCCAGGGTCAGGCCGATGTCGAGGATGGATTTGACGCCCGCGCAGACGACGGCCACGGACGTGTGCGCCAATTCCTGCAAGTCGGCGGAAATGTCGAAGCTCGTTTCCGCGCCGCGGTGCACGCCGCCGATGCCGCCCGTGACGAACACGGCAATGCCGGCCAGTTCCGCGCAGATCATGGTGGCGGCCACGGTGGTGGCGCCCAGTTTGCCCTGCGACAGGACGAACGGCAGGTCGCGGCGGCTGACCTTCATGGCGTCGGGCGAGGTGCCCAGCAATTCCAGCTGCTCCGGCGACAGGCCCACACAGATCTTGCCGCCGATGATGGCGATGGTGGCCGGTACGGCGCCGCCGTCACGGATGATCTGCTCCACTTCGCGCGCCATTTCCACGTTTTGCGGATACGGCATGCCGTGCGAAATGATGGTCGATTCCAGCGCCACGATGGCCTTGCCGGCGGCGCGCGCATCGAGCACTTCTTGCGAGAACGAGAGGAAATTATTCAGTTGCGTCATATGTCAATCCTGTTGAAAGAGGGTAGGGGGAGGCGGCGCCAGGTCGGCGTCGTCGATGTCGTCGAGGGCGCCGGCCGAAATCAGGGGCGAGACGGTGGCAGCCGATTCCAGGGTCATGGCCGCCAGCTTCAAGCCGCGCCGGCAAGCCAGTTTCAAGTCGCTGATGTCGTGGTACAGCGACCAGCAGACGGCGGCGGAAAACGCGTCGCCTGCGCCCGTCACGTCGACGGCGTCCACTTCGCGCGCGGCCAGGTGCACGATGGGTGCATCAAGATGGTCGCCATCCGTGAAATACACGCCTTCGCCGCCGCAGGTGACGATCACCTGGCGCGCCCCCTGGCGCTGTACTTCGCGGCAGGCGGCGCGCACCTCGAACGCCGTCGGCAAGGCGCGCGCCACGCGCGTTTCCAGCTCTCCCCGGTTCAGGATCAGCAGGTGCAAGCCCGTCAGGTCTAGCGGCAGGTGCGCCATCTTCGGCTGCGAAACGGCGACGATGACCAGCGGCGTCGCGCGGGCCGCGTCCTGGCGCGCATCGGCCAGCAGTGCCTGCACGCTGTCGTGGCCCAGGTTCAGGTCGCAGACGGTGAGGGCGGCGGCCGCGCGCTGCGGCTGGCGGCTGTGCAAAAAGGCCGGCGTCAGCTGTTCGTAGAGTTGCATGTTGGCCATCGCCAGCAGCATTTCGCCATGTTCGTCGAGCACGGCCGTGTAAGTGCCGCTGCTGGTGTTGCTTAAATGCAGGCTGCCGCGCATGTCGATGCCCGCGTCTTCCGCGTGCGTTTGCAAGGCGTGGCCGGCCGCATCGTCGCCCAGGGCCGTCAACAGGGCGACGGGAATCGACAGCCGGGCCAGGTTTTCCGCGATGTTGCGGCCCACGCCGCCAAACACTTCTTCCGAACGCACGGGGTTCGAGGTGCCCATCTGCAGGGTCGCCAGCGTGCGCATCTTGCGGTCGAGGTTGGCGGCGCCTATGCACAGCACGGGACGGCTGTCGGGCAGCACGTAGGCGCGTCCCAGCAGGCGTCGCTCGCGGATGAGTCCGGCGATGTGGCCGGCGACGGCCGAGCGCGACAAGCCCAGCTCGCTCGCCAGGTCTTGCTGCGAGATGAAGGGGTTGTTGCGGATCAGCGCATATAGCTGGTCTTTTTTATTGGTATCGGTCACAAGTTTTCGCTGAAGGTTTAAACATTTGTTTGCGACTTTAAACATTTGTCTTTCTGATGTCAAGCGCGCATAAAAAACCTTCGTATGGAGCTTGTATGCATGCATTTCCCGGCCATGGCGGGCCTGGGCTAGCCTCGACTATAATATCGGCCATTTATATTTGAATTGTATAAATGGGCAAGAAAAATGGTATTTGCCATACATATTCCGTTTGATGCATAGTGGCGGCAAATACAGCCATACGCATTTCGATATACCAGTAACACCATACATACCCGCTACCTGGGCCGCATTCCATACCGGGCACGGCCGTGCAGGCAGCAACCAATCATCATTAGTCAATCAGAGGATAACCATGTCGAACAACACCCCTTTCCACGCCGCCGAAATCATCCGTGCCCGCGCTCCTGAAAATTTCAAGCCGCGCGTGGCGATGATCCTCGGCTCCGGCCTGGGCGTGTTGGCCGAGCAAATGACGGACGCCGTCAGCATCAGCTTTGACGAATTGCCGGGTTTCCCGATCAGCACCGTGCACGGCCATGCCGGCGAACTGGTGGTCGGCACCTTGTCGGGCGTCGCCGTCGTCTGCATGAAGGGCCGTGGCCATTTCTATGAAGGCTATGGCATGGGCGTGATGACGAGCGCCATCCGCACCCTGAAACTGCTGGGCTGCGAAATGCTGTTCGTTACCAACGCCGCCGGTTCCCTGCGCCCTGAAGTGGACGCCGGCAGTCTGGTGGCCATCAGCGACCATATCAACCTGTTGCCAGGCACGCCGATGGTCGGCCCGAACGACGACCGCTTCGGCCCGCGCTTCTTCAGCATGGCCAACGCCTACGATGCGGATCTGCGCAAGCTGGTCAAGGACACGGCAGCCTCGAATGGCATCACCCTGCACGAAGGCGTGTTCGTTGCCTACCCTGGCCCGAACTTCGAGACGGCCGCCGAAATCCGCATGATGGCGCGCCTGGGCGCCGACACGGTCGGCATGTCCGTGGTGCCGGAAGTGGTCTCGGCCCGCCATTGCGATCTGAAAGTGGTGGGCGTGTCCGTCATCACCAACCTGGCCGAAGGCATGTCGCCATTCGCCCTGTCGCACGAACAAACCCTGAAATACGCGGCCATCGGCGCGAAAGACCTGGTCAAGCTGATTCTGGCCTTCCTGGCGACCGTATCGGCTACGCCGCAAGCCTAAGCACTTTTTTATGCAGCAGCGGCGCGCCGGCCATCGGCGCTGCCGCGCGGCAGGCCGGGAAAATCCGGCCTACACTGACCGCATCATCTTTGCATCACTCCATAAAGCGAGCCTTATCATGTCACGCGCATTTATCCTCCTGCTTGATTCCTTCGGCCTTGGCGCGACGCCAGACGCCGCCAAGTATGGCGACGCAGGTGCCAATACCTTTGGTCACATTGCCAGCACTGTCGCCAAAAGCGGCAAGACCTTGAAACTCCCGAACATGGAACGCCTGGGACTGGGCGCCGCGGCGCACCTGGCCAGCGGCGAATGGGCCACGGGCTTCGACCAGCGCGACGGTTTCACCGGCGCCTACGGCGCGGCGCGCGAGCGCTCCACCGGCAAGGACACGCAGAGCGGCCACTGGGAAATCGCCGGCGTGCCCGTCGAATTCGACTGGGGATATTTTCCCCGCACCACGCCGTCGTTTCCGGCCGACCTGACCGACAAACTGAAAGCCCTGTCCGGCGTGCCGGGCTTCCTCGGCGACTGCCATGCCTCGGGCACGGACATCATCAACAAGCATGGCGACGAGCACGTCGCCACCGGCAAGCTGATTATCTACACCTCGGGCGACTCGGTGATGCAGATCGCCGCGCACGAAGAATCGTTCGGCCTCGAGCGCCTGTACGAAGTGTGCGAAATGGCCTTCAAGCTGGTCGAGCCGTACAACATCGGCCGCGTCATCGCCCGTCCGTTCACGGGCAGCAACGGCAACTACACGCGCACGTCCAACCGCCACGACTATGCAGTGGCGCCGCCAAGCAAGACCCTGCTCGACCACGTCAAGGATGCGGGCGGCGAAGTCGTCGGCCTGGGCAAGATCAGCGACATTTTCGCCACCCAGGGTATTTCCAGAGTCGTGAAGGGTGTCGACAACATGGCGCTGTTTGAAGCGCTGTTGAAGACGGCCGATGAAGTGCAGGACAAGTCGCTCACTTTTGTCAACTTCGTCGATTTCGACCAGGCATTCGGCCACCGCCGCAACGTCGAAGGCTATGCCGACGCGCTGCGCGAAATGGATGCGCGCCTGCCGGAATTCATGGCCAAGCTGAAGGAAGGCGACCTGGTCGTGATCACCGCCGACCATGGCTGCGACCCCACCTGGCACGGCTCCGACCACACCCGCGAACACATTCCGATGATCTTCTTCGGCCCCGGCGTCGCCCCGCGCGCGCTGGGTATTTCCGAGACCTTCTCCGATATTGGCCAAACCCTCGCCAAGCACCTTGGCGTACCACCACTTGCTAATGGAACCAGCTTGTTATGACACTCATGCACCCCGAATTCAAGCGTAACGAGGCCGTCGGCCTCGACCTGGGCTGGATCAACCAGATCCGCGTCAACCGCGCCGCGACGGACCGCCGCGCGGCCAGCCTGGCGAACCGCCGTACGGTGAAAAAGGAATACCAGGCCGCCTGGCTGGTGAAAGCCATCCAGATGATCGACCTGACCACCCTGGGCGGCGACGATACGCCGGGCCGCGTGGAGCGCCTGTGCATGAAGGCCATGCGCCCGTTGCGCGCCGACCTGATGGACGCGCTGGGCCTGACGCAGCTGAGCACCGGCGCCGTGTGCGTGTACCACGAGATGATTCAACCGGCCGTGAAAGTCATCCAGGGCCGCTTGCCCATCGCCGCCGTGTCGACCGCCTTCCCGGCCGGCCTGACGAACATGGAAACGAAGCTGCGCGAGATCGAACTGTCGGTCGCCGCGGGCGCTTCGGAAATCGATATCGTCATCACGCGCCAGCATGTCCTGAACGGCAACTGGCAAGTGCTGTATGACGAAATGCTGGCTTACCGCAAGGCGTGCGGCGAAGCGCACGTGAAGGCGATTCTCGCCACGGGCGACTTGCTGACCATGGAAAACGTGGCCAAGGCGTCGTGGGTCTGCATGATGGCGGGCGCCGATTTCATCAAGACCTCCACCGGCAAGGAAGGCGTCAACGCCACCATTCCCGTGGCCCTGACGATGGTGCGCACGGTACGCGAATACTATGAACAGACGGGTTTCAAGGTGGGCTTCAAGCCGGCCGGCGGCGTCAGCTCGGCCAAGAGCGCGCTGCAATACCTGACACTGATGAAGGAAGAGCTGGGCAACGAATGGCTGCAGCCGCACCTGTTCCGCATCGGCGCTTCCAGCCTGCTGACCGACATTGAGCGCCAGCTCGAGCACTACGTCACCGGCAGCTACTCGGCCAATCATCGTCACGCACAACCTTAAAGAACATTCGTCATGACTACAATTAACGAGATTCTCACTACTATGGACTACGGCCCTGCTCCCGAAAGTCAAAAAGAAGCGCAAGCGTGGCTCGACGGCCATCAGCGCAAGTTCGGCCTGTTCATCGACAACGCCTGGAGCGAGCCGGCCGAACTGTTCGCCTCGACCAATCCTGCCGACGGCACGCAGCTGGCCGAGCTGACGCAAGCCACCGATGCCGACGTGGAACGCGCCGTGGAAGCGGCGCGCCGCGCGCTGCCCGTATGGCAAGGCATGGGAGGCCATGGCCGCGCCAAGGTCATGTACGCGCTGGCCCGTCTGCTGCAAAGGCATTCGCGCCTGTTCGCCGTGCTGGAAACCCTGGACAACGGCAAGACCATCCGTGAAACGCGCGATATCGACCTGCCGCTGGCCGCGCGCCATTTCTACCATCACGCCGGCTGGGCGCAGCTGCAGTCGGAAGAATTCGCCGACTACCGCGCCGTGGGCGTGGTGGGCCAGATCGTGCCGTGGAATTTCCCCCTGCTGATGCTGTCGTGGAAAATCGCCCCGGCCCTGGCGGCCGGTAACACGGTCGTCTTCAAGCCGGCCGAATTCACGTCGCTGACCGCCATGCTGTTCGCCGAATTGTGCGTGCAGGCGGGCGTGCCGGCCGGCGTGGTCAACATCGTCACGGGCGACGGCAGAGTGGGCTCGGCCATCGTCAACCACCCCGGCGTCGACAAGATCGCGTTTACGGGTTCCACCGAAGTTGGCCGCTTGATCCGCGAAGCGACGGCCGGCAGCGGCAAGAAGCTGTCCCTCGAATTGGGAGGCAAGTCGCCGTTCATCGTCTTCGAAGACGCGGACCTGGACGGCGCCGTGGAAGGCCTGGTCGATTCGATCTGGTTCAACCAGGGACAAGTGTGCTGCGCCGGCTCGCGCCTGCTGGTGCAGGAATCGGTCCAGGAGCGCTTCCTGAACAAGGTGCGCGCCCGCATGGAAAACCTGCGCCTCGGCTCGCCCCTGGACAAATCGATGGACGTCGGCGCGCTGGTCGACCCTGTGCAGCGCCAGCGCATCGCCGCGCTCGTCGATTCGGCCCGCGCCGAAGGCTGCGACGTGTGGCAACCGGCGTGCGAACTGCCGGCTGACGGCTCGTGGTTCCCGCCTACCCTGATCACGGGCGCGTCGACGTCGGCCGCCGTGGCACAGGCTGAAATCTTCGGCCCCGTGCTGGTGGCCATGAGCTTCCGCACGCCGCCTGAAGCGGTGCAGCTGGCGAACAACACGGTGTACGGCCTGGCCGCCAGCGTGTGGACCGAGTCGATCAGCCTGGCCCTCGATATCGCGCCCGCCATCAAGGCTGGCGTGGTGTGGATCAACAGCGCCAACCAGTTCGACGCGGCCTGCGGCTTCGGCGGCTACCGCGAATCGGGCTTCGGCCGTGAAGGCGGCCGCGAAGGCATGCTGGAATACATGACGGCCCTGGCCGAAGATGCACGTCCGGCCTTGCCGGTGGTGGAAGCGAAAGCCAAGGCCAACGTGAAGCCGGCGGCAGCGGACCCCTTCGCCATCGACCGCACGGCCAAGATGTACATCGGCGGCAAGCAGGCGCGCCCTGACAGCGCCTACAGCGCGCCCGTGTTCGGCGCGAATGGCGCCTTGCTGGCCGAAGTGGGCGTGGGCAGCCGCAAGGACATCCGCAACGCCGTCGAAGCGGCCCATAAAGCGTCCGGCTGGACCAGCGCCACGGCGCACAACCGCGCGCAAGTGCTGTACTACATCGCCGAAAATCTGGCAGCGCGCGCCGACGAATTCGCCGCCCGCATCGCCGCCATGACGGGCAGTAAAAACCCGGAGAAGGAAGTGCAGGCATCGATCGAACGCCTGTTCTACTACGCCGCCTGGGCCGACAAGTACGACGGCCTGGCGCACCAGCCGCCGACCAAGGGCATCACCGTGGCGCTCAATGAAGCGGTCGGCGTGATCGGCATCGTCTGCCCGAATGAAGCGCCTTTGCTCGGCTTCATCTCGCTGGTGGCGCCGGCCATCGCGCTGGGCAACCGCGTGGTGGTGGTGCCGTCGGAAGCGTATCCGCTGTCCGCGCTGGACCTGTACCAGGTGTTCGACACGTCCGACCTGCCGGGCGGCGTCGTCAACATCATCAGCGGCAACGCCGATGAACTGGCGCGCACCCTGGCCACGCACGCCGACATCGACGCCGTCTGGCGCCATGATGGCTCCGCCGACGGTTGCGCGGAAGTCGAGCGCCTGTCGGCCGGCACCCTGAAGCGCACCTGGGTCGGCGGCGCCAAGGGCCGCGACTGGTACAGCGCCGCGCAAAGCGGCGGCCGTGCCGTGCTGGCGCATGCGTCGCAAGTGAAAAACGTGTGGATACCTTACGGCGTTTAACTGACTGATCATTGGTATCGCAAAGCTGGGGTCAGACCCGTCGGGGGGATACGCCAATGGGCGTATCCCGATCCCGCAGGGACTGACCCCAAACCTATTTTTATTGGAGTTATTCCATGTTTTTGACCCAGGAAATCATCCGCAAGAAGCGCGACAAGGGCGTCCTGAGCGCCGAGGAAATCCAGTTTTTCGTACGCGGCATCACTGACGGCAGCGTCAGCGAAGGGCAGATCGCGGCGCTCGGCATGGCCGTCTATTTCAACGACATGAACATGGACGAGCGCGTGGCGTTCACCCTGGCCATGCGCGATTCCGGCCAGGTGCTGGACTGGCGTTCGCTGAACCTGCCGGGCCCCATCGTCGACAAGCATTCGACGGGCGGCGTGGGCGACGTGGTCTCCTTGCTGCTGGGCCCCATGGTCGCCGCGTGCGGCGGCTACGTGCCGATGATCTCGGGCCGCGGCCTGGGCCACACGGGCGGCACCCTCGACAAGTTCGACGCCATTCCAGGCTATTGCACGGTGCCGGACAATGCACTGTTCCGCAAGGTGGTGCAGGAGATCGGCGTGGCCATCATCGGCCAGACGGCGCAGCTGGCGCCGGCCGACAAGCGCTTCTACAGCATCCGCGACGTCACCGCCACGGTGGAATCGGTAGCGATGATCACCGGCTCCATCCTGTCGAAGAAACTGTCGGCCGGGCTGGACGCGCTGGTGATGGACGTGAAAGTGGGCACGGGCGCCTTCATGCCCACCTACGACAAGTCGGTGGAACTGGCCGAGAGCATCGTCGCCGTGGGCAATGGCGCGGGCATGCAGACGTCGGCGATTCTGACGGACATGAACGAGTCGCTGGCGCCGTACGCCGGCAATGCGCTGGAAGTGCGCGGCGCCATGGATTACCTGACGGGCCGTTCGCGTCCCGCTCGCCTGCACGAAGTCACCCTGGCGCTGTGCGCCGAGATGCTGGTGCTGGGCGGCCTGGCCGCCACCGAAGAGGAAGCGCGCGTGAAATTGATCGCGGCCCTCGATTCGGGCGAAGCGGCCGAGCGCTTTGCGCGCATGGTGTCGGCCCTGGGCGGCCCGGCGGATCTCGTCGAGCATCCTGATAAACACCTGGAACAGGCGCCGTTCGTCGTGCCGGCGCCGGCGCCGTCCGCCGGCTTTGCCAACGTGCGCGATTGCCGCGCCATCGGCCTGGCAGTCGTGGCATTGGGCGGTGGCCGCCGCCGTCCGAGCGACAGCATCGATTTCGCCGTCGGCCTGACGGACCTCGTGGGCCTGGGCGAGCAAGTGGCCGTTGGCCAGCCGCTGGCCATGGTGCACGCGCGCACGGAAGCGGCGGCGCAGCAAGCCGTCAAGGAAATCCAGGACGCGTATGCAATCAGCGCCGTGGCGCTGGCGGGCAATCCGGTGATTTATCGTACCATTCGACCGTAGTTGAAAACTGGGGTCAGACCCCCGTTTGTGATGGCGCTGAGCTATGTGTGAGCGGTGTTGAGGGTCTGACCCCGGCCTTAATGATTTCAAAGGTATAACAGAAAAAATGAACAACCAAGAACTGATCGCCGAAGCCAACACCGGCCGTGAACTGGCCTACGCGCCATATTCGCGTTTCAAGGTGGGCGCGGCATTGCTGTGCAAGGATGGCCGCGTCTTCCGCGGTTGTAACGTGGAAAACGCCGCGTATGGCCTGTGCAACTGCGCCGAGCGCACGGCGTTTTTCAGCGCCGTCGCGCATGGCTGCAAACCGGGCGATTTCGCCAGGCTGGCCGTCACGGGCGACACGGCTGAACCGATTTCGCCATGCGGCGCCTGCCGCCAGGTGATCTTCGAGATGGGCGGCGCCGACCTGCCCGTGATCCTGACGAACCTGAAAAACGATGTCATGGAAGTGACGGCCGGGTGGCTGCTGCCGCACGGCTTCGGCAATTCCGACCTGGACATGAAGTAACAGGATCCGCTTGAACAAGACGATCGACATCCAGGCCGCCGTGGCGATAGCTGCGGCCGAAGCCATGGCGGCGAAGACGCAGGGTACTTTTGGCGTGGGCGGCGTGCTGCTCGACGGCGCCGGCAACGTGCTGCAATCGATGCATAACAACGTCGTGCGCCAGGGGCTGGTGTTCGACCCCACGGCGCATGGCGAGCGCCAGCTGGTGGACTGGTATTTCGCCGAGCGGGCCAAGGGCGCGCTCTTGCCGCCGCCGGGTGAACTGACCATCGTCACTTCGCTCGACCCCTGCTGCATGTGCACGGGGGCGATTCTGGCGGCAGGCTTCAACGTGGTGGTGGCCGCGCCCGACGTCAAGGCGGGCATCAATTACGAAGGCAGCGCCACGTTTACGGCCTTGCCGGCGCCGCTGCAGGCGCAGGCCGGCCGCAGTTTTTGCTATCCGGCCGTGCGCGGCGCCACCGAGTACGCGCGTGCCCCGTCCGGCGCCGCGCCCAAATCTTTTTTCATCGGCAAGAGCATCCATGAGGCGACGCAGGCACTGTGCTCGCTCGTGTTCGAAGCGACATCGGCGCAGGTGATGCAGCTGCTGAACGCCGGCGACGACGTGCCCCTGCGCGATCCCGCCGCCTTGCCGCCCGAGCATGTCGTGGTGCGCGCCTTGCGCCGCCGCTATCCCGACGCCCTGACTTACCGCTGCGACCCGCACGCGCCCGACGCGGGCCTGGCGCCATTCCTGCAGGCGGCCATGGAGCAGGACGCGCGTGATGGCGGCCAGGGCGATGCGGCCGCCTTGCTCGATTCCTTCGGCAACCTGCTGCTATGCATGCCGGGTAAGTTGAGCCAGTCGGCCATACGCACGCCGTTCATGGAATGCACGCGCCAGTACGCGCAGCTGCGTTTTGAATTGATGGCGAATGCGGTGCCGGCGCTGCAGGAGGAAATCAAAAGCTACCTGGGCCACCCCAAGCACGGCACCTTCGTGCTGGCCATCGGCCCGGACGACAGCGCCGCCAGTTTCATGACCCTGGGTGCCTACGGCTCCACCATGGAAGGGGCGCTGCCGGAGAATAATCCCGCACAGTTCCAGTACGTGCGCCCGGCCATGGCGCAAGACGCGCTGCTGGCGCTGTGCGAGTCGATGCCGCCGCTGTACCGCAAGTTGATACGCATCCGGCCGCGCCAGGTGGCGGACCAGGCCCTGGTTCAGGCGCTAGGCTAGTCTAGGCGTCATCGTCCGGCAGGTTCTTCAGCAGGAAGTCGCGCACGTTTTCGCCTGCCACGCGGCGGATCTGCGCTTCCGACAGGCCAGCATCCAGCAGCGCCTGCGTCAAGCGCGGCAAGCCGGCCGCGTCGATGGCCGTGGTGACGGCGCCGTCGAAGTCCGAACCATAGGCCACGTGTTCGGCGCCGATCAGCTTGACCGTGTACTTGATGGCGCGCGCGATCGAGGCCACGTCCTTGCCGCAGACGGCCGTATTCCAGAAGCCGATACCCACCAGGCCGCCCTGGGCGGCGATGCGTTTCAGCTGGGCGTCGCTCAGGTTGCGCCCGTTGGCGCAGGTGCCGCGCACGCCCGTGTGCGACACCATCACGGGGCGTTTCGCCAACGTCAGTACGTCGTCGATGGTGGCCGGCGAGGCGTGCGCCAGGTCGACGATCATCTTGCGCTGCTCCATGGCGCGCAGCCATTGCTTGCCCAGCGGCGTCAGGCCGCCTTTTTTCAGGCCGTGCTGGGAGCCGGACAGTTCCGTGTCGAAGAAATGCGTGGGCGCGGCCATGCGGTAGCCGGACTGGTACAGGGTGTCGAGATTGTCCAGCTTGCCTTCGAGCGCATGCGCGCCTTCCAGTGTCAGCCAGCCGGCCAGCAGGGCGGGGTCTTTTTCGCGCGCGGCGATGAAGCTGCGCAACTGGGCGCGGCTGCCGATGACGCGCACCTTGCCATGGCTTTTTGCCGCTTGCTGGCGCAGCTCGTCGGCCTGCCAGGTGGCGCGCGCCAGCAGGCTGTTCCACGTGGCGGGCGGCAGGCCTTGCGCCACCACCAGGGCCGTGATGTTGTCCGTGTCGCTGCCATTGCGCTCGATATTCATCTTGCGCGGCGTCTTGGTGACGACGGAAAAGGCTTGCAGCGCCACGTTGGCCCGCTGCAGGCGGGGAAAGTCGACGTGACCGCGCTGGCTGTCGCGGTTCAGGTCGCGTTGCCACAGCAGGCTGTCGGCGTGCAGGTCGGCGATCCACAGGCTCTGGTGCAGGGCCACAGTGGCTGCCGACGGCGCCTTGCCGGACGGGGCATGAATGCGGTTGAGATGTTCGTCGACGAGGACGGGAGCGGACAGGAAACCGCCGATCAGCGCAAGGCTGGCGGCGGTGAGGGTAGCGACAATCATTGTTCTCCGTTTTACCATGGATCGTAGGTGCCCAGGCTCCAGATGTGGCCTTCCGGGTCGCGGCAGGTAAAGCCCCGTCCGCCGTAATCTTCATCCTTGATGTCGAGCACGATCTCGGCGCCGGCTTCGCGCGCGCTGCGGTAGACGGCGTCGGCGTCGTTGACGACCAGGTAGCAGTTTTGCGTGTTGGCGCCGCCGATGTCGCTTGGCAGTTTCATCAGCCGGCCATAGTCGCTGTCGAGTGCGGGTGCCACCATGACCATGCCATTGCCAAAGCTCAGTTGCGCATGGGCGACACCACCATTGCCGTCAGGCACGATCAATTGTTTTTCGAAACCGAGTGCCTTGCACAGCCATTCGATGGCGGCGGGCGCGTCGCGGTAGCGCAGGCAGGGAATGGTCGTATTTACTGTAGCTTTTGCTGTCGTGGTCATCAGAAAACTCCTATGGCTGAGGGGGAGTAGCTTCGATCATGGATACTGCGTAGCGTTCCGTATCAAATCCCTCCATTTGGATGGTTTTGATGCCCGTCAGTGCCGCGCCCATCCATAGTGCCATAGAACCATCATTGCACTCTTGCCACGACGCAAATTTTTATTGCGGCGAACGCTGCGAAGCCGACGCTTTCTGATCTGCGCCGGCATCGTCGTTGTTGCTTGCCCATCTCAGCAGCATGACGAGGGCAAACAGCATGATGGCCAGCGGCAAGATGGTGATCAGGAACGCCAGGCCCAGGCAGCAGACCAGCAGCATGGGCCACGACATGGTGCGCAAGGCAGCCATCCCCTGGCGCGCGTAAGCGCACAGCTCGTTCCAGAAAGCGCTGAAGGAAGTGCTGCCCGGTGCCGAATTGATGTCTTTCATGCCGTTCTCCTGTCGTGTGGGTGCCGCTGCCGTATGCATGCTGGCAATGAAACCACTATAGGCAAATCCTTGCTGCCGGGTATGGCGTATGCGACGAATGGCAGGAATGGCGGACCGAACGGCGACAGGCAACGACAAACGGTTACTCGAAGACCTTCAGTTTCAGCTGGAAACTGAGCGCGCCATACAGGCGGTCCTTGTAAGACGGCACGATGGCGATATTCACGCCCACGCGCTGGTATTCATAGCTGATGGTGGGGACCAGGGCCGGGAACCAGCCGCCATCGCGCATCTTCGGATAGCCGCTGAAGCCGCCAACGACGGCGCCGATGCGCAGCGGGCCCACCTTGATCGGCTGGTAGTACACGCCCAGGTAATTCGAGTAGGCGCGGTCGCTATTGTAGAAGCGGCCGGCCGTGACCGACGCGACCGTGGAGAAGCGGTATTCGGCGCCCAGGCCCGGATTGCTGTCGTTCAGGTTCTTGTCGCGCTGAAAGTGATACGAATAAAAGCCCGCGTTGAGCCAGGTTTCGCTGAGCGGCTGGTTGTCGATCATGTTAAACACATCGGCTTGCGCGCCGCAGGCATATGCCAGCATCAGTGCGCCTAGGGACAATCGTTTCATGCGTGCTTCATCCTTATGATTTCATACTTTGTGGGCTGGCCTGGTCTGGCGCTGCCGCGATCGTATCACCAAGTTGGCTGCGCTTCTAAGCAATATTGAACGTGCAGAACAGACGGCTGTTTGCCCGTCTGTTTTCAGCGTCATCCGGATGCCTGGGGCGTTCTCCGGGCAGCGCCAGGAGAATGATTCCCGCCGAGCAACTATGTTTTCATTATTGTTACAAAAGTTGTTGGTTTGCGACATATCAAAGCGAATGGATATGATATTCTGGCGTCAAGTTAATTTTCTTTTTGGAAATAAAATGTCAATCATGCCTAAATCATCATTCGTTCTCGTTTTGTCGACCGTGTTTGCCGCCGGCGCCGCGCAAGCCGGTGTTGTCGATTTGGGCATCGGTGGCGCCAATTTGTATTCCCTCAGTAACTTCAGCGCGTCCGGAAGCGATGTCGAAGGCGGCGTGCTGGTGGCCGGCAATCTGACGGCATCGAACTATTCGGTCAATGACAAGAACAAGGATGCCTACGTCACGCATGGCAACACCGGCTATGCGCTGGTGGTTGGCGGCAACCTGAACTACAGCTCCGGCTCGATCAAGAACGGCAATTACTATGTGGGCGGCAGCACGACGACGAGCAGCGTGGGCCTGAACACGGCTAGCAAGACCACGGTGTCGCCCGTGTCGTTCGCCACGACATCGGCGCAGCTGAAAAACACCTCGACCTCGCTGGCCAACGTGGCAGCGACGGGCAGCAGCTCGGTGGCCTATGGCGGCATGACCCTGAAGGGCGGCACGGGCAATGTGCAAGTGTTCGACCTGACTTCCGCGGCGCTGGGCTCGGTGAACAACTTCAAGTTCAGCAATCTGCACACGAACGACACCCTGATCCTCAATATCAGCGGCACGAATGTGAACCTGTCCGGTGGCTACGGCGATTTCAGCAAATACAATGTGCTGTACAACTTCTATGAAGCGCAAACCATCACCTTGAACGGCGTGGGCCTGTACGGCAGCGTCCTGGCGCCGCTGGCGACCCTGGCCGGCGGTAATGGCCAGATCAACGGCAGCGTCGTGGTGGGGAACTGGGCCTCGAACATCCAGGTCAATGCGAACCATTATTTCAATGCCACCAATGTGTCCGGTTATGTGTCGGCCGTGCCGGAACCGGAAACCTATGCGATGCTGCTGGCAGGCCTGGGCATGATCGGCTTCATGGCGCGCCGCCGCAAGAACAAGACGGCTGCATAGGCGTTCGCGCTGTTCAGAAAACCGCCTGTCGAGGCGGTTTTTTTTCGTCCGCTGGCGGCATGGCCACCGCCGCCAGCACCATGTGCGCGATCAGGGCTTCCGCATCCTCATAGTCCTTGCGCGTGAGCTGCTTGCGTTCCAGCACCAGGGCCATCTGCGCCGAAAAATCCGCATACGATTGGGTCATGGCCCAGATGGCGAACATCAGGTGCGTGGCGTTGACGGGCGCGATCCGGCCGGCGGCGATCCACGCTTCGAAGACGGCGATATCCTTGCGCAGCAGGGGCACGACCCGGTCGCGTATCTGCGCGCCGTACAGGGGCGCGCCATTGATCACTTCCAGCGCATACACGCGCGAGGCCCATGGCTGTTCGCGCGAAAAACGCAGCTTGGCGCCGATATACGCGCGCAGCACGTCGCGCGGCTCGTCGTGTTCATTGGCCAGCATGTCCATGCGCGCCAGCCAGTCGTCTAGCACGTCGTCGAGCACGCGCTGGTACAGCAGCTGCTTGGACGGGAAGTAATACATCAGGTTTTGCTTCGACAGGCCGGCTCGCTCGGCGATGGTGGCGATCGAGGCGCCCTCATAGCCGCATTCCGCGAACGCGCGCACGGCTTGCTCCAGGATGTCCGCTTCCAGGCGATCGCGGTTTTGCAAACGCCGGCCGCCGGCATTTTTCACGGAAAGGGCAGGGGATTTGTCGCTGGCCATGGCGGTTTCTTTAGCGTGGGCGTATCGATTGCAGGAATGCCTGCAGCACGGGGGTATCGGTGTAGGCCACGTTGAAGCGGAACCACACCGTCTCGGGCGCGCGCAGCATGAAAAATTCGTTCGGCGACAGCAGGATGCCCGCCTTCAAGGCCATGTCGGCGATGACCTTGCCATTCCATTCCGGCGTTTGCACGTCGGGCCAGCCTGCGCTGACGAACATGCCGCCGCGGGGCCGCGCCACGGGCGCCATGCCCGTTTGCGCCAGGCAGTCGATGCTGCGCTCGCGGGCCGCATCGAGTTGCGCCACGAGCCGTTCGACCATGCGCTTGTAGGGCCGCGCGGAGATGGCGTGGTAGACGGCGCGCTCGTTGATTTCCGACGTCGTCAGTCCCGCCAGCATTTTGACGCGCACCAGTTCGGCCACCAGCGGCGGCGAGGCGCAAATCGATCCCACGCGCAGCACGGGCGACAGAGTCTTGGAAAAACTGCCCACGCGGATCACGCGGCGCAAGCCGTCCATCGCCGCCAGCGACGCTTCGCCGCGCGCCGCCAGTTCGCGGTAGATATCGTCTTCCACCAGCCAGAAATCGAATTGTTCGGCCAGCGCCAGCAGGCGGTGCGCCTGCGCCTGGCTCAGGGAAGTACCGAGCGGATTTTGCAGCACCGTGTTGACGAACATGAGCTTCGGCTGGGTGCGCGCGGCTTCAACGGCCAGCGCATCGAGATCGAGGCCCGCTTCGCCGCGGTGGACGCCCACGGGGATGCAGCCATGGTGGCGTATCAGCGACTGCAGGTTGCTGTAGCCGGGGTCTTCCACCAGCACCGTGTCGCCCGGCTTGGTCAGGCTGCGCAGGATCAAGTCAAAAGCATGCGTGGCGCCGTGCGTCAGCAGGACCTGGTCCGGCTCGACCTGGAACAGCTCTTCCGACAGGCTGCTTGCCAGGTGCTGGCGCAGCGAGGGAAAGCCGAGAGGGTGGCCATAGCCGCGCAGGCGGCTGGCGGGAATGCGCATGGCCTGGCGCACGGCGTCGAGCACGGTCGCTTCGCCATACATCTCGGGCGGCAGCCAGCCCGCCCCCACGGGCAGCGCGTCGGACACGCCCGAATACAGGTCCGGCGTGAGGGCGTCGATGGCCGTGGGGCTGGCATGCACAGCCAATTGCGGCGAGGCGGCGATATCGTGGCGCGCGACGAAATAGCCGGAACCGCGTCGCGACGACAGCAAACCGAGGTTGACCAGGCGGTCATACGATTCGACGACGGTAAACGTCGACACGCCATTGCAGCGGGCGAACTGGCGCACGGACGGCATGCGCGTGCCGATGCGCAGGGCACGGCTGCCCACCATGACGCTGATGGCGATGACGATCTGCTCGACCAGGCCGCCCTTCTTCTGGCGGTCGATGTCCAGCACGGGCCAGCCGCTTGCTTGCTCGGGGGCATCGTCTGTGCTGTCGCTGTGCTTCACGGTGGCTCCTTATGCTGCCTTGCACAAAACTGTAGTGTTTTTCCGACCTGTACGGTTGGGATACTTTGCCGTTTGTGTATCTGTGCCATTGGGGATGGCCTGTCTATTATTACATCAGCTTTTTGCCAACTGGTAAATTATTTTACGCTTCGTCAAAAACGATCCTGGCCCCGCGCCAGCCCATTCCAAGGAGAAGGTCATGAACGAAACAAGGCCGGAATCGATGTCGGCATTCTGGATGCCGTTTACGAACAACCGCGATTTCAAGGCCAACCCGCGCCTGCTGGTATCGGCCGAAGGCATGTATTACAAGGATGTCGATGGCAACGCCATCCTCGATGGCACGGCAGGCCTGTGGTGCGTGCCGTGCGGCCATGCGCAGCCGAAAATCGTCGGCGCCATCCGCGAGATGGTGGGCCAGCTCGACTTCGCTCCCACCTTCCAGATGGGCCATCCGGCCGCCTTCGACCTGGCGGAAAAACTGATGGACTACACGGGCCACAAGTTCGGCCACGTGTTTTATACGAACTCCGGCTCCGAAGCCGTCGACACGGCGTTGAAGATCGTGCTGGCCTATCACAGGGCGCGCGGCGAGGGCGCCCGCACGCGCCTGATCGGCCGCGAACGCGGTTACCACGGCGTGGGCTTCGGCGGCATTTCCGTGGGCGGCATCGGCGGCAACCGCAAGACCTTCGGCCCCCTGCTGCCCGGCGTGGACCACCTGCCGCACACGCATAACCTCGACAAGAATGCCTACACGGTGGGCGAGCCCGAATACGGCACCCATCTGGCCGATGAACTGGAACGCATCGTCGCGCTGCACGACGCGTCGACGATCGCCGCCGTCATCGTCGAACCGGTGGCCGGTTCCACGGGCGTGCTGATCCCGCCGAAAGGCTATCTGAAACGCTTGCGCGAACTGTGCACCAAGCACGGCATCCTGTTGATTTTCGATGAAGTGATCACGGGTTTCGGCCGCATGACGACGCCGTTCGCCGCCGATTATTTCGACGTCGAGCCGGACCTGATGACGACGGCGAAGGGCCTGACCAACGGCATGGTGCCGATGGGGGCAGTGTTCAGCAAAAAATACATCCACGATGCCTTCATGGATGCGCCACCGGGCATCGAACTGTTCCACGGCTATACGTATTCCGGCCACCCGCTGGCCTGCGCCGCCTCGCTGGCCACCTTGCAGGTGTTCGAGGAGCAGGACATCCTGGGCCACGCGAAAGCGATGCAGGCGTACTGGAGCGACGCCGTGCACTCGCTGAAAGGCTTGCCGCACGTGATCGACCTGCGCAGCATCGGCCTGATCGCCGGCATCGAACTCGATCCCATCGCCGGCAAGCCGGGCACGCGCGCCTTCAGCGCCTTCAAGCAAGCCTTCGCCGACGGTGTGCTGATACGCACGACGGGCGACATCATCGCGCTGTCGCCGCCGCTGGTGCTGGAAAAACAGCATGTCGACGAGCTGTTCGGCAAGCTGGCCACGGTGCTGAAGAACCTTGATTAAGCCCCGGGGTCAGACCCGCCGGGTCTGACCCCAGAATTTGCCCTTGGGGTAAAGAGAGGAAATAACGTGAACCAAATTAACACACAGCTCGACACCATCACCCACTACATCAACGGCGCCAAAATCGACACCCAAAGCGGCCGCTACGGCGACGTCTACAACCCGGCCCTGGGCGAGCCTGTGGCGCGCGTGGCGCTGGGCACCGTGGAAGACGTGGACGCGGCCGTGCAGGCGGCGGCCACCGCCTTTCCCTCGTGGTCGGCCACGCCGCCGCTGACGCGCGCCAGGGTCCTGTTCCGCTACCTGCAGCTGTGCCAGCAGCACACGGACGAATTTGCCGCCATGCTCACGCGCGAGCATGGCAAGACCTTTGCCGATGCCCAGGGCGAGGTGGCGCGCGGCATCGAGATGGTGGAATTTGCCGTCGGCATACCGCAATTGCTGAAGGGCGAATTCACGGACCAGATTTCGCGCGGCATCGACGCCTGGTCCATGCGCCAGGCTCTCGGCGTGGTGGCCGGCATCACGCCGTTTAACTTTCCCGTGATGGTGCCGATGTGGATGTTCCCGGTGGCGATTGCCTGCGGCAATACCTTCGTCTTGAAACCGTCCGAGCGCGATCCGTCCGCGTCGCTGCTGCACGCGAAATTGCTCAAGGATGCAGGTTTACCCGACGGTGTCTTCAACGTGGTACAGGGAGACAAGGTGACGGTCGACGCCTTGCTCGACCACCCCGTGGTGCAGGCGATCAGCTTTGTCGGCTCGACGCCGATCGCCGAATACATCTATGCGCGCGGCAGCGCCAGCGGCAAGCGCGTGCAAGCCCTGGGCGGCGCGAAAAACCACATGGTGGTGATGCCCGACGCGGACATGGAGATGACGGTCGACGCGCTGATCGGCGCGGCCTACGGATCGGCGGGCGAGCGCTGCATGGCCATCTCCGTCGTCGTGGCCGTGGGCGACGCGGGCGACAAGTTGATCGATGCACTGGCAACGCGCACGGCCGCACTGAAAGTGCGCGACGGTATGGAAGATGGTGCGGAAATGGGACCGGTCGTGTCGCTGGCGGCCAAGCAGCGCATCGAAAAACTGATCGCCTCGGGCGTGGAGCAGGGCGCGACTTTGGTGGTCGATGGCCGCAACCACGTGGTGCCGGGCCGCGAGAACGGTTTCTTTGTCGGAGGCACCTTGTTCGACCATGTGACGCGCGACATGAGCATCTACAAGGAAGAAATTTTCGGCCCCGTGCTGTGCGTGCTGCGGTGTCCTGACGTGGTGCAGGCGGTGGAGCTGATCAACGCCAACGAGTATGGCAACGGCGTGGCCATCTACACGCGCGACGGCGGCGTGGCGCGCGAATTCGTGCGCCAGATCCAGGTCGGCATGGTGGGCGTCAACATCCCCTTGCCCGTGCCGATGGCCTTCAACAGTTTCGGCGGCTGGAAGCGCAGCATGTTCGGCGACCACCACGCGTATGGCCCCGAAGGCGTGCGTTTCTACACGCGCCACAAGGCCGTGATGCAGCGCTGGCCGAACACGGCAAGCGCTGGTGTGGAATTTGCTTTTCCCCAGATGAAGTAAGGGTTTCAGACGACAAATTGGCCGCACAGAAAAAGAGGAATACGCGATGATCGAGTCCTTGAGTTATTTACCGCATCCCGCCCTGCCCAACGAGGAATTGGCTGGCCATTTCACGGACCTGGCGCCGCCCCTGACGGCGCGCCAGGCCGTCATCGAAAGCGCCCGCTGCCTGTATTGCTACGACGCGCCGTGCAGCCGCATCTGTCCGTCGGAAATCGACGTGGCCAGCTTCATCCGCAATATCCACGACAAGAACATCAACGGCGCCGCCGCCGGCATCCTGAAACAGAACATCCTGGGCGGCAGCTGCGCCCGCGTATGCCCGACGGAAATCCTGTGCGAAGACGTCTGCGTGCGCAATCACGACGCCGAAGGCCAGCCCGTCAAGATCGGCCTCTTGCAGCGCTACGCCGTCGACCACATGCACTTTGCCAGCCACCCGTTCAAACGGGCGGCAAGCACGGGCAAGACTATCGCCATCGTCGGCGCGGGTCCGGCCGGCCTGTCGTGCGCACACCGCCTGGCCATGCTGGGCCACGACGTGGTGATCTTTGAGAAGGAAGACAAGGCGGGCGGCCTGAATGAATACGGCATCGCCAAGTACAAGCTGACGGACGATTTCGCGCAAAAGGAAATCGACTTCCTGCTCGATATCGGCGGCATCGCCATCCGATGTCCCCAGGCGCTGGGTGAAAACGTGCAGCTGCGCGACTTGCATGCGCAGTACGACGCCGTCTTCTTGGGCTTGGGCCTGGGCGCCAGCCGCAAACTGGGCTTGACGGGCGAGGACGCACCGGGCTTGCTGGCGGCCGTCGATTACATCGCCGCGTTGCGCCAGGCGGACGACCTGGCCGCGCTGCCCGTGCCGAAACGCGCCATCGTCATTGGCGCCGGCAATACGGCCATCGACATGGCCGTCCAGATTCAAAGGCTGGGCGCCGAGGAAGTCACCCTGGTCTACCGGCGCGGTTTCGACGCCATGACGGCCACCCATCATGAACAGGAGATCGCCAAGGCGAACCAGGTGCGCATGCTGACGTGGGCCCAGCCGCAGCAGGTGCTGCTCGATACTGCCGGCAAGGTGGCCGGCATGCGTTTCGAGAAAACGCGCATGCAGGGCACGCGCCTGGCGGGCACGGGCGAAACGTTCGACGTGGCGGCCGACGCCATCTTCAAGGCCATCGGCCAGAGCCTCGACACCGAGGTGCTGATTGACCCGATGGCGTCGTTGCTGAAACGCGAAGGCGACAAGATCGCCGTCGACGCGGGTTTCCGCACGGTGCTGCCGGGGATCTACGCGGGCGGCGACTGCGTGGCGCCGGGACAGGACTTGACGGTGCAGGCCGTCCAGCATGGCAAGCTGGCCGCACTGGCCATCCATTCCGATCTGTTCAATAAAGTGGAGGCTGCATAATGGCTGATCTCAGCATCGAATTTTGCGGCATCAAGGCGCCGAATCCCTTCTGGCTGGCGTCCGCACCGCCGACCGACAAGGCGTATAACGTGGTGCGCGCCTTCGAGGCGGGGTGGGGTGGCGTCGTGTGGAAAACGCTGGGTGAAGACCCTGCCGCCGTCAACGTCTCGTCGCGCTATTCCGCCCTGTACGGCAAGAACCGCGAAGTGGTGGGCTTCAATAATATCGAGCTGATTACCGACCGCTCTCTGGAGATCAACCTGCGCGAAATCACGCAGGTAAAAAAGGACTGGCCCGACCGCGCCATGATCGTCTCCCTGATGCTGCCTTGCGAAGAGCATTACTGGGCCGACATCCTGCCCAAGGTCGAGGCGACGGGGGCGGATGGCATCGAGCTCAATTTCGGCTGCCCGCACGGCATGCCGGAGCGCGGCATGGGCGCGGCCGTGGGCCAGGTGCCCGAGTACGTGCAGATGGTGACCGCCTGGTGCAAGAAACACAGCCGACTGCCCGTCATCGTCAAGCTCACGCCCAACATCACGGACGTGCGCATGCCGGCGCGCGCGGCCAAGGCGGGCGGCGCGGACGCCGTCTCGCTGATCAACACCATCAATTCCATCACCTCGCTGGACCTGGACCGCATGGTGGCCTTACCCATCGTGGGCGGCGCCAGCACGCACGGCGGCTATTGCGGGGCCGCCGTGAAACCCATCGCGCTGAACATGGTGGCGGAAATCGCCCGCGATCCGCAGACGCGGGGCTTGCCCATTTCCGGCATCGGCGGCATCGGCAACTGGCGCGACGCGGCCGAATTCCTCGCCCTGGGCGCCGGCTGCGTGCAGGTGTGCACGGCCGCCATGCTGCATGGTTTTCGCATCGTCGACGAGATGAAGGATGGCCTGTCGCGCTGGATGGACGAGAAGGGCTATGCACGCATCAGCGATTTTTCCGGCAAGGCCGTGGCCAACACGACGGACTGGAAATACCTGGACATGAATTACCAGGTGATCGCGCACATCAACCAGGATGACTGCATCAAATGCGGCAAGTGCTACGTGGCTTGCGAAGACACCTCGCACCAGTCGATTGCGCAGTTGATCGACGCCGCCGGCACGCGCACATATGAAGTGATCAAGGAGGAATGCGTGGGCTGCAACCTGTGCGAAATCACCTGTCCGGTGCAGGGCTGCATCACGATGGTGCCGCAGGCCACGGGCAAGCCGTACATGAACTGGACGCAGGATCCGCGCAACCCCAGGGCATTGGCGGAATCGGTATAGGGCACGTTTTTTGCGTACGCATATTTTATAAACAGTTGCCCAACTTTGCAGTAAGCTAGGCCGCAGCCGTTTTTAAAACGCCCAACCTCCCAACCGATGGAGCAACCCTGTGAACCACGACTATTCAGGCAACACGCAACTCTGGAATGAAGACCTGGCGCCCACCACGGCGGCGCAGCGCACCTGGCGCTGGTATCACTTCGCCGCGCTGTGGGTGGGCATGGTGATGTGCATTCCCGCCTACACCCTGTCGGCCAGCCTGATCGACAGCGGCATGTCCGGCTACCAGGCCGTGCTCACGGTATTTCTCGCCAACGCCATCGTGCTCCTGCCGATGCTGCTGATCGGCCATGCGGGCACCAAGTACGGCATCCCGTATGCCGTGCTGGCGCGCGCCTCGTTCGGCACCATGGGCGCGCGCCTGCCGGCCCTGATGCGCGCCATCGTCGCCTGCGGCTGGTACGGCATCCAGACCTGGTTCGGCGGGCAGATGATTTACACGCTGATGGGCGTGCTGATGGGGCATGAGCTGGGCGGCGAGAAGATCGCTGGCCTGGGCATCAACGGCAGCCAGCTGCTGTGCTTCCTGGCCTTCTGGGCCATCCAGTTCTATTACATCCTGCATGGCATGGAATCGATCCGCAAGCTGGAAACCTATACGGCACCCCTGAAAATCCTGATCTGCTTCGTGCTGCTGTACTGGGTGCACAGCAAGGCCGGCGGCGTGGCCAGCCTGCTGGACCAGCCATCGCAATTCATCCCCGGCGGTAAGAAGGCGGGCCAGTTCTGGAGCGTCTTCTGGCCGTCGCTCACCGCCATGGTGGGTTTCTGGGCCACCTTGGCATTGAACATTCCCGACTTCACGCGCTTTGCCAAGACGCAGCGCGACCAGATCGTGGGCCAGTCGGTCGGTTTGCCCGTGCCGATGGGTTTGCTGGCCATGCTGGCCGTGATCGTCACTGCCGGTTCGGTCGTCATGTACGGCAAGGCCATCTGGGACCCCGTCGACCTGGCCAGCCGCATGACGGGCGCCGCCGTGCTGATCGCCCTGATCATCCTCCTGATCGACACGGTCAGCGTCAACCTGGCGGCCAACCTGGTGGGGCCTGCGTACGACTTTTCCTCGCTGGCGCCGAAGCAGATTTCATACAAGATGGGCGGCTACATCACGGCCTTCATCGCCATCGTCATGATGCCGTGGAAGGTGCTCGAGTCGACACAGGGCTATATCTTCACGTGGCTGATCGGCTACTCGGCCCTGCTGGGCCCCATCGCCGGCATCCTCATCGTCGACTATTACTTTGTGCGCAAGACGCAGCTCGACGTCAGGCAGTTGTACCGCGACGACGGCGTCTACTCGTATGGCAATGGCTGGAACATGGCGGCGCTGATCGCATTTGTCATCGCCGTGCTGCCGAATATCCCGGGCTTTCTGAATGCGGCCTTTCCCACGGCGTTTCCCGGCGTGGGCGAAGGCTTCAAAACCATCTATACCTACGCCTGGTTCGTGGGCGTGGCCATCGCCGCAGTCGTCTACGGCGTCATGATGAAGGGCAAGGTAGCTGCGCTCGTACAGCAGGCGCCCCAGTCCTGATCTTTTCGAGAAGGAGACAAGATGACTACACTGATACGTGGCGGTACCGTCGTCAACGCCGACCGCGCGTTTCGCGCCGATGTGCTGATCGAGGGCGACACGATCGCCGCCGTCGGCGAGAACCTGCCCGTGCCGGCTGGCGCCACCGTGATCGACGCGGGCGGCCTGTACGTGATGCCGGGCGGGATAGATACGCACACGCACATGAACCTCCCTTTCATGGGCACGGTGACGTCCGACGATTTTTTCACGGGCACGGCGGCGGGCCTGGCCGGCGGCACCACCACCATCATGGACTTCGTCATTCCCGCGCCGAAGCAGTCGCTGATCGAGGCGTATCACCAGTGGCGCGCGTGGTCGGCCAAGGCGGCTGGCGACTATACCTTCCACGTGGCGATCACCTGGTGGAGCGAGCAGGTACATGAAGAGATGGGAGTGCTGGTGCGCGAGCATGGCGTGAACAGCTTCAAGCACTTCATGGCCTATAAAAACGCCATCATGGCCGACGATGAAACCTTGGTGAAAAGCTTTACCCGCTCGCTGGAACTGGGGGCGCTGCCCACCGTCCATGCGGAAAACGGCGAACTGGTTTTCCAGTTGCAGCAAGCCCTGCTCAAAAAAGGCATCACCGGGCCGCAGGCGCACCCGCTGTCGCGCCCTCCCGCCGTGGAAGCGGAGGCGGCCAACCGCGCCATCGCGATCGCCAACGTTTTGAATACCCCCGTGTACATCGTGCACGTCTCGTGCGCGGAGTCGCTCGACGCCATCACGCGCGCGCGCGCCAACGGGCAACGCGTATATGGCGAAGCGCTGGCGGGCCACCTGGTGATCGACGACAGCGTCTACCAGAGCGACGATTTCGACTACGTGGCGGGCCACGTCATGAGCCCGCCGTTCCGCGGCAAGCACCATCAATCGGCCCTGTGGCACGGCCTGCAAAGCGGCAACCTGCACACGACGGCCACCGATCACTGCACCTTTTGCGCCGAGCAGAAGGCGGCCGGCAAGAACGACTTTACGCGCATCCCGAACGGCTGCGGCGGCGTCGAGGAACGCATGGCCGTGGTGTGGGATGCTGGCGTCAATTCGGGCATGCTCACCCCCTCAGAATTCGTCAAGGTGTCATCGACCAATGCGGCGCAGATCTTCAATATGTATCCACGCAAGGGCGTCATCGCCGCAGGCAGCGATGCCGATATCGTGCTGTGGGACCCGCAAGGCACGCGCACCATTTCCGCCGCCACCCAGTTCGCCAAGGGAGGCTTCAATGTCTTCGAAGGTCGCACCGTGCGCGGCATCCCCAGCACCACGATTGCCGCCGGCAAGGTGGTGTTCCACCAGGGCGAACTGATGGCCGTCGAAGGGGCGGGGCGCTATATCGAACGCCCCGCCTTTTCCGCCACGACCGCATAAGGAGTTGACGATGGATGCATTGCGTATCAATGGCGAGCGCCTGTGGGCAGCGCTGATGGAGCTGGCGCGGATTGGCGCGACGGCGAAGGGCGGCGTCAAGCGCCTGGCCCTGACGGATCTCGACAAGGAAGGCCGCGACCTGGTGGTAGGCTGGGGCCGGGAGGCGGGCATGAGCATCACGATCGACCAGATCGGCAATGTGTTCATGCGCCGCGACGGCATGGACAATACCTTGCCGCCCGTGATGACGGGCAGCCACATCGACACGCAACCCACGGGCGGCAAGTTCGATGGCAATTACGGCGTGCTGGCGGGCCTGGAAGTGGTGCGTACCCTGAACGATCTGAAGATCAAGACGCAGGCACCGATCGAAGTGGCCTTCTGGACCAACGAGGAAGGCTCGCGCTTCGTGCCCGTGATGATGGGCTCGGGCGTGTTTTGCGGCGCCTTTTCGCTGGAGACCGCGTATGCGGCCAGGGACACGGAAGGCAAGACCGTGGGCGAGGAGCTGGCGCGCATCGGATACAAGGGCGAGCAGGTGCCGGGCGACCATCCGATCGGCGCCTATTTTGAAACGCATATCGAACAGGGCCCCGTGCTGGAAGACGCGGACAAGGTTATCGGCGTGGTGCCGGCCGTGATGGGGCTGTCTTGGTACGACTGCGTGGTGACGGGCATGGAAGCGCATGCGGGTCCCACGCCCATGGGTTTGCGCAAGGATGCGCTGCAGGTAGCCACCACCATCATGCAGGAAGTGGTGGCGATTGCCAACCGCTACCCGCCGTACGGGCGCGGTACGGTGGGCATGGTGCAGGTATTCCCGAACAGCCGCAACGTGATCCCCGGCGAGGTCAAATTCAGCATCGACCTGCGCAACGTGAACGACGAACTGCTCAACACCATGCATGGCGAGATCACGACCTTCATCGACGCCACACGCGAAAAAACAGGCTTGGGCATTTCACTGGAAAGGGTGTCCTACTATCCGCCATGCCCGTTTCACCCCGACTGTGTGGGCGCCGTGCGCAACGCCACGGCCAAACTCGGCTACTCGGTGATGGATGTGGTGTCCGGTGCCGGCCACGATGCCATCTACGCGGCCAGGCTGGCGCCGGCCGGCATGATCTTCGTGCCATGCAAGGACGGCATCAGCCACAATGAAATCGAAGACGCCAGGCCCGAGCACCTGGAAGCGGGCTGCAATGTGCTGCTGCACGCGATGCTGGAGCGGGCCGTGACCGTGTAGCCACGACCGCTATCCCTGCGGCTTGGGCTGGAAGTTGCGCAAAAACGCCAGCAGCGCGCGCGCCGCGATGTCGGCGTCGTCGGCCGTCATGGTTTCCAGCGGGTTGTGGCTGATGCCGCCATTGCCGCAGCGGGTAAACAGCATGGCCACGTCGGTGATGGCGGCCATGGCCATGGCGTCGTGGCCGGCGCCCGACAGCAGCGCATACGGTTCGATGCCGACGGATTCCACGGCTTGCGCCAGCTGCGCCATCAGCCACGGCGCGCACGGCGCCGCGCGCGCTGACAGCAGCAGTTCCAGCTGGTAGTCGATCTGGCGCCGCGCGCAGATGGCGGCGATGCCATCCAGAATGTCGTCGACGGCAGCCTGGCGCACGGCGTCAACGGCCGCGCGGATATCGAGCGACAGGATGCAGGCGCCGGCGATCACGTTGACGGAGCCGTTGGGCACCTGCAGCTGGCCCACGGTGCCCACCAGCGCTTCGCCCTGGCTGCAGCGCCGTTCCACCAGCAGGATGATTTCCGCGGCCGCGCTGGCCGCATCCTTGCGCATGGTCATGGGCGTGGTGCCCGCATGGCTGGCCACGCCCCCAAGACTGACCAGGTAGCGCGAGCTGCCGGCGATCGCCGTGACGATGCCCAGCGGCAGGTCGCGTTCGAGCAGCACGGGGCCCTGTTCGATGTGCACTTCCACATAGCCGAGCAAGTCTTCGGGAGCGCGCGCGATGGCGCCGATGGCGCTCGCCTCGTGGCCGGCGGCGGCCAGCGCGTCGCGCATGCTCACGCCGTCCGCATCCAGCTGCTCCAGCAGCGACACGTCGAACTTGCCTGTCACGGCCGTGCTGCCCAAAAACGTGCTCTTGAAGCGCACGCCTTCCTCTTCGGCGAAACCGACGACCTCGAAATGAAATGGCAGTTTTTCGCCCCGTTCGTGCAGGTGGCGCACGACGGCGATCGGCAGCACGATGCCCAGCCGGCCATCGTACTTGCCGCCGTTGCGCACGGTGTCGTAGTGCGATCCCGTCATCAGGGTCTTCGCGCCCGGTGCGTCGGACAGATAGCGGCCGACGACATTGCCGACGGCGTCGATGTGCACCTGCATGCCCGCGTCCCGCATCCAGTCGGCCAGCTGCGCGGCCGTTTTGCGGTGCGCCGGCGTCAGATAGGCGCAGGTCAGGTTGTAATCGCTGTCGCTCCAGCCGGCCAGCGTTTCCGCCTGCTGCATGATGGCGGGGCCGAAGTCCAGGCGCACGTCGAGCAGGTCGTTCAGGCGCAGTTCGGCGATGCGCTTGATCTGCCGCAGCGATTCGGCCAGTTCATCGGCGCGCCGGTTTTTCAGGCGCCGCGCAAACGTGGCGATGATGTCCTGGCGCGTCAGGCCCTCGCCCGTCGGACCCTTGACGGCCAGGATGAAGGGAAAGCCGAACTTGGCGTTGTATTCGCTGTTGAGGCGCTGCAGGGTGGCGAATTCATCAGGGCTGCACAGGTTCAGGCCCGACTTGGCCTGTTCGCGCGTCGATTCCGCCGTCAGCTGCCCGGCGATGGCGGCCTTGCCGGCCAGTTCCGGGTGGGCGCGTATCAGTCCCAGCTGCTCTTCGGGCGAGGCTTGCGCCAGCACGCGCTGCAGCTCCGTCTTGAGGGCCGTCAGGCTGGCAAACGGCCGGGCGGCGGCCGCGCGCTGGGCGATCCAGGGCGAGTGTTCGTAGATGCCATGCAGGTGCGCGATAAAATCGGCCTGGCTGCCGGCGTTCAGGTCTGAAAGGGTGGTCATGGTTTTCCGATCATGCAAGCGGTGATGATAGCGCCCCGTTCCTGCCTCCATTATATGCGCGCGTTGATAGCGGCTATCGCTGCACCAGCGCCTTGGCCGCTGCGCTGACCTGGTCGCGCAGCCATTTGTGTTCGGGCGCCTGGTGCACGCGCTGGTGCCACAGCTGGTAAAAGCGCATCGGCGGGAATTTCAAGGGCACGGTATACGTTTTCAGCGGCAGCGTCTTTTCATAGAAGCGCATGAATTGCCGGCCCGTGGTGAGCACCAGGTCAGTCTGCGTCAGCATGTAGGGGATCAGGCCGAAATACGCCGACTCCACCACCACGTTGCGCTGCAGGTTTTGCCGTTCGAGGAAGGAATCGATCACGCCGTGGTAGCCGGGCATCATCTGCGACGGTGCCACGTGGGGCAGGCTCAGGTAGTCGTCGAGCGTCATGGCGTCGCTGGCCGTACGGCGCGCATAGGCGTTTTCCGCATGCATGGCGCAGATGATGGGGTCTTCGAACAGCTTCGAGATGTGCAGGTGCGCGGGCGGCTCGTCCCAGTTGGCGATCACCAGGTCCAGGCCACCGTCGGAGAGCTGGCGGATATGGTCGATGCCCGGCCCCAGGCTGTGCAGCACGACGCGGCTTTTCGGCGAGCCGCGGCGCAGCAGGGCCACCACGTTGGGCAGGAACTGGCTGTCCAGGTAGTCGGGCGCGGCGATATGGAAGGTGCGCGCCTCTTCCTGCGCCACGAACGGCGTCTTCTTGACGAACAGGCTTTCCGTCTGGTCGAGGATGCGCTTGGCCGGATTGAGCAGGCTTTCGCCATGCTGGGTCGGCACCATGCCGCGCGCGCCGCGCACGAGCAGCGGGTCGCCCGTCAATTCGCGCAGCTTGCGCAAGGAGGCGGAAATCGAAGGCTGCGGCTGATTGAGTTTCAGGGCCACGCGCGAGACATTCTTTTCCACCAGCAGCAGGTAGAGGATGCGGATCAGGTGCAGGTCGAGGTGTTGCGGCAGGCTGGACATGTGGCGGCGGCTCTGTTGTATATCGATTTGAATATGTCAAATATACGATATTTTTCATGTGATGGGCGGTAAATCCGTTTATCTTGTGTAGATTGGCACGAATATGGGTTCGGTCTGACTAGAGGAAATTTATGGAAGTATTTGCCTATCTGATTCCGTACGGCCTTGAGTGGCTGAACCTGATCGCCCGCTGGCTGCACGTCATCACGGGCATCGCCTGGATCGGTGCTTCCTTTTATTTCGTCTGGCTCGACAATTCAATACGTCCACCCGCGCCCGGCTCCGAGCTGGCGAAGAAGGGCGTGTCGGGAGAATTGTGGGCCGTGCATGGCGGCGGCTTCTACAACCCGCAAAAATACCTGGTGGCGCCGACCGAACTGCCGAAGGAACTGCATTGGTTCAAGTGGGAAGCGTATTCCACCTGGCTGTCCGGCTTTGCGCTGCTCACCATCGCGTATTACTTCAATGCCCAGGCCATGATGATCGACAAGGCCGTGGCCGATATCTCCAGCGGCCAGGCCGTCGGCATCGGCATCGCCACCCTCGTCATCGGCTGGACCGTGTACGACCTGCTGTGCCGCTCGAAGCTGGCGCAATATGAACTGTGGTTCGGCGTGACGGTGTTCGCGCTGATCGTCGGCGCCGCGTACGTGCTCACGCATTTGCTCAGCGGGCGCGCCGCCTACATCCACGTGGGCGCCATGATCGGCACCATCATGGTGGCCAATGTGCTGATGCTGATCATTCCCGGCCAGCGCAAGATGGTCGAGGCCATGGCCGCCGGCAAGCTGCCCGATCCCAAACATGGCCTGAAAGCCAAGCAGCGCAGCGTGCATAACAATTATTTTACGTTACCGGTGCTGTTCATCATGATCAGCAACCACTACGCGATGACTTACCGTAACGATCACGCGTGGCTGGTGCTGGCGCTGATCATGGCGGCCGGCGTCTTCTTCCGCCACTTCTTCAACCTGCGCCACAAGGGAAGAGTCGAGTGGCGTTATCCTGCCTTCGGCGTGGCCCTGCTGGTGGCCGTGGCCGTGGCCATCGCGCCGAAAGCGCCCGTGGCCCTGGCGGCCGCGCCGGCGGCGGACCCGGCGGCGCAGTTCAAGAGCGTGCACGCCATCATCGCCCAGCGCTGCGCCACCTGCCATTCGGCCCAGCCCACGCAGCCGGGCTTCGCCACGGCGCCGGCCGGCATGATGCTGGATAATGAGACGCAAATCCGCCAGCACGCGGCGCAAATCTACAAGCAGGCCATCGAGCTGAAAGCCATGCCGATCGGGAACCTGACCAATATGACGGAGGCCGAGCGCAGCGAACTGGGCGCCTGGCTGCAACAGACCATGCAAGGAGCAAAATGACGACGCACGCAGAAAAAATCACGGCCTGGATCGACGAGCACTTCGACGAGGAGATCGCCTTTTTACAGAAGGTGGTGCAGCAGCCGACGGATACCCCGCCCGGCAATAACGCGCCCCATGCGGATCTGGTGGCGCAGCTGCTGCAGGCGTATGGCTGGAACGCGGAAAAGCACGCCGTGCCGGCGGACCAGGTCGAGGCGTACGGCATGCAGAGCATCACCAACCTGATCGTGCGCCGCCCGTATGCGGCAGGCGGGCCGACCGTGGCCCTGAATGCGCATGGCGACGTGGTGCCGCCCGGCGACAACTGGACGTATCCGCCGTACGGCGGCCAGATCGACGGCGGCTATATCTACGGCCGCGCGACGGCCGTGTCGAAAGGCGATTTCGCCACCTATGTGTTTGCCGCGCGCGCGCTCGAAGCGCTGGGCATTCCCCTGAAGGGGCAGCTGGAACTGCATTTTACCTACGACGAGGAATTCGGCGGCTTGCTGGGGCCGGGCTGGCTGCTGGAACAGCAGCTGACGAAGCCCGATTTCGTCATCGCCGCCGGTTTCAGCTACGGCATCGTCACGGCGCACAACGCCTGCCTGCAGCTGGAAATCACCGTGCACGGCAAGTCGGGCCACGGCTCGATGCCGGAGACGGGCCACGATGCGCTGCAGGCGGCCAACAAGATCCTCAACGCCATCTATGGCCAGCTGCCGGAGCTGAAAAAGATCAAATCGAACGTGGCCGGCATCGACTCGCCCACCATGCTGGTGGGACGCATCGACGGCGGCACGAACACGAATGTGGTGCCGGGCAAGGTCGTCATGAAGATGGACCGCCGCATGATTCCCGAAGAAGATCCGTTGGCGGTGGAAGCGCAGGTGCGCGCGCTGATCGAAGACGCGGTGCGCGGCGAGCCTGGCATCCGCATCGAGATCCGCCGCCTGCTGCTGTCGCATGCGCTGCGGCCCTTGCCCGGCTCCGAGCAGCTGGTCGGCAGCCTGCAAAAGAATGCGCAAGCCATCCTTGGCGAGACGATACCCGCCGTCGGCACGCCGCTGTATGCGGATGCGCGCCTATATGGCGAACGGGGCATCCCCGCCGTGCTGTATGGCGCCGGCCCGCGCACGGTGCCCGAGTCGAACGCGAAGAAGGCCGACGAGCGCCTGGCGCTCGATGATTTGCGCAAGGCCAGCAAGATCGTCGCCTTGACCTTGCTCGACTTCCTGGGCGAGAAATAGACCGGGCGCTTTGGCTTACAATGGGGCGGACACTCAACCTGTGAAGAAGAGCCCCATTGAATACCCGTTTTCTCGAAGCGTTTGTCTGGGCTGCGCGGCTGGGCAGCTTTCGCACGGCGGCCGACAAGCTGCACATCACGCAGGCAGCCATCTCGAACCGCATCGCCTCGCTGGAGCAGGACTTCGGCACGCGATTGTTCGACCGCGACGCGCGTGACATCCGCCTGACCTTCGCCGGGCGCAACCTGCTTGTGTACGCCGAGCGCATGCTGGAACTGTGCCGCGACATGTATGCGGCCAATTCCTCGCCCGCGCAGATCACGGGCGAAGTGCGCATCGGCGTCATCGAAACCATCGTGCATACCTGGCTGATCCCGTTCCTGCAGCGCGTGCAGGAGCGCTATCCGGGCATCGAGATTCAATTGACGTCGGAATCGACGCGCCGCCTGCACGAACAGCTGCAGCAGGGCGAACTCGATATCGCGCTGCAGACGGACATGCTGACGGGCGACCATATCCGCAGCACGGGCAGCGGCGCCATCGCCATGGGCTGGGCCGGCAGGGCCGCCGACTGGCCCGACACGGGCGTGCCGTTCACGGTGGCGCAACTGGCGCAGCATCCGATCATCACCATGAACCGCGGTTCGCAGCCGCATTCCGCCTTGAAGGCGCTGTGCCAGGACGAGGGCGTGCAGCTGGGCCGTGTCCACTGCGTCAGCTCGATTTCCGCCATCGTGCGCCTGGTCAAAGCGGGCTTCGGCATCGCCGTGCTGCCGCTGGCGCCCCTGCGCGAGGAAATCGAGCAAGGCAATATCGCGCTGATTCTCTGCGCCAGCAGCCTGGCGCCGCAGCGCATCGTCATCAGTTACAGCGAAGACATCACGACGGAAGCGATTCAATTGGTCGCCATGCTGGCATGCGAGGAGGCGGCCAGGTTCACGCTGGCGCTGGGCGAGGAATATGGTGCCGGGTGATGTCGGCTTACGCTGATGCTAAGCCGACCTACGATGCATATTAGTCGGGTAGGTAGGATTAGCGGCGGGACGCCGCGTAATCCGACAACATTGTTGGCCCCACCCACAAGAAAAACTTATCAGTCGCGTTCAGAATAACCCGTTTGCCAAGTGATGGCGTGCCACCTATTCTGGGTTGGCACTCCACTTACAACGCAAACGGAACCCTCATGACGACGTCCACCACCTTGCCCGGCATCCTGTTCGTCTGGACCAGCGCCGACCCGGAACACGAGCTTGATTTCAACCGCTGGTATGACCGCGAGCACGTGGAAGAGCGCGTGCGCATTCCCGGCTTCGTCAGCGGCACGCGCTACCAGAGCGTGCGCGGTCCCCGCAAATACCTGGGCCTGTACCGCACCGTGTCGCTCGCCGCCTTCCAGACGCCCGATTACTTCAAGGCCTTCGGCCAGCAGACGCCTTGGTCGCAGACGAATCTGCAGCGCATGGTCGACCCGATGCGCCGTGTCTGTGCCATCGAGGCGGAAACGGGCATGGGCACGGGCGCCTGGCTGGCCGTGCTGCGTATGGGCGCGCCGGCCATCGGCCAGGACGCGCAAGCGGTGGCCGGCTTGGCCACGCTGGGAACGACGCTGCTGCAGATCGACGGCGTCATTGCCACGCGCTTGCTCACGCCCGACGCCAGCCTGTCCGGCCCCCTGCCGGCGGAACGGACGGAGGCCCGCGTGCTCGATCCGATCTTCCTGATCGACGCATCGTCCGAAAGCGCCGCCATGGCGGCCGCGAATGCCGCCAGCGCGGCGCTGGGCCTGGACGCCGAACAGGCAGCCATCCTGCAGCTGTCCTGGCAGCTGCGCGAGGTGGACCTGCACGCTGCCTGACGCGCCGCAAGCGCATCTTGCCGGCACCGATAACACGAGACACGGGCCACGGCGCAGGGCAAAGCATCCTGCGCCGGGCCTGCAATAAAACTGACGAGAGAGGTAGGCTATGACCACATATACGAACGCCGCGCATCCGGCAGCCCAGGCACCGGGCGAGAAGGCCACGACGGCCAAGACGGGCCGCCTGGCCACGGCCAGCATGGTCGGCACGACCCTGGAATGGTATGACTTCACCGTCTACAACACCATGGCCGCGCTGATCTTCAATCACCTGTTCTTTCCTTCCTTCGATCCGCTGACGGGCACCATCCTGGCCTTTTCCACATATGCGGTCGGCTATATTTCGCGCCCCATCGGCGGCGTGATCTTCGGCCATTTGGGCGACAAGCTGGGACGCCGCTGGGTGCTGGTGGTGACCCTGATGCTGATGGGCGTGACGACGGGCTTGATGGGCCTCTTGCCCACGTACGCGACGGCCGGCATCTGGAGCCCCGTCCTGCTGGTGGCGCTGCGTTTCGTGCAGGGCATCGCTTTGGGCGGCGAATGGGCCGGTGCCGTGCTGATCTCCGTCGAACACGGTGCGCCGGACAAGCGTGGCCGCAACGCCTCGTGGACGCAGGTGGGGCCGTCGTTCGGCACCTTGCTGGCAACGGGCTGCATCGGCCTGATCACCTATCTGCTGCCGCATGAAGCGTTCATGGACTGGGGCTGGCGCATGCCGTTCATCGCCAGCCTGCTGCTGGTGGCGTTTGGCATGTGGATACGCAGCGGCATCGAGGAAACACCGCTGTTCAAGGAGCTCGACCAGCAGGATGCCAAGGCGGAAGCGCCGATCGGCGACGTGCTGCGCCTCTACTGGCGCCGTCTGCTGATCGCCGGCGGCGTGCGCATCGGCTCGGACGTGCTGTATGCGCTGGTGGTGGTGTTCACCCTGACGTATGTGACGACGGTGCTGCTTTTGTCATCGACCCTGGCGCTCACCGCCATCATGATCGGCACGGCTTGCAATGCGCTGTCGGTGCCGCTGTTTGGCGCCCTGTCGGACAAGATCGGCCGCCGCCCCGTGTATGCGCTGGGCGCAGCGCTGGGTCTCGTGTGGGCGTTTGCCTTCTTCACCTTGTTAGACACGGCCAGCCCGGCCGCCATCGTCACGGCCGTCGTCGTGGGCCTGGTCATCCACGCCATCATGTATGGCCCGCAAGCGGCCTTCGTCATCGAGCAATTCCCGACCAAGGTGCGCTATGCGGGTTCCTCGCTGGCCTATACCCTGGCCGGCGTCATCGGCGGCGGCTTCGCGCCGCTCGTCATCGCCAGCCTGTATCGCTCGTACAACAGCACCATGGCCGTCTCGCTGTACGTGGCGGCGGCCTTGCTGATCACCGGCGCGGCAGTTTTTGCCGCACGCGAAACGGGCCGCGGCCCCCTGGAGGAATAAAATCATGACGACATTGCATTTTCAACTGGCCGGCCACGGCCCCGTCACCTTCGACATCGATCACTTGATCATCGCCGGCTGGACGGGCCGCGACATGGCGATGGTGGAACACCACATCGCCGAGCTGGAAGCGATCGGCGTGGCGCGCCCGAAAAGCGTGCCCACGTTTTACCGCGTAGCGGCAGCACTGCTGTCGAGCGACGCGGCCATCGAAGTGCCGGGCGGCGATTCCTCGGGCGAAGCGGAATTCGTGCTGTTTTCCACGGAATACGGCCTGCTGGTGGGCATCGGTTCCGACCACACGGACCGCAAGGTGGAAAGCTACGGCGTGACGGTATCGAAGCAGATGTGCGGCAAGCCCGTGGGCGGCACCCTGTGGCGTTATGCCGACGTGGCCGGCCACTGGGACCAGCTGCAGATGCGCTCCTGGCGCGAGCGCGCCGGCGTGCCGGCCCTGTACCAGGACGGCCCCGTGACGCGCATGCTGTCGCCGGAAGACCTGATCCTGCGCTACACGGGGCAAGCGACGCTGCCGGTGGGCAGCGCCATGTTCTGCGGCACGCAGCCTGTCATCGGCGAGATGGGCCATGGCGACGCGTTTGAGCTGGAACTGTATGATCCAGCCTTGCAGCGCCGCCTGCAGCACCGCTATGCCGTGCAAACCCTGCCCGTGGAAGGATAAGAGAATGACCGAACTGACCAAGACCATCCGCGAACTGGCGGCCGACCTGGCCGCTGGCCGCATCACCAGCGCGGCACTGACGGAGCGGATGCTGGCGCGCGCCGAGGCGCACCGGGCGCAGGGCGGCCATGCCTATGTCAGCCTTGATGGCGAACAGGCCCTGGCCGAGGCCCGTGCCAGCGATGCGGCGCGCGCCGCCGGCATCATTGCCTCGCCGCTGGCCGGCATCCCCATTTCGATCAAGGACCTGTTCGACGTCAAGGGGCAAACCAGCAGTGCCGCCTCGCTGGCGCTGGCCGACGCGCCGCCCGCCGTGGCCGATGCGCTTGCCGTGGCGCGCCTGCGCGCAGCCGGCGCCGTTCTGCTGGGCCGCACCAACATGAGCGAATTCGCGTTTTCCGGCCTGGGCTTGAATCCCCATTACGGCACGCCGCGCAATCCGCACGACGGCGCGCGAGTGGCCGGCGGCTCCACCTCGGGCGGCGCCGTCACCGTGGCCTTGGACATGGCGGCCGGCGCGCTGGGCACGGATACGGGCGGCTCGATCCGCATTCCATCGGCTTTTTGCGGCCTGACGGGCTTCAAACCGACGGCGGCGACTGTGTCGCTGGCCGGCACGGTGCCCTTGTCGCGCTCCCTCGATTCGGCCGGCCCCATCGCCCGCAGCGTCGATTGCTGCGCCATTTTGTATGCAGCGCTGTCGGGCCATGATATCGGCGCGCAGGCGCCGGCACTGAAAGGCTTGCGCTTCGGCTTTACCCTGGACTACGTCGGTACGCACGTGGCGCCGCAGGTGCAGCAGGCTTTCGACGCCGCGCTGGACAAGCTGCGGCAAGCCGGCGCCCTGGTGGAACAGTTCGATTTCCCCGAATTGCTGGAGCTGCCGACGATCAATGGCGGCGGCGGCCTGGTGGCGGCGGAAGCGTGGCACTGGCACAGGGCGTTACTGGAAGAGAAGGGCGCGCAGTACGACCAGCGCGTGGCGGCGCGCATCCGCCGCGGCCAGCAGCAGGGCGCGTTTGACTACATCGACTTGCTCGATGCGCGCGCGCGCCTGATCGCCATCGCCCGGCGGCGCCTGGCGCCGTTCGATGCCTGGCTGATGCCCAGCGTGGCCATTCTGGCGCCGCAGGTCGCGCCGCTGGAAGCGGATGACGCCACCTTCTTTGCCACGAACGGCCTGGTGCTGCGCAACGCCAGCGTCATCAACTTCCTAGACGGCTGCGCGCTGTCGCTGCCTTGCCATGCCGACGGCGAGCTGCCCGTGGGGCTGGGCATCTGCGGCCTGGCCGGCGCCGACGATACAGTGTTGCAAATCGGCCGCGCCGTGGAGGCGTTGTTGCGGGGGAGTGGAAAAGAATAGTGCCGTAATGCAGGAAAATGCCAATTCTGTCATGATGGCTGGCATTGACATGGGATAGTCGCGCTGCGGGCGCCGGCAAACTTCACACTGTGCACCGATACGACCTGATTAGCTGTCATGACTGCGGCGTGCTGTACCGCAAACGTCCGCTGCGTCCACGCGAAAAGGCGCGCTGCATCCGTTGCCGCTCGGTGCTGTATCGCGCCGCGCCAGGCCGGGGCGCCTCGGCCGAATTGAGCAAGGTGGTGGCGCTCACCCTGGGCGCCGCCTTTGTCTTCCTGATTGCCCAGTTTTTCCCTATCGTCGAACTCGACGTCAATGGCCTCACTTCCAGCGCCACCTTGCTCGGCTCCATCTGCGTGCTGTGGTACGAGCAGATGCACATCGTGGCGACGATGGTCTTCCTGTTTACCATCCTCTTTCCCGCCATCGAACTCGGTTCGCTGCTGTATGTGGCGCTGGGCTTGCGCGGCGGCGTCAAGGTGCCCGGATTTAACCGCGTGCTGCGCGCCGTGCAGACGGCGCGCGAATGGGGCATGACGGAGGTGCTGATGATCGGCATCCTGATCACCGTTGTCAAGATGACCAGCCTGGCCACGGTGCTGCCGCAACCGGGCTTGTTCGCGTTTGGCGCGCTCACCGTGCTGCTGGCCATCGTCGTCTCGTTCGACCCCAAGGCCCTGTGGAACCTGGGCGACGACCTGACCCGGCAAGCGCTGCCCGGCATCCGCTACAAGGCTTTCGCGCCCGGTGAAAAGGTGGTGCCCTGCCATGCCTGCGGCCTGGTGGCGCCGCCCGTGGGCACGGGCAGGCACCTGGCGTGCGTGCGCTGCGGCACGGCCCTGCACGTGCGCAAGCCGGACAGCATCAACCGCACCTGGGCCTTGCTGATCGCCGCCATGATCCTCTACATTCCCGCCAACCTGCTGCCCGTGATGGTGACGCAATCGCTGTTCGGCGCGCAGGACGACACCATCATGAGCGGCGTCGTGCTGTTCTGGACCAGCGGCTCGAAGGGCCTGGCCATCATCATTTTCATCGCCAGCGTGGTCGTGCCCATGCTCAAGCTGGGCGTGCTGGCGCTGCTGGCGTTTACGGCGCAGCGGCGTTCGCGCTGGCGGCCGCGCCAGCGCACCATCTTGTACCGCATGGTCGAATTCATCGGCCGCTGGTCCATGCTCGACATCTTTGTCGTCACCCTGACGGTGGCGCTGGTGCGCTTCAAGTCGCTGGCCGTGATCACGGCGGGACCCGGCGCGCTGGCCTTCGGCGCCGTGGTGGTGCTGACCATGCTGGCGGCGATGCAGTTCGACCCGCGCCTGATCTGGGACCCCGTCGACGGGCAGGTGCCTGGCGAGGAAGAGCCCGTGGTGGTGGCAAATACCGGAAACAATACAGTGATTGGAGAACAGCATGTCTGACAAAGAAGCGGGCGGTCTTGCCGAAACGGGTGGCCAGGGCATCCCCCCGTTGCCGGAACCCGATGTGGAACAGGGCAGCCGCTGGCTGCCGTCGCTGGTATGGCTCATTCCGCTGCTGGCCGCGCTGATCGGCGCCGGCCTGGCCGCCAAGTCCATCCTCGACCAGGGACCCACGGTGACGGTCAGCTTCAAGAGCGCCGAAGGCCTGGAGCCGGGCAAGACCAAGGTCAAATACAAGGATGTCGACATCGGCCAGGTGCGCGCCATCACCCTGGGCGACGACTTGAGCAAGGTACTCGTGACGATCGACATGAGCAAGGAAGCGCGCCGCTTCGCCACCGCCGATTCGCGCTTCTGGGTGGTGCGCCCGCAGATCGGCGCCAGCGGCGTGACGGGCCTGGGCACCTTGCTGTCGGGCGCCTACATCGGCGTCGACACGGGCAAGTCGGAGCAGAAGAAGGAGAGCTTCATCGGCATGGAGAGTCCGCCCGCCGTGGCAGGGGACCAGAAGGGCAAGCTGTACACCCTGCATGCGGACAGCCTCGGCTCCGTCGACGTGGGCTCGCCCCTGTTCTTCCACCGCCTGAGGGTGGGCAAGGTGGTCAGCTTCGCGCTGGACAAGGATGGCAACGGCATCACCATGTCGGTCTTCGTGAATGCGCCGTACGACCAGTTCGTCGGCAAGGATGCGCGCTGGTGGCATGCCAGCGGCGTTGACGTGCGCCTCGATTCCAACGGCTTCAAATTGAATACGCAATCGCTGGCTGCCATGCTGGTGGGCGGCATCGCCTTCGAGGCGGAAAACGGCCGCAAGCCCGTCGAACCGGCGCCGGCCGGCACCAATTACCGCCTGGCGGCCGACGAGGCGAGCGCCATGCGCGAGCCCGATGGCGAGGCGATCACCACCGTGTTCTATTTCGACCAGTCCCTGCGCGGTTTGCAGCCCGGCGCCACGGTCGATTTCCGCGGCATCGTGCTGGGCGAGGTGCGCTCGGTGGGCATCGAGTTCGACCCCGTGAAGAAGAACTTCCGCATGCCCGTCACCGTCAACCTGTACCCGGCCCGCCTGGGCATGCGCTTCAAGGCCGCCGTCGACGATGAGGAAGGCTCGGCCGGCCACCAGCTGCTCGAACGCATGGTCAGCCGCGGCTTGCGCGCGCAGCTACGCACGGGCAACCTGCTGACCAGCCAGTTGTATATCGCGCTGGACTTCTTCCCGAAAGCGCCGAAGGTGGCGCTCGATCCGAACAGGTATCCGCTGGAAGTGCCGACCGTGCCGAACACCCTCGATGAATTGCAGACGCAGATCGCCAGCATCGCCCGCAAGCTCGATCAGGTACCGTATGCGGAGATCGGCAATAACCTGAACGCCACGATCAGGCAGGCCAATACCCTGTTCAAGCAGCTCGATGGCCAGGTGGTGCCGGAAATGCGCGATACCCTGACGGCGGCGAAACAGACCTTCGGCACGGCCGAACAGGTGCTGCAAAAGGATTCGCCGCTGCAGTCGGACGTGCGCCAGGCCTTGCAGCAGCTGACGCAAACCCTGCAATCGCTCAATGCCCTGTCCGATTACCTGGAACGCCACCCCGAGTCCCTGATCCGCGGTAAAAAAGGAGATGAAAAAAAATGATGAAGCCGATGTTTGCCGCGCTGCTGGCGGCCAGCCTGCTGGCTGCCTGCTCCACGCCCCAGCCCGAGCATTTCTATACGCTCAGCGGCGGCGCCGACGCGCAGCCGGCCAAGCCCGTGAAATACTATGTCGAGGTGCTGGCCGTCAGCGTGCCGCAGCAGGTGAGCCGCAACCAGTTTGTCGTGACGGCGCCGTCGGGCCGCATCGAATTGCTGGAGCAACAGCGCTGGGCGGGGCCGCTGGCCGGCGAGATCGGACAGGCCTTGTCGACGGCCGTGACGAACGACCTGGGCGCCATCGACGTGTTCCGCACGCCGCATCCGGACAATCTGCCCGTGTACCGCATCAGCACCAATGTGCAGCGTTTCGAGTCCGTGATGGGCCAGTATGCGCTGATCGATGCCGTGTGGAGCGTGCGCCAGCTGGCCAGCGGCAAGGTGGTCACTTGCCGTACGATCGCCAATGAAAAGGTGGGCGCCGGCTATGATGAACTGGTGCTCGGTCACCGCCGCGCCGTGAATCGCATCGCCGCCGATGCGGCCAGCGTCGTGCGTGCTTTTGACAACGGCAGCGCCGCCTGCCCGGCCGCCTGAGCCCCTTTCCGCTACCCAGTCCCGGCGGCCGCTGGTAAAATGCGGCCATGGGAATGACCTTGTTCACGCGCCGCTTTGCCGCCTGGATCGCCTGTTTCGCGATCCTGCTGGCGGCGCTCGCGCCATCGATTTCCCGGGCCGTCGCCAACGCCAAGCAGGAATCCGGCTCCGGCTGGGCGGAAATCTGCTCGGTGGCCGGCATCCGTTTTGTGCAGCTTGATCAGGCCGATGACGGCGCCGCCGATGGCAAGTCCGGCGGCAAGGCCATGCAGATGGAGCATTGCGCCTTCTGTTCCACGCATGCGGGTTCCGTCGGCCTGCCGCCGGCCAGTCCAGTGCTGCCGCTGCTTGTGGCCAGCGGCACGGCCATCTTCCCGGCCCTGTACTACCAGTCCCCGTCTCCGCTGTTCATCTGGTCCACCGCGCAGTCGCGCGCGCCGCCCGGTCTCATTTAAGTTTTTGCATTTTCAATGCTGGCGCTGTCCACCTTGCGGTGTGACGCCCCGCATCCGCACACTTAAACGAGAATCACATGAACAAGAAATTATTGATGCTGGCGGCAGCCATCGCCCTGGCCTATCCCTGCGCGCAGGCGCAGCAACTTGACCACGCCATCGACACGGTCGTCGTTTCCGGCTCGCGCGCGCAATCGTGGCTGTCCGAGACGCCGCAGGCGATCGGCGTCGTCAATGCCAAAACCCTGGAGCGCGACAAGCCCAGGACCATGGGCGATATCCTCAACCGCATCGCCGGCGTGTACTGGAATGACCTGGGCAACGAGCAGCACAGCATGAGCATCCGCCAGCCCATCGGCACGAATGCCGTCTACCAGTACCTGGAAGACGGCATACCCATCCGCCCGCTGGGCGTCTTCAACCACAACTCGCTCAACGAGATGAACATGGCGGGCGCCAGCGGCGTGGAAGTGGTGAAGGGCGCCGCCTCGTCGCTGTACGGCAGCAATGCCGTGGGCGGTGCCGTGAATTTCCTCACGGCCGGCGCCAGCGCCACGCCGACGGCAAGCGCGGGCGTGCGGCGCGACAACGTGGGCGGTTTCACCCGCTACGACACGGCCGCCAGCGATACCTGGGGGCCGCTGGGACTGCGCTTTTCCCATTACAGTTCGCGCCGTTCGCGCGACAACTGGCAAGAGTACAGCTATGGCGACAAGGATTCGTTCTCACTGCGCGCCGACTATGCGCTCGGCCCCGCGTCGCAGCTGCGCGCCACCCTCGTGCATACGGATCTCGATGCGGCCATGACGGGCAGCCTGTTCGAGAACGATTACCGCAGCAATCCCGGCAAGAGTCTCAATACCTTCACCTACCGCAAGGACAAGACCACGCGCATGAACCTGGCATGGGAGGGCGCGACGACGGCCAATGGCACGAGCACCGTCACCGTGTTTACACGCAAGAACGACCACGGGCAGCTTCCCGCGTATTCCATCGGCAGCTGCGCGGGCATGCTGTGCAAGGGCGTCATCAACAACAACCATGTCGATTCGCTGGGGCTGGACGTGAAACACCAGCAGGAATTCGCGTGGCTGCGTTCGCGCCTGGTCGCCGGCGTGTACGTGGACAAGAGCGACAATCCCTTTGTCAGCGATAACCTGTCCATCGTGCGCGATGCGGCCACGGGCCGCTATCTGCGATACACGCTGGCCAATGCCAGCAATCCGCAGGGCGTGCGCGACTACCAGACGGACATCTTGAACACGGCCGTCTTCGCGCAGTGGGAATTTTCTCCGCTGGCGGGCACGCGCGTGGTGCTGGGCGGACGCTCGGACGCCATCCGCTACGACTATCATAACAATCTGGCGCCCGGCGGCAGCGTCAATTACGGCGCGCCCGACGAGTCGCGCAGCTTTTCGCACATGAGCCCGAAGCTGGGCGCCACCTACGCCATCGGCCATGCGGGCAGCGTATATGCGAACGTCAGCCAGGGCTTTACCCCGCCCGAGGTCAGCCAGCTGTATGGCAAGACGGGCATCGCCGACTTGCAGCCGTCCGTCTACAACAACTATGAACTGGGCTTGCGCTGGGCCTTTTTGCAAGGCCGCTTGAAACTCGACACGGCCCTGTACCGGCTCGACGGGCGCGACACCATCGTCAGCTACACGCTTTCGCCGGGCAACAGCGAAAACCGCAATGCGGGCCGCACGCGCAGCGAAGGCCTGGAGCTGGGCCTGAACTACGACAGCGGCCCGTTCGACGCGCGCTTCGCCACGGCCATCGCGCGCCACCGCTACCTGCGCTACCAGGTTTCCAGTACCCTCGATTACAGCGGCCGCACCATGCCGCAGGCGCCGCGTGACATCACCTCGTTCGAGATCGGCTACAAGCCCGTGACGGGCGCGCGTATCGCACTCGAAGCCGTGCATCAGGGCCGCTACTGGATGAACAACGCCAACACGGTGGAGTATGGCGGCCACGCGCTGCTGAACCTGCGCGCCAGCTACCGGCTCGCGCGCGGGCTGGAAGCGTGGGCGCAGGTGCGCAATATGGCCGATAAGCGCTATGCCGATTCGGCCGGCAGCAGCTATGCGGGCACGGGCAGCTATGCGCCGAACAGCCAGAACCAGTACACGCCCGGTGCGCCGCGCAGCGTGATGCTGGGTCTGGGCTATACCTTCAACGCACTGTGAGGATGGCCATGGACGATCACACCTTTCTCATCGCACGGCGCAAAAGCCTGTACTGGCGCATCCATTTCTGGGCCGCGCTGATCGCCTCGCCGTTTGCGCTGGTGGCCACCCTGACGGGCATTTTGTATGTGTTCACGCCGCAGATCGAGGCGCGGCTGTACCAGCACCTCGACCATGTGGCGCCGCAAGCGTCCATGCTGCCGCTCGATGCCGCCGTGGCGGCAGCGGAGCGGGCGGCCCCGCATGGCTGGACGGTGCAGCACGTGGTGCCGCCGTTTCAGCAGGACGACGCGGTGCAGGTGGCGTTCGCGCCGCCCGGCGGCGCGCCCGATGAACATGCGGGCCATGGCGGACATGTCGCACCGGTCAAGCCGAAGTTCGGCCTGCCCGCGCAAGCCGTGATCGTCTACGTGAATCCGTATGACGCGCGCGTGCTGGGCAGCCTGGCCAGCAGCGAACGTTTCGGCAACTGGGCGAAAAAGCTGCATTCGCGCCTGCTGCAAAACGATGGCTGGCGCTGGATGATCGAGCTGGCCGCCAGCTGGCTGATGGTGATGCTGGTGACGGGCGTGGTGCTGTGGTGGCCGCGCGGCGCGCAATCGGGCTTGCCGAAGCGGGGCGCGCAAGGCCGCAACGGCTGGCGCCAGTGGCATGCTTTTCTCGGCGTGGCGCTCGGCATCGTCAGTGTCGTGATCCTGACGACAGGATTGACGTGGAGCCAGCAGGCGGGCGGGCGCATCCGCACGCTGCGCGACGTCAGCGGCCAGGCGCCGCCGCCCGTGCCGCGCGGCCTGCACTCAAGCGAAGAGGGCGCTCCGCTCGACTGGCAGGATGCGTGGCAAGTGGCGCGCAGTCACGCGCCCGCCATCGCCGTGCAGCTGACGGCGCCGGCCAGTCAGGACGATGTGTGGCGCGCCACCATGGCCGACCGCAGCCAGCCCACCTTGCGCTTCGACCTGCAATTCGACGCCTACAGCGGCAAGCCTTTGTACTATGCGGGCTGGGACGCGCAGACGGCGTTCGGCAAGGCCACCGCCATCGGCATCCCGTTCCACCGCGGTGAATTCGGCTGGTGGAACCAGGCCTTGCTGCTGCTGTTCGGCGCCAGCGTGCTGTTTTCGCTGGTGTCGGGCTGGGTGATGTTCTTCAAGCGGCGCCTGCCAGGCTCGCTGGGCTTGCCCAAGCTGCTGCCGGGCGCCTGGACCTCGCCGTCCGCGCTGGCCTGGCTGGTGGCTGCCGGCATGTGCGCGTTGATGCCGCTGCTGCTCGTGTCGGGCGGCATGCTGGTGCTGCTGGAATTGGGGTTGGCAAAATGTGGGCCGCGTGTCGGCCGCATGTGGCTGCGCTAGAATAAGGGACGCGGCCAGGCTCGTTGCCAAGGGCCGCGCCTTTGTAATGGCTGAACCATGGTATTCATCGATTTTTCCGCCTTGTCCGCACTGGCCGCCGCGTCGGCCGGTGTCACGCAAAAATGCAGTTGCTGCACCGTTCCGCTCGATGCCTGGCAGCGGCTGCCCACGTCGCTGGAACTTGACCGTTTCGAGGAGGTCGGCACCTTGCGCGCAGATCCGTACGAGGAACCGACGTTTGACGAGTACCACCCGCACGGCACGCGCTACGACAGCGTCGACGCGCCCATCGCGCCGCGCTTTTATCCCGCGAACCTGAGCCAGGTGGCCCGCTGCCTGAACTGCGGCCGCCACTACCTGCGCTACAACGAGGCGGGCGGCTATTTCACGGAGCTGCGCATCCGCGCGCTGCGCCCGGAATTGCTGGCCGATGCACCACTGTCAAAGTGAGGGCTACAGGCTTTCCTTGACGTGCGCGATGCCGTGTTCATCGTAGATCGAGTACACGGCAGCGAGAAGGTTTTCCAGTTCCGGCGAGCGGTCCATATGCCGCATGCTGAATAAAATGGGCGAGAACGCATGCTTGTCGTCCAGCTTGCGGTACACGACGTTCCGGTGATGCATGGCCTGCACGCTTTCCGGCACGATGGAAATGCCCTGGCCGGCCGCCACCAGTCCCATGGAAATCTGCAGCTCGCGCACTTCCGTGACGGGACCGGGTGTGACATTGCCTTCGCTGAACATGGCCAGTACCTGGTCGGCAAAGCTGGGGCGCGGCGCTTTCGGATACACGAGCAGGGTCTCGTGGATCAGGTCTGTCAGGCGCAAGCCGCCTTCCCCCTTGGCCAGCCGGTGGCCGGGCGGCAGGGCCACCACGAGCCGCTCTTCGCGCAGCAGGATGCGGCGGATGCTGGGGTCCTCGCTTTTCAAGCGTCCGAAACCCACGTCGATGCGGCCTTCCTTCAGGGCCTTCAACTGCTGCACCGTCGTCATTTCATGCAGGGTCACGTCGACCTCGGGATGGCGTTCGCAAAAGCGGTGCACGATGTCGGGCAACTCCCCATACAGCGTCGAGGCGACGAAGCCGATCGACAGGGTGCGTTCCAGCTTGCCCACGCGCTGCGTCATCGCCTGCAGGTCGCGCACCTGGTCGAGCAGGGGCCGCGCATGGGCGAGGAAAAACTCGCCCGCTTCCGTCAGCCGCAAGGGCCGCGAACCTTTTTCGATCAGCGCCACGCCCAAGGTTTCTTCCAGCTGCTGCATCTGCCGGCTCAGCGGCGGCTGCGCGATATGCAGGCGCGCGGCGGCCCGCGTGAAGTTCCTTTCCTCTGCGACCGCAACGAAGTAGCGCAAATGCCGTAATTCCATCTTCATACCTTTCAGGTATAGGTTTGATACCAACTCGGTGTTGGACGTGGGGGCATTCGGGGAATATCGTGTCACCACTCCACAGAATTATACGGAATAAATATGATTCAAAATATCGAGACCTACCTGGTCGATGTGCCAACCATTCGCCCGCACCGGATGTCCGTCGCCACCATGAATACGCAAACCCTGGTGCTGGTGCGGCTGCGCTGCGCCGACGGCATCACGGGCTGGGGCGAGGCGACCACCATCGGCGGCTTGAGCTACGGCGGCGAAAGCCCGGAAAGCATCAAGACGAATATCGATACCTATATCGCACCGCTGCTGGTCGGCATGGAAGCGAGCGAAGTGGCCAAGGCCATGGCCCGTGTGCGCAAGGTCATCCAGGGCAACCGCTTCGCCAAGTGCGCGATCGAGACGGCGCTGCTCGATGCGCAGGCGCGCCGCCTGAACGTACCGCTGTCGGAATTGCTGGGCGGCCGCGTGCGCGATGCGCTGCCCGTGGCCTGGGTGCTGGCCAGCGGCGACACGGCGCGCGATATCGCCGAAGGGGAAAAGATGCTGGACCTGCGCCGCCACCGCATCTTCAAGCTGAAGATCGGCCTGCGCGACGTGATGGACGACGTGGCCCATGTGCTGGAGATCAAGCGGGTGCTGGGCGAACGGGCCAGCGTGCGGGTCGACGTCAACCAGGCCTGGAGCGAGACGGACGCCGTGCGCGGCATCGCCGCGCTGGAAGCGGGCGGCATCGACCTGATCGAACAACCGGTGAAGGCGGGCAACCGCGCCGCGCTGGCGCGCCTGAAGCAGCGCTTCGACGTGGCCATCATGGCCGACGAAGCCTTGCACGGCCCCGCCGATGCGCTGGCGCTGGCGCAGGCCGATGCGGCCGACGTGTTTGCCGTCAAAATCACCCAGTCGGGCGGCTTGCTGCCCGCGCTGGAAGTGGCCACCGTGGCGCGCCTGGCCGGCGTGGGCCTGTACGGCGGCACCATGCTCGAAGGCGGCGTCGGCACGGCCGCCACGGCCCACGTGTGCTCCACGTTTGCTGAACTGGCCTGGGGCACGGAATTGTTCGGGCCTTTGCTGCTGACGCAGGAAGTTTTGCGCGAACCGCTCGTGTACCGCGACTTCATGCTGCAGGTGCCGACGGGCCCGGGTTTGGGCGTCGAGATCGATATGGACAAGCTGCGTTCCATGCAACGCCAATAAGGAGAAACCATGTTATTCCATGTACGCATGAACGTGAACCTGCCGTTGAGCATGCCCGCCGAGCAGGCGGCGCAGCTCAAGCAAACGGAAAAGGAACTGGCGCAGCGCCTGCAGCACGAGGGCAAATGGCGCCACCTGTGGCGCATCGCCGGCCAGTACGCCAACGTCAGCGTCTTCGACGTGGACAGCGTGGACGAGCTGCATAATTTGCTCACCTCGCTGCCGCTGTTCCCCTACATGCAGATCGACGTGATGCCGCTGTGCCGCCATCCTTCGTCGGTGCGCGGCGACGATTCCTGAGGAGACATGCAATGACGCAGATAGGCAACGACACTGCCGGGAAAACGTGCGAGGTCGACGGTATCGGCCTGCACTACCGCACGGATGGCGAGCGCGGCAAGCCCTGCCTCGTCCTGTCGAATTCCCTCGGCACGGATCTGTCCATGTGGGATGCGCAGGCGGCCGCGCTGGCCGGCGACTTTTTTGTCGTGCGTTACGATACGCGCGGCCATGGCCAGTCCGCCAGCGCCGGCGCGCCGTTCGACATCGGGCGCCTGGGCCTGGACGTGGTGGCGCTGCTCGACCACCTCGATATCGCGCGTGCCGCCTTCTGCGGCATTTCCATGGGCGGCTTGATTGGCCAGTGGCTGGGCATACACGAGCCGCGGCGCTTGACGCAGCTCGTGCTGGCAAATACGGCGGCGCGCATCGGCGGCGCCGCGCCGTGGCAGCTGCGGGCGGAACAGGTGCGCCGCGACGGCATGGCCGCGGTGGCCGATGGCGCCGCCGCGCGCTGGTTCACGCCCCAGTTTATCGCGCGCGAAGCGGACACGGTGGCGCGCATGGTGGCCACCTTGCGCAGCCAGGATGCCGGTGGCTACGCGGCCTGCTGCGACGTGCTGGCCCAGACGGACCTGCACGCCGGCGTCGGCACGATCAGCGTGCCCACCCTGATCATTGCGGGCGAGCACGATCCCGTGACCACCGTCGACGACGGGCGCTGGCTGCAGCGGCAGATCGCGGGTGCCCGCCTGGCAAGCGTGCCCGCCTCGCATATCTCGAACGTCGAAGCGGCGGACTTGTTTGCGGCGCAGTTGCGGACCTTTTTGTTGTGAGGCTTGCTGTACCGTATAGGTATGGCAGGAATTTGACTTTCCCCTGAGCACCGCCACCGGCTCGTCCGGCATGCGGCAGGGGAAGCTTTCTTGAAAAATAATAATAAGAAAAGCAGACTTGGAGTAGACGGATGGAAAACAGATTGATCATCATCGCTGCGATCACGGTGGGCTATTTCGCCCTCATGTCGTACATTACCTACAGCGTGCGCAAGCATGCCAACAGCGCCGAGGGCATGACGGCGGGCGGGCGCAATTATCCCGCTTACCTGATCGGCGCGCTGTTATTGTCGGAATTCATCGGCAGTTCGGTCAGCATCGGCACGGCCCAGAAGGGCTATGAACTGGGCATTTCCGCCGCCTGGAATCTGGTGGCGCTGTCGCTGGGCTTCTTGCTGCTGGCCATCGTGCTGGTCAAGAAATACAAGGAAAGCGGGCAGTCGACGATTTCCGGCATCCTGGCGCAAACGTATGGCGAGCCCGTGCGCTATGCGGCGTCCATCCTTACCATCGTCGCGCTGAGCATCGTTGCCGTGGCCCTGTATGCGAGCGGCGGCGCCGTGCTGGCGGCCGTGCTGCACATCAACAAGACGGTGGCCATCTTGCTGGTGGGCGCCATCACCGTGATCTATGTCAGCCTGGGCGGCATGCGCTCGGTCGTGTACACGAATTTTGCCCACTCCATCGTCAAGTATCTGGGTGTGATCCTGGCGCTCGCGTATGCGCTGGAAGCCTCCGGCGGCATCGGTGCGCTGCAGGCGCAGCTGCCCGCCAAGATGTTCAACTGGGTCGAGATCGGCTGGGGCCAGATCATCGCCTGGATGATCGGCGGCATCGGTTCCATCTTCGCCACGCAATACGTGATCCAGGCCCTGGTCAGCACGGACAACCCGGCCGTGGCCAAGCGCGCCTGCTATTACGTGTCCTCGCTGATGATCCCGTTCGGCCTGATGGCGGCCCTGATCGGCATGTGCAGCGCCGTGCTGTATCCGGGCATGAAGTCGATCGACGCCTTTCCGACATTGATCGCCCACATGCCCGCGTTTTCCGCCAGCATCATGATCGTCGGCCTGGCCGGCGCCCTGTTCGGCGGCATTTCCGCCACCACCCTGGCATCGGCTACCCTGGCCATGAAGGATTTTTATGATCCCTGGTACAACAAGGCGAAGAACGATGCGAAATCGCTGATGTTCCTGCGCATCGCCATCGTCGTGGCCGGCCTGCTGCCGCTGGTGCTGGCGCTGTATGCGGAAAAACTGCTGATGATCGCCTTCCTCGGCAAGGCCCTGCGCGCCACCCTGGCCGTGCTGGTGCTGATGGCCTTCTATGCGCCGAAATTCGGCACGCCGCGCGGCGCCTTCGTCGGCGTGATCGTTTCCGTGATCGCCACCATCGGCTGGTTCCTGGCGGGCAATCCGTATGGCGTGGACAGTTCCTACCTGGCGCTGGCCGGCCCGCTGCTGACCATGGGCATCAGCCACCTGTTCAAGCCGGCGCACGCTGTGGCGAAGCCGGCATCGTCGTCGCGCCTCTAGGTCAGACCAGTCCCGTCATGTAATAGAGGGCAATGACGAGGAACACGGCCACCGTCTTGATGACGGTGATGCCGAAAATATCGCGGTAGGACTGGCGGTGCGTGAGGCCCGTGACGGCCAGCAGGGTGATCACGGCGCCATTGTGCGGCAAGGTATCCATGCCGCCGCTGGCCATGGCCACCACGCGGTGCATGACTTCGAGCGGGATATGCGCCTGTTGCGCGGCCTGGATAAAACTGTCCGACATGGCCGCCAGCGCAATGCTCATGCCGCCCGAGGCCGAGCCCGTGATGCCGGCAAGGGTCGTGACGGAGACGGCCGCGTTGACGAGGGGATCGGGCACGCTGCGCAAGGTGTTGCTGACGGCAAGAAAGCCGGGCAGGGCGGCGATGACGCCGCCGAAACCGTATTCGGACGCCGTATTCATGGCCGCCAGCAGGGCGCCGCCCACAGCCGCCTTGGTGCCTTCGGCAAAAGCGGCGCGGATGCGCCCGAAGGCCGTTGCGCACACGAGCAAAATCCCCAGCAACAAGGCGCCTTCCACGGCCCAGATACCGGTCACGGAAGCGATCGACGTGGACACGGGCGCATGCAGGCCCGGCAGGGCCTCGGCGGTGAGCACGTAGCTGGCGCCATACCAGTGCGGGATCAGCTTGGTCAGCGCAAAGTTGGCCACGCCCACCAGCACCAGAGGCGCCACCGACAGCAGCGGATGGGGCAGGGCGCCCGCGTCGGCCGTGGCCTTTTCGGCCTCGGCCCCATAGCCTTCGCCCGTCGCCATGACGGAACGGCGGCGCCATTCCAGGAAGGCCAGCCCCATGATCACCGTCAGCACGGCGCCGATGGTGCCCAGCCATGGCGCGGCCCAGCCGGTCGTGTTGAAAAAAGTGGTGGGGATGATGTTCTGGATTTGCGGCGTGCCCGGTAAAGTATCCATGGTGAACGAGAACGCGCCCAAGGCGATGGCGCCCGGCATCAGCCGCTTGGGGATATTGCTCTGGCGGTACAGTTCCGCCGCAAACGGATACACGGCAAACACCACCACGAACAGCGACACGCCGCCATAAGTCAAGGCGGCGCACACGGCGACGATCACGGCATTCGCTCGCGCGCTGCCGATGTAGCGGATGGCGGCCATGACGATGGACTGGGAAAAACCGGACAGCTCGATGAGTTTGCCGAACACGGCACCGAGCAAAAAGACGGGGAAATACAGTTTGATGAAGCCCACCATCTTTTCCATGAAGATGCCGCTGAACACGGCCGGCACGGCCGACGGATCGGTGAGCAATACGGCACCGAGCGCGGCGACGGGCGCAAACAGGATCACGCTGTAGCCGCGGTAGGCGGCCAGCATCAGGAAGGCCAGTGCGGCCAGAACTATCAGGAAAGACATCAGACCGTACCCCTGTGCGATGGATGTGTTTAATTAATCAATTGTTCAATTAATATCACACTTCCCGGGCATTCGCCAACGCACGGGTCAAGAATTGCGCCCAGGCACCGATAGATGCCAACGACCAGCTATCCCACTGTCGCGTTGACCTTGCCGATGATCGAGCACCCGCACGCCGTCTGGCTGCGATGGACGGCCAGCGGAATACCTCCGGCGCTCAATCAGCGGGGGAGATTGCTTCCTTATTTGGACCAAACGGGACGTCTACCTTCCGGGACCTCCGCTTGAAAAAATGATTCAATCATACGTAAGGTATTGATGTCATATAAGGATTGGGTTCCTGCAAAATGCCGACCACCACAATCGATGGCGACCTGCCTGCCTTGCATCCAAAACCAATAATCTCGTATGAATGGCTCACACTTTATATGTCGAAGCTGACCGTCTCTGTAAATTGCAAGCTGGTTGGCGCCTGGTTCGGTATCTCCTTCCGCAATCCATGCATTTAGCACTAGCCAGGCAGCGCTACGCTTATCGGGTGACAAGGTTGCGCCTGCCACATCGCCGCTCTTGCTTATTCTTTCATCTCGGCCCTCTGCAGAGATGATATGAACATTTTTTTCGTTATCAATATAAACGTTCTTTAAGTAACTATGGAATGCATGACAGTTTGTTGTTGATAACATTAGAAATATGCATATGATTTTCTTCATCTGTCACTTCCTAAATACGTCGTCTCGATTTTAGCCATGCTTTGCCGCTGTGCCTCGGGGTAACTTTGACCGGTTCAGCTCTTTCGCAGTTATTACCACCCGAGGCCTCTCAATTCTTGCCCCAGTTCATGCAGGAAAATCAAGAACCGCACCACCACAATGAATGTTGCAGTAAAAAGCAGTCCATATTGTTCACCGATCGTGATTCTTCCTGATGTCCCTAGCTTGCCCCACGCCCAAATAAACAGGCACAGTGCGATGCACGCAAGCGGGATTTTCAGTGGTCTGTCGTTGAAATCAGGCACGCTGATGCCTGTGAATATCCCAATCAACTCAGTCGGGTGATCGATCAGGAGCAGGAAAAAGGCGAGGATCGGGAGAAATCCGATGAGCAGCCCAAGCAGATAGGCTTTCTTCTTACTTGCTGCTTGCTCTGGCAAATGATTCATCATGGCATTGACGCTTAGCTCAGTAATTGATCGTGTACGAGCGCAAACATGCGGTCAGTGTTCAGCAGTTTGCTTGAGTTGGCTGACGTCTCTCAGCACCTGTCCATACGATCGATACAAGTTGGCCGCCGGCAGGCGGCCTTGTTGCACCATGAGCGCATGTACTTGCTGCAGGCGATAGAAGGGGACGCGTGGATATTCATGATGCTCGATATGGTAATGGATTCGATGTGGTCCGACGAAAAAAGTTTGCCAACTGCGCCGTACGACGGTACGCGCACTGAATCGCTGATCTTCCGATGCCCGGTAGCCGGCATGCTCGGTGATCGCGCGTATGCGCCCGAACAACGGTAGCAAGGTCAGTGCTGGCAAGATCCAAAGCCCGAAATACAGCGCTGCATGTCCCGCCGCCGCGAGCAGGCCGATCATCACACCCTGCACCGCAACGATGCTGGCGATTGCGTAGAACCTCATGCAGTGGCCGGCAGACTTGTGCGGATTGCGGCCACGCTGCCTGGTGCGCACCAGATTGCGCGCGCTGAGGAAGTAGCCAATGCCGGTGGCATCTTTGAACAAGCGCCACACCAATTCCCTACGCGTCACGGGGTAGTCGTCGATGCCGAATATGGTGGCGACCGGATCGTCGGGCACCATCGGCGCGCGGTGATGCTGCAAGTGCCCGCTACGATAGAAATCCATCACCAGCAGCAGTGGTGCTGCAGCGAACAGCTGGCCTGCGATGTCGTTCAGGCGCCGATACGACAGCAGGGTGCCGTGAGCGCTTTCATGCATCAGCACGGCTAGCGCGAGCTGGGTGCGGGCGATCAGGATCGCGCTCAGCAGGAACACCAGCGGATGGGGAAAGCGGATAGCCGCGACGAAGCAGGCAGCAATCAGCGCCCAGTCAAGCGCGACGGCGAGTAGTGCGCGCGGATTGCTGATCGTTGTGAGATACGCCGGCAATGGGGGCCTCATGATGGATCCCTCATTGGTGGACAGACCGCGCGGCCAGCTGGTACAGCACCGCTACCCAGCTTTGCAGGCGTGCGCGGGCTACCGCGTGGCCGTCTGGCGCAGGCAAAGTGGGGGCGCTTTGTAGCAGATCGGCGCACGCGCTGCACAGGTCTTGGGCGAACGTTGCCGCGTCGCCGCGCCAGACGACGATGCGATGTGCCAGCCCCAACGCCGCCGCGCGCGCCGCGTTGATTTTCTGCTCCGGCTGCTCGGTTAGCACCAGCACGATGGGCCGACCGTAGACCAGCGCCACCGACAACGCCGCCATGCCGGGTGCCGAGACGATCAGGTTGCTGGTGGCAGCTTGCCGCACCCAATCGGCGTCCTGCGCCTGCCATAGCGCGCGTCCGGCATAGCCCTCGCCGACCAGCGTTGCGTGCATGCCGGCCAGGCCCAAGCCGGTTTCGACGCCATCGGCCAGGCAGGGGTCGCGGAAATGGGGATTGAGGTAGACGGCTGCGCACGCCTGCGGGCGCGGCACTGTGGCGTCAGGCAGTGAGGCCACAACGACCGGAGTCGGCAGCCGGAATGTGGCGCCGTCGCAAGTCGCCTCGTAGCTGAAGTCGTGCTCAATGCGCGCTACGCTGGCGTTGATCTGCCATCCGACGATGCGATGGAACAGGCGTGACAGGATAGCTGGCAGTCGCCCGGAAAAATTGTTTTGGACCGCCTGCCGCAAGCTGGCGCCGTAGATATGTACCACCTTGCCCCGCCATGCCGGCATGCAGCCCATGAACAGCAATGCCGGGTGAAAGGAGTCGTTGATGATTAAGTCCGCGCTGCGCAGAGCTAGGCGTAGTTGCATAATGTCGCGGCACATCCGCGACGGTCGGAACAGATAGTTGGCAATATTTGCGTCGGTTTCTGCGGACAGCATATTTTGCCGGGTGTCGAACTGGACTGCGTAGTGGCGTGACAGCACGTGCGCAGTGATGCCGAAGCCGGCCAGGAAAGCGAGCCCTTCGTCCGATGTGGTCAGTACATCGACATCGGCGCCGTATTCGCGTAACGCATGCGTGAGTAGTTGCGCGCGCATCAGATGGCCGCGGGCGTCGGCTGTTGCCAGATAGGTCACCTTGATGGTGTTCATGGACGTGCGGGCCACAGCCGCAACGCGGCGCCGGCCAGATACATGATGAGTGCGCTGGAGACGCCCCAGGCACGGTCGATGGCGCGAATCTCGTCGAGCAGCGATGCCAGGCTCCCGTGTTCGGACGGCAGCACCAGACGCGCCAGCGTATGCTGGCACAAGCGAACGTGGCGGTCTTCATCGCGCAGCACGTCAACCAACAGGGGATATAGCGGATGAACTGCGCCAATCAGCGCGCAATGGCGCCGCAGAACGCGGGTGAACGTCTGTTCGGCGCACAAGCCGATAGCGAACGCCGGGATGAGGTGGCCTGCGGAAAAGCGGGTGCCGTAGCGATGCGCGAGTGTGCGCCATTGCGCGATTTTGCGCAGGGTGAGCGCATCGGGCCGCGCGGACAAAGGCATCGGCGCTATCCCGCCCCGCGCCGTTAGCGCAGCCGAAAACAGCGAAGCATGACGCCGTTCGTCCGCTAGGTGCTTTTCCATTTGTCGCGCCAGCCAGGCCGGCGGCTGGCCCAGCAGGTCAGACTGCAGCGCGATTTCGCTGGACTCCTCGCCGATCAGGTAGATACGCAACAGCAGCCGTTCACCGGCCACGCTGGCATGCAGTTGGCGCAGGGCGGCACGCTTGATGCTGTCGACCCAGCGCGCCTGCATGGCCGGCAAGCCGCGTAGTGGCGGAGCTGCCAAGTGGGCCGACAGCGGCCATCCATCAGCGTGCAAGCGCATCGCCCGCCGCCAGTTGATTGCCCAGCACGAGCCCGATAAAGCTTTGCTGCAGGAAAGCCGCCGCCGCATCGCCGGCCCCGGCAAAGGCCTGTTGCTGGTCGCCGTAACGCAGGTAGCCTTGGCCGTGCACGGCGCCGATGGTCAGCTTGTCGCGCGCGGCGAAGCCACGCTTCATCAGCGGCTTGAGTAACGGCTGGTCGCTCAGGCCGTACAGGAACAGTTCGCGCTGGACCACGTGGTCGGGGATTTTGCCGGTCAGCGCTTCCAGCTCGAATGACCAAGTGCCGTGCGCCAGCAGGCCGTCGGCGTTGCCGGCGCTTGGCGGATCGCTGTGCAGCCGTGCGCGCATCACCGGCTTGGCTACCTTACCTGCACCGAGCGAGATGGTAATGTCGGGGGCGCCCGTGTTCGCGCCGCGGTTGTCACGTACCTGCACCAGGTGGCTGGACAGGCGCGCTGCCAGGGCGGGATCGGACACCAGCTTTGTGACTTGTTCGAACGATACCAGCACACGTCGGCCACTTGCTGCCGGCACGTCCACCAGATAGGGGTCGATGCGTACCGCGCTGAACGCTCCCTTGACCGGTGTATGTGCATGGCCGCTGACTGACCAGCCATCTCCGGATTTGCTCAGTATCAAGTGGACGCTGACCGGTACGCGGCGGCCCGCTTCGTCCAGTGCCGAGCCTTGCAACAGCACGTCGCCGACGATGGTCTTTTTGTCATAACTGCGGGCGTTGTTGAAGTGGATCTGGTGCGAGTTGGTATCGACTGCTGCCGTGGTGGCCTGGTCGTCGAGGCCGATGCGGTTGCACATCTCGGCGCGCATGATCACCTCGGGAAGCGGGCAGCCGCTGGTTGATGCAAAATAGTGAATGCCACGCCCCTCCAGGTCGCTGGCGCTGGCGCTACCGGTCAGCGCCAGCGCGCTCAGGGCTGCCCATTGTAAAGTGATGTAGTAACGGTGCAAGATCATGGCAGGGGTTCCCGTGGTGAACGTTCATGGTAGGACAGCGATTGTGCGTCGGCGCCCTCGGCGGCAGCGCTGTGGATACCCAGGCCCCGGCACAGTGCGCCAAGCATGTCCAGCCCCGAAAAAATCCCGATCAGGGCGACGGCCGACACCCAGCGCAGGCCGCGCACCGGCGCCGCATCCTGATGGTTGAGTGCGCGCAGGCTGTACCACAGCCGCGCCGTCAGCACGCAGAGCGGTCCGATAGGGCCGCTATGACTCAGCCATTGCATGGACCTTGGCAGATAGGTACGCACCAGGTGGGGCGTCAGGCCGACCGTGTCCTGTCCGCGTAGCCAGCGCAATTTGAGCAGCTCGAAGCGGGTATCGGGCAGCTTGTGCTCGGTGTGCGCCCGCGCCGCATAGTGCAGAGCCACACCTGCGGCTTGCAGGCGCAGGCCCAGCACCTGACAGTGCGCGCGGTACACGCCGTCGAGTGGTTGATAGCGGTACTGCGCGAACATTTTGCGCAAGAACACCACGTTGTTGGCGTAGAAGTTGCGCGTCGCGCGAGCTTGCAGCCGGCTGGGGAAGTACATGAAGTCAATCGTGGTGAGGGAGGTGCCTGCCACGGTGGGGGCGTAGCTGGTGCGGCCGGCCACCACTGCCGGTGGCACTGCGTCCGTCAGCGGCGCGATCAGCTGTTCAATCCAGTCTTGTTCGGGCTCGCAGTCTGCGTCGGCGAAGCAGACGTAGTCGCAACGGTCGGCATGGACGGCGTCGAAACCGTCGTTCTTGGCCTGGTAGTAACCGGTGCTGGCATTGATCCGCACGAAGTCGATGCTGCGGCCTGCCAGGCGCTCCGCGTTTGTACGAATGCGCTCGCACAAGCCGTCGTGCGTGACGACCACTTGCGCGAGTGCGCTCAGTGCTACGCTCTGTTGCGCCAGCAGGCCGATCACATGCAGCAGGCTGGCGCCAGCCGCATCCAAGCCGGCGCCGCCGCGCAGGTTATTCGTCTCCAATACCAGAGCGGTACGCGCGGCGACGTGTTCATGCGGCATATTGATTTCCATTGCCCAAACAAGACGAGGGCAGTTAATTGGTCAAATCTGCGCACCTTTGTGTGGCCAGCCCCTCAACTCTACCCGGATGAGGCTGCTAACAAAGCAAGCTGCAGGCGTACGGATTGTCTAGTCCGAGATGCCATTTTGCTTTGCTAGTTCCGAACCCATCTTGTTTTTGGACAATATCATCATTAGTTTTCCCCGGGACATTGATGGGATCAACTTATTGCCGTCATGCTGGCGAACGGGCGGGCCACGTTGAGTCAAGGAACGCCTGTCCTCACGGCCGTATTCTGATTCGAGCAGGCTGATGTGATGTTGCTTTATTAGCAATATTTGTCTCTGCGCTATCAGCTGAATTTTCATTACTGGCGCAGTGGTGATGGCGCCGCCGGTGCCTGTCACGCGGGTGCGCCCCTACCGTTTGTCGGCGGCCACCGCGAACCGATACTAGAAGTGGAAGCACCGAACAGCTACGCTCATTTGCCACTAACGGGCTAAAACTGACAAAGCCCAGCAGCTGTGGTTTTTAAGTTCTTGATTTGCAAAAAAATTTTGGTCGGGGTGAGAGGATTCGAACCTCCGGCCTCTGCGTCCCGAACGCAGCGCTCTACCAGGCTGAGCCACACCCCGCTTACTGTTATTACAGCAGATGGCGGGGCGGGTTTCAAGCGGCTGCGTCAAGGTCTATTTCTTTTCCTGCTGTGCCTTGTTGATGTCCGCTTCGCTGACCTTTTTCGCCGGCGCATTCGTCGCAGGCGAGCTTGGCGCCTTGCGCGTGGCGTTCGCTTGCGCCATGACGGCGGCGCAATCCGTGTCGGGGGCTTTGTCGACGTTGACCAGCGGCAGCAGGGCGGCCAGCGGGGTGACGACGGTGGCCAGGGCCACGGCGGCGCCGGCCTTTAATGCCAGCGGGCCTTTTTGCGGACCCACGTCCGGGTTCTTGAACGTGCCTTTCGCATACAGCGGCGTGCGCAGGGTGATGATGCGCGCGCCCTTGGTGCGGGGCCGCACGTCGAGGTCCAGGGTTTCTGTTGCCAGGTTGACGTTGCCCGTGATATTCACCACGGCCGTGTCCGTATCGAGCACGAAGCGGCGCACGTCGGCCTGGCCATTCGTGACGGCGAAATCGCTGGCCAGGCAGTTCAGATGGACTTGCTTGTCGCCAAAGATCTTCACGAAGACGGCGTTGGCCAGGTTCAGGCCGGCCAGTTCCAGCATGAACTGGCTGACGGAGCCTTCGCTGACGGTGGCCGCCAGTTCGCCATTCGCGCTGGCCAGCATGGCGGAAACGGAGTTGCCGTGGCCCGTCAGCGCCGCATCGCCATACACTTCACCGAAGCTCGCTTGCATCGATTGCAGCTTGGGAAACAGTTCGCGAATCTTGAGGTGGCGCGCCGCCACCTTGGCTTGCGCGGCGATGGTTTTTTGACGGCCGTCGAGCGTGATGTTCGAGGTGATGTCGCCGCCGGCCATGCCGAAGTTGAGCGGCGTCAAACTCAGCACCTTGTCTTTCATGCGGATGGTGGCGACGATATCGTTGAGTGGGATATCGTGCGTGCGCACCAGTTTCTTGCCCGTGAATTTCACGTCGGCGTCGAGCGCATCCCATTTCGCCGTATTGAACTGTTCCACCGGCAAGGCTTTATTGTCGGGCTGCACGGGCGCCTTGCCGCGCGCCTGTTTCTTGGCATTGCTGTCGGCGCCGATGGCGGGGCCCAGGTCTTCCAGGCGCAGCTGCTGCGACGTCACCTCGCCGCGCAGCAAGGGGCGGGGCTGGCGCGGCAGGTATTGCAAGGTGCCGGCCAGGTCGCTCTGTCCCACCGTGCCCTTGAAGTTCTGGTAGGTCCAGTTCCAGCTGGCACCGTCCTTCTTGCCCAGCAGGCGGCCTTTGGTGGCGTAGTCCGGCGTTTCCGGCAGCAGCACGCCCGTCAGCGGGTACAGATCGGCCATGCTGGCGCCTGCCAGGCTCAGCTGCAAATCGATGCCGGACAGCGAGCGCGGGTCCGTCAGGGTGCCATCGATGCTGGCCTTGTTCTTGCCCAGTACGGCATGCGCCTGCACGGGATACACGGTGTTATTGTCGGTCAATGACAGCACGGCGCCCGCCTTGCCGCCGCCCGTCACGGGCGCCTTGCGGTAGCTGCCGCCCAGGGTAAAGGCGATGCCGTATTTCTGCACGGGGACGTTGCCCTGCGCGTCGCCCGGCGTGGCGTCGGGCGCCGTCGAGCTGACCTTGGCTTGCACGTCGAGCGCGATGCCTTCGTCCAGGTAGCGGATGGCGCCGTCGGCGAAGGCCATGCGCTGGATTTCCACGTCCCATGCCGAAGGACCGTTATCCTTCAAGGTCCAGCTGTTGCTGCCGTCGGCGCGCCGCTGCAAGGCGATATTGGGTGCGTCGAGCGCCAGGTCTGTCAGCACCACGCGGTGCTGCAACAGGGGCAAGGGATGGATGGCCAGGTCGATGCGTTTCGCGCTGGCCAGTTGCGGGCCGGCTGTCGCCCAGTCCGGGTTGCTCATGCGCACATCGTGGGCGCTGATGACAGGCCGCGGCACGTAGCGGCGCCAGCCCGGTTCCGTTTTCAGGCCTTGCTTCCACGTCACCTGCAGGTCGCCGCCGATGACGAAGCTGCGGCCCGTGCTTTCCGACACTTTTTCGTTGATGTAGGGACGGGCGCGGTTCCAGTCGAAGGTCAGCACGAAGATGGCCACGATGGCGATGAGGGCAAGCAGGGCGGCGAGGCTCCAGCCGAGGATGTTGAGCGGGGTTGAGCGTGTCATGGGAATGCCGATCGCAGTGATTTTTCATCAAGGTAGACCGATAGGCCGGGACAGTCGGTGCGCTGGGTTACGTAAGACGCCGCGCTTGAAATGATTCAATAATTCGACTATTATTGAAATATGAAAAATGAAAAGTCAATAGCGAACCAGGCGACGCCGCTGACGAGCGCTTCCGCCATCGTGGCCCTGGCTGCGCTGGCGCAGGAATCGCGGCTGGCCGTATTCCGCCTTCTGGTGCAAGCGGGGCCGGAAGGCATGGCCGCGACGAAAATCGCCGACGCGCTGGCGATTGCGCCATCGTCGCTGTCATTTCACTTGAAAGAACTGGCGCACGCCAATCTGGTGACGGCGAACAAGGCAGGCCGTTCCATCATCTACGCGGCCAATTATGCGGGCATGAACGGCTTGCTCGCCTTCCTGACCGAGAACTGCTGCGCCGGCGCACCTTGCTGCGTCAGCGAACCCAATGTAAAGGACATCACACCATGACGATCACGATTTATCACAACACGGCATGCGGCACGTCGCGCAACACCCTGGCCCTGATCCGCAACACGGGCGTCGAGCCCGTCATCATCGATTACGTCAAGCATCCGCCTTCGCGCGAGGAACTGGTCGACCTGATCGAGCGTGCGGGCCTGTCCGTGCGCGCCGTCATGCGCGACAAGGGCGCCCTGTACGACGAGCTGGGCCTGGCCAATCCTGAGCTGAGCGATGCGGCCCTGCTGGACGCCATGCAAGCCCATCCTATTTTGATCAACCGCCCCATCGTCGTCACGGCACTGGGCGTGCGCCTGTGCCGGCCGTCGGAAAAGGTGCTGGAGATCCTGCCGCTGCCGCAGCAAGGGGCATTTGCCAAGGAAGATGGCCAGGCCGTGGTCGGCGCCGACGGCAAGCCGGTGAAATGAGCGGAGTATAAAAAACGGCGCCAGTGGCGCCGTTTTGTATTGCATATAAGTACAACGCGATCAGTGATTGCGGTCCACGGCAAACGAGCACAGTTGCAGCATCGATTGCTTGTAGATGCTGTCGGGCCAGCCGGCGATGGCATCGGCGGCGCGCTGGCCGGCGATTTCCGCCTGCTTGCGCGTGTAGTCGAGGGCGCCGCTGCTGGTGATGGCCGTCAGGACCGTATCGAAATGCTGTTCGTCGCCTTGCTCGATGCAGCTGCGCACCAGTTCGCGTTGTTCCGGCGTACCGTTTTCCATCAGCCAGATCAGCGGCATGGTGGGTTTGCCTTCGCGCAAGTCGTCGCCCACGTTCTTGCCGATTTCGGCGGCGTCGCCTGCATAGTCGAGCACGTCGTCGATCAGCTGGAAAGCCGTGCCCAGCGAGCGGCCGTATTCGGCAGCCGCTTCGATATCGTCTTCGCCGGCGCCGGCGATCAGGGCGCCCAGTTGCGCCGATGCTTCGAACAGCTTGGCTGTCTTCGAGCGGATGACGTTCAGGTAGCTTTCCTGCGTCACGTCCGGATCGTGCATGTTCAGCAATTGCAGCACTTCACCTTCGGCGATCACGTTGGTGGCGTCGGAGAGGATTTGCATGACGCGCATATTATTGAGCGACACCATCAGCTGGAACGAGCGCGAGTGCAGGAAGTCGCCCACCAGCACCGAAGCGGCATTGCCGAACAGGGCATTGGCCGTCTGGCGTCCGCGGCGCATCGACGATTCGTCGACGACGTCGTCGTGCAGCAGGGTGGCCGTGTGGATGAATTCAACCACGGCGGCCAGTTCATGGTGCGCCGTGCCGCGATAGGCGTGGGCATTGGCCACCAGCAAAATCAGCACGGGACGGATGCGTTTGCCCCCTGCGCTGATGATGTACTCAGCGATCTGGTTGATCAGAATGACATCGGAGTGCAGCTTTTGGCGGATCACCGTATTGACTGCATCCATATCGGCGGCAATCGTTTGCACGATGGTGTTTTGGTTAACGTGTTTGTTAGCGTCAGACAAGGCGAACCTGCATTAGATTGTGGGTGCCGCGATTATACGACAAGGCTTGCGCACGCGTGATGTTTGCCTATGGCTGTAAGGCAATTGTTTGATCTTGTTGGCACTGCCGCGCGTTTTCCTGTCTGCCTGGCGCGAGCCTGACATGATGGTCAGGTTGTCGACATACCACGATCGTCAAGCTTTGTGAATACTTTTTGACGCAATTTCTCAGTCCGTGTATAATCGCTGGTTCCCCCTGTTGTGTACGGCTTGCTTTGCGTGACAGTGGGACAAATTCTTTCAACATTTGATGAGGTTTCAAATCATGTACGCGGTCATAAAAACCGGTGGCAAACAATACAAAGTTGTCGCTGGCGAAAAACTTAAAGTAGAACAGATACCGGCAGACATTGGTTCCGAAATCACCATCGATCAAGTTCTCGCAGTAGGCGCGGGCGACAGCATCAAGTTTGGTGCTCCATTGGTCGAAGGTGCAACGGTACTGGTTACGGTTGTGGCGCATGGTCGCCATGATAAGGTCAAAATTTTCAAGATGCGTCGTCGTAAGCACTACCAAAAGCATCAAGGCCATCGCCAGAATTTTACCGAAATCCAAATCGTTTCGATCAACGGCTAATCGCCGCTGTTTGAATTAATCAGCTATCAAGGAGTCTTAAATGGCACATAAAAAAGGCGGCGGCACAACGCGAAACGGCCGTGATTCAGAATCAAAGCGTCTGGGCGTTAAAGTCTACGGCGGCCAAGCTATCAATGCTGGCGGCATCATCATTCGTCAACGCGGCACCCCAGTGCGCGCCGGCGAAGGCGTAGGCATGGGCAAGGACCATACGTTGTTCGCGCTGATCGCGGGCAAAGTGAAGTTCGTTGTCAAAGGTGCCGGCTCGAAGCAATTCGTGACCGTTGTACCAAACGAAGCAGTACCAGCGTAATTCATTGGCGGAGCGCCAGTTCGCTCCGCAATGATCGCATGATGTAAGGCGCAAGCCTTCAATCGAAAGGCTCTGCCCAAGGTAGAGCCTTTTTAGTTTTATGGCGGCAAAATTATGAAGTTTATCGACGAAGCAAAAATCGAAGTCATCGCGGGCGATGGCGGCAACGGCTGCGCCTCTTTCTGCCGTGAAAAATTCCGGCCTTTCGGCGGTCCCGATGGCGGCGATGGCGGCAAGGGCGGCACCATTTGGGCAGTCGCCGACCGCAATATCAACACGCTCGTCGATTTCCGCTTCTCCAAAATGCACAAGGCTCGCAATGGCGAGCCTGGCCGTGGCGCAGATTGCTATGGCAAGGGCGCCGATGACATCCACCTGCGCATGCCGGTTGGCACCTTGATCATCGACAACGCGAGCGGCGAAATCCTGGCCGATCTGACCGAACACGGCCAGACCGAAATGCTGGCCAAGGGCGGCGAAGGCGGCTGGGGCAATATTCACTTCAAGTCCTCGACCAACCGCGCACCGCGCCAAAAAGGCGAGGGCAAGGAAGGCGAACGCCGCGAATTGCGCCTGGAACTGAAAGTGCTGGCCGACGTGGGCCTGCTGGGCATGCCGAACGCCGGCAAATCGACGTTCATTTCGGCCGTCTCGAACGCGCGTCCGAAAATTGCCGATTATCCATTTACCACCCTGCACCCGAACCTGGGTGTGGTGCGCGTGTCGCACGAGAAGAGCTTTGTGATCGCCGATATTCCTGGCTTGATCGAAGGCGCTTCCGAAGGCGCTGGCCTGGGCCATCAATTCCTGCGCCACTTGCAGCGCACGGGTCTGCTGTTGCACATCGTCGACCTGGCGCCGTTTGAAACCAACGTCGATCCTGTCAAGGAAGCCAAGGCGCTGGTCAAGGAATTGAAGAAGTACGACGAGTCGCTGGTCGACAAGCCGCGCTGGCTGGTGCTGAACAAGCTCGACATGGTGCCGGAAGAAGAGCGCAAGAAGATCGTCAAGGACTTCCTCAAGCGTTTCGCCTGGAAAGGTCCCGTCTTCGAGATTTCCGCGCTGAACCATCAGGGTTGCCCGGAACTGGTCAATGCGATTTATCAACATCTGGAAGAGAAGAAACACAGCGAAAGCCGTGCCGAAGAAACGCAGATGACCGAAGAAGCACGCGGTATCTCGTCGATCGACCCGGATGATCCGCGTTTCAAGATCCTCGACTAAGCGCCTTACCCTGATGTCGGTACAGACGGTCGCTGCCGCGTTCGCACGCAAGCAAGCGTGGCAGCGCCGTGTATTGCATCTGATCGCGTATGCTTACGGGCTGAGCGCGGTCGCCTGTCTGCTGTTCGCCGATGAAATGGCGGCCGGCATGGGCATCTTCCTCAACGGCGTCGATGGCTACAGCCAGTTCTACGCTTCCCATGTCGGTGTCTGGGGCGCTACCGCGCTCCTGGCGCTGTTCGCGGCACGGCAGGGCGAACTGCCCGTCCTCGGCGATATCACTGCAATGTTGGTCCTGGCGCAGCCCGCCGGCCGCCTGTTCGCGGCCATCAGCTTCGGCTTGCCCCAGGGTTTTGTGTTGTTCATGTGCGCAATGGAGTTGACGGCGGGGCTGGCCTTGCTGCTGCTGCGTCCTGCGCGCTGACGTCTATTAAGTGAAGAGCGCCGCCCCATGGATTCCGTGATTCAAAAAGCTACCCGCATCATCATCAAAGTCGGCTCCTCGCTGGTCACCAATGATGGCCGCGGACTCGACCATGCTGCCATCGCGCGCTGGGCCGCGCAGATTTCCGGCTTGCGCGCCCTCGGCAAGGAAGTGGTGCTGGTGAGTTCCGGCGCCATCGCCGAAGGCATGCTGCGCCTCGGTTTCGAGCAGCGCCCCACCGATATCCACGAATTGCAGGCGTGCGCCGCCGTCGGCCAGATGGGCCTGGCGCAAATCTATGAAAGCAGCTTCCGCGCCCACAGCCTCGGCACGGCGCAAGTGCTGCTCACGCATGCCGACCTGGCCGACCGCGAACGCTACCTGAATGCCCGCTCCACCCTGACGACCTTGCTGCGCCTGGGCGTAGTGCCCATCATCAATGAAAACGATACCGTCGTCACCGATGAAATCAAGTTCGGCGACAACGATACCCTGGGCGCCCTGGTCGCCAACCTGATCGAGGCCGATGCGCTGGTCATTCTGACGGACCAGCACGGCCTGTTTTCGGCCGACCCGCGCAAGGACCCGAACGCCTGCCTGATCACGCAAGGCATCGCCGGTGATCCGGCCCTGGAAGCGATGGCCGGCGGTGCCGGCAGCAGCCTGGGGCGCGGCGGCATGCTGACGAAAATCCTCGCCGCCAAGCGCGCCGCCAAGTCCGGCGCCCATACCATCATCGCCTGGGGGCGCGACAGCGACGTGCTCAGCCGCCTGGCACAGGGCGAAGCGATCGGCACGCAGTTGCTGGCGCAAACGGGCCAATTGACGGCGCGTAAGCAGTGGATGGCCGATCATCTGCATACGGCCGGCGCCGTCGTGCTCGATGCGGGCGCCGTGCAAAAGCTGCGCCAGGAAGGCAAATCCTTGCTGCCGATCGGCGTGACGGGCGTGAACGGCGAATTTGGCCGCGGCGCCGTCATCACCTGCGTTGACGCGCACGGCGTGCCCGTGGCGCGCGGCCTGTCGAACTACACGAGCGGCGAAGCGCGCCGCATCATGCGCAAGCCGTCCACCGAGATCGAAGCGATACTCGGCTACATGGAAGGCCATGAGCTGATTCATCGCGACAATATGGTGTTGTTGTAGGTTGGATTAGCGGCGAACGCCGCGTAATCCGACGCCACCACCGGCCAACAAGGTCGTCGGATTACGGCGCCTTGCGCCTAATCCGACCTACGCAGCAACGACATCGGCCCTATTCGGGCCGTTGCTTTACGCCACGGCCGGCACCGGCGATTTTTCCTTGTAATCGCACAGGTCGGCGATCATGCAGTTCCAGCATTGCGGCTTGCGCGCCGTGCAGGTGTAGCGGCCGTGCAGGATGAGCCAGTGGTGGGCGTCGTGCAGGAATTCCTTGGGCACGAATTTGAGCAGCTTTTGCTCGACGATATCGACATTCTTGCCTGGCGCAATGCCGGTGCGGTTTGAGACGCGGAAGATATGCGTGTCGACCGCCATCGTCGGTTCGCCAAACGCCGTGTTCATGACCACATTGGCCGTCTTGCGGCCCACGCCGGGCAAGGCTTCCAGCGAAGCGCGGTCGCGCGGCACTTCGCCGCCGTGCTGATCCAGCAGGATCTGGCAGGTGGCGATGACATTCTTGGCCTTGGTGCGGAACAGGCCGATGGTGCGGATGTAGCTGGCCAGCTCGTCGACGCCCAGGGCCAGTATCTGGGCCGGCGTATTGGCGACCGGATACAGCAGGCGCGTGGCCTTGTTGACGGACACGTCGGTTGCCTGCGCCGACAGCAGCACGGCGATCAGCAGCTCGAACGGCGTCGTGTATTCGAGTTCCGTTTTCGGGGAAGGATTGGCGGCGCGGAAGCGCGTAAAGATTTCCAGGCGTTTGGCAGCGTTCATGCGTCTTTTTTCGGCGTGTTGGGGGCGGGCGGTTCGGTCTGGGTGCTGGCGGCGGCCTTGGCGCGCGCGCGCTCCATGGCGGCGGCGATGATGGCGCGCTTGCGCTCCTTTTCCGCCAGTTCATCTGGCGTGACCGGCACTTCCTGCGTCACTTCCTGCATCTTGGCGACGGCCTTGGCGGCCAGGCGCGCATCGTTGGCCTCGGCTTCGCGGTGCAGCCGCTGCATGCGGAAATCGTGGCGCGCGCGCGCGTCGTCCGCATCCATCTGGCTCCAGGCATCCCAGCCCGTGGCGTCACCGCTGACCGGGTACATGACGATGCAGTCGACGGGGCAAGGCGCCACGCACAGGTCGCAGCCCGTGCACAGGCTGGTCACTACCGTATGCATCTGCTTGGCGGCGCCGACAATGGCGTCCACGGGACAGGCCTGGATGCACAAGGTACAGCCGATACACAGCGATTCGTCGATATAGGCGACAGATCGCGGACGTTCGAGGCCGTTGACGGGATTGAGCGGAATAACTTTTTTGCCCAGCAAGCCGGCCAGGCGCACGATGCCCTGCGCGCCGCCCGGTGGGCACTGATTGATGTCGGCGCTGCCTGCGGCTATCGCTTCCGCATACGGGCGGCAGCCGTTGTAGCCGCATTTGGTGCATTGTGTTTGCGGCAGCAAGTCTTCGATCTGGTCGGCAAGTGAGGCAGGGGCAGGGTGCGGCACGGTCATCTTCCACGGTAAAACGTCATTATCGGCCATCTGGGCCGCGCACAAGTAAAAACCTGTTTTGTAGGAGGGGATAGCGGGTGCCAGGGCCAGCTGTTGCAGGCGCGCCGCAATCGTATTTTATTTCCCTTGGGAATGTCAAAGTGCAAATAAACAACTTTGCAATTCCTTTTTTTTGTGGGAGCATGATTTTCATCAAGCTACTAATCAAAAAGCCGACCGCCAGTCCTGTTGTCGCCCCCTGTGAGGCGTACCAGGTCATAGGAGCAAAACATGCGTTTCCTCCGGACAGTTGGTTTGCCCTTCTGTTTATTCATGCACTCCACACTTGCCCTTGCATACGGGCAGGCTGGCTCTCCCATGGCGGCGCCGGGCGCTGCCAGCTCGCGCATCGTCCGCTTCGCGGCGGAAGACTGGCCTCCCTTTATTTCCCGCAGCCTGCCTGCCGACGGCATGTCGGGCGCCATGGTCAGCGCCGTCTTCGAACGCATGGGCTATGTCGTCAAATATGAGTATTTTCCCTGGAAGCGCGCCATGCAGTTTGGCCTGGCCAGTCCCCGCTACGCCGGTTTCCTGGCCGTCTGGCGCACGCCCGAACGGGAAAAACTTTGTCATTTTTCTGTTCCGGTTGGTAACACGCAAGGTGTGCTGGCCTACCTGAAGGAGGATGGCGTGCCCGGCGCCGCCCTGACTGATCTGGGCAAGCTGCGCATCGGCACCGTGGCCGGTTATTCGAATGGGGAGCAATTCGACGGCATGGTGGCGCGCGGCGAGCTGAGGACGGAAGAGGGCTTGAACGACGCGACGAATCTGAAGAAACTGTTGATCAAGCGTTATCGCGTGATCGTCATCGAGCGCCATGTGCTGCAGCACTTGCTGATGGGACGCAACTTCAGCAAAGCTGAACGGGAGCGCATCGCCGTCATCGATACCGTCTTCAAGGAGCGCCCCGTGCATGTGTGCTTCCAGCGCGATGCCGAGGGGGCAGCCCGGCAAAAGCGCTTCAATGAGGCGGCGCGCGATATCGACACGGCCCGCCTCGAACGCGATTATTGGAAGCGGCTCGATTAGAGCCTGGCGGCGACGACAGCCCATCCCTGACACTGCGCGCCGTTGTTGTTCGTTGCCAAAACGAAATATCTAAATACGAAACCATTCGTTCTTGTTTGTTTGTCCATCCTTTAGTCTGCAGCCACTGTGTTGACGACTTTGAAAGGATGTTTTCGTATGCCGGAATTGATTCACAAGCAAGAGCCCGTCCCCCGTTTGCTGCAATTGGCGCACGCCGTCTCGTTGGCCGTGCTCGTGCTGGGAGCGCCTGGCGCGGCTCATGCGCAAGCGCCGCTGGACACCGTCATCGTCACGGGTGCGCGCGGCACGGGCCGCACAGTGGCCAACAGCGCCGCGCCGATCGACGTGATCAGCGCGCAGCAATTGCAGGCCACGGGCAAGTTGAACCTGCTCGACGCGCTCGATACGGCCTTGCCATCGTTTAACTTGCCGGCCCGCGTGCAGCCCGACCTGGGCAGCATCGTGCGCGCGGGCCAGTTGCGCAACCTGGACCCCTCGCATACCCTGGTGCTGGTCAACGGCAAGCGCCGGCATACGACGGCCATCGTCAATGAGGATGGTTTTCCCGGTTCCGTCGCCACCGACCTGGCCCTGATCCCCGCGGGTGCCATTGCCCGCGTGGAAATCCTGCGCGACGGCGCCTCCGCCATCTACGGTTCCGACGCCATCGCCGGCGTCATCAACATCATCCTGAAAGCGGATGACAAGGGCAGCTTCAGCACGCAGCTCGGTTCCACCTACGATGGCGACGGCACGAACGGTTCCGCGCGCATCGATGGCGGCACGCGCCTGGGCGAACACGGCTTTGCCCACTTCGGCGCCGAAGTCCAGCGCCAGGGCATTGCCGTGCGTAACTTCGGCTTGAATCCCGGCTACCTGTCGTATCCGGCCGTGCGCAACAGCGATGGCCAGCTGGTCAAACTGGGGCCGAACAACAGCTTGCCAGCCGGCGCTTCGCCGAACCCGGCCGAAGCGACGCGCAACAGCAATCCCTGGCGCAATACGGGCGTGCCGCAAAGCACGACCGCCTCGCTCAGCGCCAACCTCGGTTATGACGTGTCGAACGAGGTGCAACTGTACGGTTTCGGCACGTATGCGCACCGCAATGCCCGCTCGGCGCAGAATTTCCGTCTGCCCAATACCATTTTCAATAACAACAAGGGCTTGCTGGCCGTGTATCCCGACGGCTTCACGCCGTATGAAACGACGAACGAAAACGATTTTTCCTTGACGGGCGGCATCAAGGGCGAGACGGCCGGTTGGAGCTGGGATATCAGCAGCACCTATGGCCGCGACGATATCGACGTGGGCGTGGAAAACTCGGCCAACTACTCGCTGACCTATCCGGGCGGTAAGACGGATTTTGACATCGGCAATCAGCGCTACAGCCGCTCGACGACGAATGCGGACGCACGCCGTCCCGTGCAGCTGGGCTTGAGCGAGCCGGCCGATCTCAGCATCGGTCTCGAGTACTCGCATGAAACGCAGCAGCGCAGCCCGGGCGAACCCGCTTCCTGGCAGGGCAGCGGTTCGTCGGCATTGGCTGGCTACCTGCCCGTCGATGCGTCCGACACGGCGCGCCACAGCTATGCGGCGTACGTCGGCCTGGGCGCGAAGCTGGCGCCGCAATGGCTGCTCGACACGGCCTTGCGCGCCGAAAAATATTCCGATTTCGGCAGCAAGACGACGGGCCGTTTGTCCGCCCGTTATGACGTCACGCCCGCCGTGGCCGTGCGCGGCACCGTCAGCAATGGTTTCCATGCGCCTAGCCTGGTGACGCAATCGTATTCGAACACGTCGGACCATGCGGGCGTGCCCTACACCCTGGCACAGCCCAATTCCGTTGCCGCGCGGGCCCTGGGCGCGCAAGCGTTAAAACCTGAAAAATCGACGAATCTGTCGGCCGGGTTGACCTTCAACCCCACGCCGACCCTGCGCCTTGCCGTTGACGCGTATCAAATCAAGGTCAGCGACCGCCTGGGCGTGTCGTCGAATATCGGCATCGACCGCAGCTCGGGCATGGCGCTCGATGGCAGTGGCCGGCCGCTGACGGCGGCGCAAGCGGGCGTCATTGAAAACCTGCTGCGCTCGGCGGGTTTGACGGTGGGCAATGGCCTCGTCGCGCATTACTTTGCCAACGTGGGCGACACGCGCACGCGCGGCATCGACTTCACGGCCGAGGATGTGCTGCGCGTGGCCGACGGCAAGCTGCGCTGGACGGCGGCCGCGAACATCAACCATACCAGCCTGGTGGGCAAGGCGGACCTTCCCGCCGTGCTGCAAGGCTTGCCGAACATCGGCACCCTGAGCAAATCGGCCGAGTACGACTTGCTGTACCGCGCGCCGCGCGACAAGGAAATCATCACGCTGGCGTATGAAAAAGCCGGCTGGACATTCAATGTACGCGAGACGCGCTACGGCAAGCTCAAGCGCCTGAACGCCATTACGGGCGGCGACTACCAGCTGAAAGCGGCCTTCGTGACGGATGTCAGTGTCGGCTACGACATCAGCAAGCGCATCAACGTGACGGTGGGCGCCAACAATGTCTTCGACCAGAAGCCGAACCAGGTGCCGCGCGCAGCGCGCAGCGCCGCCAGCCTGGCGCAGTACGCGGGCGCGTATGACAACTCGGGACCACTGGGCGTGCTGGGCGGCTATTACTACGCCCGCGCCACCGTCTCGTTCTGATTTTCCCATCCCTCTACCGATCATCAAGAACAGGAAATCCTATGTCTGAACACAATCAACACGCCGCCATCGATCTGGAATGGGCGAATCTCCTTTCGCCGCAGCGCCGCACGCTCTTGCGCGGCGGCGGCCTGGTGGCGGCGCTGGCCGCTTCCGGCCTGGCGGGGTCGGCCCTGGCGCAGGATGGCGCGGTAAAACGAGTCAATCCGCCACCCGGTAAAAGCCCATGGGGCGAGCATACGGATACGGCGCCCACGCCGCGCCCCGTCAGCGTGCGCCCCGGCGAGGAAACCTTGCCGAGCAAGCCGCGCGCCTACACGGATATCGAGAGTTATCACGCGCATATCTACTTTGACGAAGACAGTTACCAGAAGGCGGCGCTGATACGCAAGTGGGCGGCCGAGCGCTTCCAGATCGAGCTGGGCGACTGGAATCTGGAGCCGCGCGGCCCGCACGTGACGCCGTCGTTTTACTTTGGCTTTACGAATGACCTGTTACCGGTGATCGTGCCGTGGCTGCAGCTCAACAGCCTGGGCTTGACGATATTGATCCACCCGAATACGGAAGATCCGCGCGCCGACCACCTGTATTACGCGCTGTGGGTGAACCGTTCGCAGCCCGTGAACGGCTATGCGATGAAGAAGCCGGGACCGGGCGAGCCAAGGGTCGAGCAAATCTTTGTCAATACGCGCCCGACGGTGAAAATCGAACGGGCATGAGCGAGACATAAAAGAAAACGCCACGCCAGTATGAACTGGCGTGGCGTTTCGATGGGTATGCCGTGTATCAGCCGTGTTTCTGGATGAATTCGCCGATCTTCGGGCAAATGATCTCGCGCCAGCGGCGGCCCGAGAAGATACCGTAGTGGCCGCATTTCGGCGCCACGAAGTCTTGCTGCATGTCGGCAGGGATGCCGGAACACAAGTCGTGTGCGGCTTGCGTCTGGCCGGCACCGGAAATGTCGTCCAGTTCGCCTTCCACGGTGAACAGGGCCACGTTCGTGATGTCTTGCGGACGCACCAGCTGGCCGCCCACTTTCCAGGTGCCCATCGGCAGGCTGAATTCCTGGAAAACCGTTTTAATGGTTTCCAGGTAGTACTCGGCCGGCATGTCCAGTACGGCGTTGTACTCGTTGTAGAACTGGCGGTGGCCTTCCGCCGGCTCGTCATCGCCCGTCACCAGGTGCATGTAGAACTCGCGGTGGCTTTGCGCGTGGCGGCCAGGGTTCATGGCGATGAAGCCGGCGTGCTGCAGGAAGCCCGGATACACCTTGCGGCCAAAGCCCGGGTAGTTCGGCGGCACCGCGTAGATCACGGTGTTTTCAAACCACGAGAACTTCTTTTCCGTCGCCAGGTTGTTTACTTGCGTGGGCGAGCGGCGCGGGTCGATCGGGCCGCCCATCATCGTCATGGTTTTCGGCATGTGCGGATCTTTTGCCGTCGCCATCAGCGAGATGGCGGCCAGCACGGGCACGGTCGGTTGACAGACGGAAATCACGTGCAAATCAGGCGCCAGCAGGCGGATGAATTCTTGCACATAATAAATGTAGTCATCGAGGTGGAACGGGCCTTCCGTCAGCGGTACCATGCGCGCGTCCGTCCAGTCGGTGATGTAGACATCGTGCTCGGCCAGCAAGCCGCGCACGGTATCGCGCAGCAGGGTCGAGTGGTGACCGGACAGGGGGGCAACCAGCAAAACTTTGGGCTGTTGCAAGCCAGTGGCTTCTTTTTTGAAGTGAATCAGGCGGCAAAACGGTTTTGTCACGACAACGTGTTCGCGGATGTCGACGCTCTCGCCCTGGACGAGAACGGATTTGATGTCGAATTGTGGTTTTTCGTAGTCTTTGCCAAGGCGGTACATCAGCTCGTAGCCGGCTGCGATGCGTTGCGAAAACGGGGTGTGGGCCAGAGGGGAAACCGGGTTGGTAAATAACTTGGAGGACATGTCTGCCCATTGCATCACCGGAGTGAGGAAAGAGCGTTGCAGTTCGTGCAGTTGGTAAAGCATATAGAGTCCTTGTTTGATTCCAAGCGCCAATATCGGCTCAAATATCATAATCCAATTTTACGATATTTGTTGAGGACAAAATGTGCTTTACCGCGCATAGGTCCACTGTTTGCGCATAGTTGTGACAGCGCGCCACAGTTACGTGGATAGAGCTGCAACGATGCTTTAAAAGCAAAAAAAGCAGCGTTTCCGCTGCTTTTTGTCTGTTTTTTGCCGCCACGCCCCTGCGGGGAAGAATATCCATCCCCGCCGGAATTGCCGCCGCAGCTGCCGTGCGCTTAGCGCACCAGCATGTCGAGCTTGTCCTTGACGTCCTTGTATTGCTCCGCTTCCGGCAAGGCAGCCTTCGTCTTGGTGATCGAAGGCCAGTTACGGGCCAGATCGACGTTGATCTTGATGAAGGCTTGCTGGTCGCCCGGCACGTCCTCTTCCGCGAAAATCGCGTTCACCGGGCACTCTGCCACGCAGACGGCGCAGTCAATACATTCGTCCGGATCGATTGCCAGGAAGTTCGGGCCTTCCCGGAAACAATCTACCGGGCAGACATCGACGCAGTCGGTATAGCGACAGGCGATGCAGGATTCGGTGACAACGTGGGTCATAACAGTCCTATCAATTTGGGGGAGGTGCTGTAGCGCCTGCAGGAACCTCGGCGGCGCATACTAAAGCAAAGCATTGTATTTTAAGGCAATTCGCTATTTCTCACAAATCCCGCTTATATACAATACATATAAGCAAATTCATTTTTTGGCAGTGTCATTGCCGCGCAGAGCGGGCAATTCAGCGACTATCCGGGACGTTGCCATGAAGAACGCGGCAAGAACGCGACAGTCGCCCGATGCGGCAGGGAGCAGGGCGGGGGATGTGCTGGCTTGACGTGTGGTGTTTTTGTTTTACTCAAATCAAGATCGGCACAAATAAGTGCCGGAACACTCAGGCGCTGGCGCGTATTTGCGCCAGCAATTGCTGCCATCGTGCATTTTCAGCGCTGCCATCCTCGGCAAACGTGATGGTGCGCCGCGCGGTGGGCGCGTCGACGGTGATCTGCCAGCGGGGAATATCGGCGCCCACGTGTTCATCCGTGGCCTGCGGCTGCGTGAAAAAGCCGCTGCTGGCCAGTGCCGCTTCCAGCCTGGGGCCAGCGGGATGGGCTTGCGTATCGATCTCATACTGTTCGCTCAGGCCGGCAAAGCCGCCGCTGCTGCGGGCTGAAATTTTCATGCTGCTCCTTGCTGTTGTGGGTGGTGTGGGCCGCGTCATGGCCTGCCGCTGCTGCGGCTGGCCTGAAGCGGACGCGCCGGTGCGCTGCCTCGCATGGGACTGTTTACCGGGGACCGTAACTGCGGCACCAGGCGGCCAGCGCTTCGCGCTCCGCTTCGAGCAACTGGTCCGATTCGCTGTATTCCGCATGGTTCATGGTACCGCAGCAGGCGCGCCGGTCTTGCACGGCGCCGTCTTCGTCGACGATATCGGGGGCAAACGTCATTTGCCCCTCCTCCGTCATGGCATTGGCCTTGAGCACTTCGCGCACGGTAAAGCTGTTGCGGATAAAGTCCAGGTAGGCGCCATTGCCATCGGCCTGGGCGATCGTCAGCATGTGGCCGGCCACATCGGCATAGGTGGCGGCCTGGTCCGGCGATGCCACCAGCGCGCGCAGGACCAGGCTGCGCAGGTAGTCGCCGCAGCGGTGCAGCACGGCCGCGTCGTCTTCCAGCTGGGGCTGGCGTTCGTGGGCAAAGATGTCGGCCAGGATGTCGTAGATGGCGCCCGTAAACACTTGCGAGATGGCGTGCACTTCCGTGCCCGCTTCCGACAATTTGATGTCATTGTCGGCATTGCGCAAGCCATTCGGCCGGCCCAGGGCCAGGCCGAACTGCTCCGCCAGGTCGGCCAGGAAGGTTTTATCGTGCAGGTCGGACTTCGTTTGCGCGATCACCGCTTCCACCTGGTCCAGCTGCGACAGGGCCAGGAAGATGGCCGTCAGGTCGCCGAACGATTCGTGCAAGCCGCCCGTTTGCGGCGGATTGTTGCTGAGCAGCCAATTCGGCTTGAGGCCATCGAGCACGGCGTGCCCCGTTTCATGCGAGACGATGTCGAGCGAGCGGCAGGTGTAGACGCGCTCGGTGGCGCCGCTGGGGATGAAGTCGCCGAACTTGAGCGCCTTGTCGCTGCGGCTGTAATACGCATTCATGACGTTGGGCAAGCCATGCGGGAACACGCGCAGCGGTGCCGTATTGCTGGCGCTGTTCCATTGCCAGGGTAGGGGCGGCGCCGTGTCGTTGCTGGCCAGCGCGCGCTGGTACATGGTGAGTGTCATGCGCACGATGGCAAACGTGTGCACGGCGTCGAACTGGTCGGTATTGGGCGAGACGATGAAGTCGCCGAAGGCATTCGGGCTGACTTGCGCGATGCCCGGTTCGCCAAACGTGATGCGCGCGTCGCGCGGGCCTTGCAGGATCAGCCCGGGCAAAAAGGCTTTACGGGTGCCCAGGTCGCTGACGGACGGATCTTGCTTCCAGATCAGCACGCGTGAACCGACGGGCACGGCGGCCAGGTTGCGCACCGTTGCCTCCGTCAGGCGGGGCGGGCCCGGCTGTAAGGTCAGTTGCGCATTCTTGCGGTGCTGGCGGTAGGGCGCCGAGGGTGTAGGGACATAGCCGACGGGCAGGGACACGCATTTGGTCAGTACGGCTTCGACCGGCACGATGACTTTCTGGTCCATGGTAGTTCTCCAAGACACGCGCAACTGGAACTGGAATAGTCTTCCCGCTTGGGCGCATCCGGTTTGATTCCGCGCAAACGATGCGCGGGAAGGACGGGCTTTTTTGGCCGTCCGGCGCCCGCTGCGGCCGTGCCCGCCGCATGGCGGCTGGTATGATGCTGGCCGTATTGCCCCCGTTTTTATAATAAAAGGATCGTTTGATGGCGGATATAAATATAGTTCAGCAACATAAGCTGACAGCAGCAAAGGCGCGCGAAGCGGCGCAGCAAGTGGCCGACAAGCTGGCCCAGGAATATGACCTGGCGTGCGCCTGGGATGGCGATGTGCTGCGCTTCGAGCGCAGCGGCGTCGATGGTTCGCTGACCCTGGAAAAAGAGCAGGCGCAACTGCAAATCAAGTTGGGTTTCATGCTCAGCGCCTTCGCCTCCACGATTGAAGGCAAGATTGCCGAGAAAATGCGCAAGGTGTTTACCGAAGCAGTTTGATGGCATTTGGCCCGCTTGTCTGGCGCCCTGTTTGGTGCTAGGGAGCATGTCGCGGCGATGGGCGAAAAGACGATGAAAACATGTCGCTTTTCGCCTTTTTTACGTCCGACTGTACGCTGGCGAACATTGCTAGCACATTTCTATTTGGAAAGCCATTGGACTTTGATGGCTTTTTGCGTTATACTTGAGTCATATTTACAACAGCTACACCGCGTTTCACCTTCTGCTTCGCAGTACTCTCCGCTCGCTGAGTGGTGAATAATTCTTCGGGTTTTACACCCGCATCCAGTTTAAAAGTAGCTTGGTCGATTTTTTTCGGTCAAATACATTTGGTGCCATGTATTTGCATGGCGCTAGCGTTGTTAAAAGTCCTGAACCACAGCCTCTTTTAGCACGCACACGGCACCCCGGCACCGGCTTTGGCCATCCGCTGGTCACACGCGTGTCACCCCCTGTTTCCTGTCGCTCCCGTGCGCATTGTGCGCCGTGGCGTAGCCGACGCAACAGGGTTTGCTGATTCCCGCCGCAAGCTAGCAGGCTTGCTGGGTTTCATTCCATTCGTCAAATCGAGGGAGAACCACATCGTGGCAAAACAAATCATTATCGACCATGTGTTCAAAGTGTTCGGCGACAAGCCAGAAGAAGCACTTGAACTCGTCCGTCAGGGCGCCAGCAAGCAGGACATCCTGGCCAAGACCGACTGCACCATCGGCGTCTTCGACGCCACCTTTACCATTGAAGCGGGCGAGATTTTCGTCATCATGGGCCTGTCCGGTTCGGGCAAGTCGACCCTGGTGCGCATGCTGAACCGCCTGATCGAGCCCACCGCCGGCCGCATCCTGATCGACGGCAACGACATCAATACCTTGCCGGACGCCCAGCTGCGCGCCCTGCGCCGCAAGGACATCAGCATGGTGTTCCAGTCGTTCGCGCTGCTGCCGCAAATTACCGTGCTCGACAACACTGCCTTCGGCATGGAACTGGCCGGCATGCCCAAGGCCGAGCGCCATGCGCTGGCCCAGCAAGCACTGGAGCAAGTGGGCCTGGATGGCTACGGCGCCAGCTATCCCGACGAATTGTCGGGCGGCATGCAGCAGCGCGTGGGCCTGGCCCGTGCGCTGGCCTGCGATCCATCGATTTTGCTGATGGATGAAGCGTTTTCCGCGCTCGATCCGATTATCCGTACGGAAATGCAATCGGAACTGCTGCGTTTGCAGCAAATCAAGCGCCGCACCATCGTCTTCATTTCGCATGATCTCGACGAAGCCATGCGCATCGGCGACCGCGTCGCCATCATGAAAGATGGCCACGTGGTGCAGGTGGGCACGCCGGAAGAAATCCTGCGCAAGCCGGCCAACGATTACGTGCGCAACTTCGTGCGCGGCGTTGATGCGGCGGCCGTCTTCAAGGCCAGCGATATTGCCCGCAAGAGCCAGATCGTCGTGTCGGAATCGCCGAGCCGCGGTTCGCGCGCCGCGCTGTCAATGCTGGAAGAGCAGGATCGCGCATTTGCCTATGTCGTCAATCCGCAGCGCAAGTTCCTCGGCGTCGTCTCGGCCGATTCGCTGCGCAGTGCGCTCGACGGCCATGTGGGCCCGCTGGGCCTGGCCCATGCCTATCTGCCCGACGTGCAGACCATCGATGCAGACGAGCCCGTCGCCGGCCTGTTCGGCCAGGTGGCGCAACTGCCTTACGCCGTCCCTGTGGTGGCCAATGACGGCAGCTTCCGCGGCGCCATCAGCAAGACGACCTTGCTGAAGTTCCTCGACCGCGACACGCCAGCCATAGCCGAACAACAACAGAAAGGACAAGCATGAACCCAAGCACCGTTTCCACAGTAGAACCTGTTGTTGAACAGGCCGCCCAGATCAATCCCTGGGCGCTGACGCCCCCCACCGACGCCAGCACCGCGTGGCTCGACGCCGCCGCGCCCGCCGTACAGCCGGAACATGCGGCCGGCTTTCACCTGACGCAGATTTTCGACGGCTCGCTGCCGCTGGAAAGCTGGATCAACCAGGGCCTGGGCTGGGTCGTGGCCCATTTCCGTCCGTTCTTCCAGGCCGTGCGTGCGCCCATCGACAGCGTGCTTTCCGGTGTGGAAGGCGTGCTGCTGGCGGCCCCGTCGCTGACGGTGATCGCCATCATCGGCTTGCTGGCGTGGCAGTTCACGAGCCGCACCCTGGCCATCGGCACCGTGCTGGCGCTGCTGCTCGTGTCGATGCTGGGCATCTGGCCGGAAGCCATGACGACCCTGTCGCTGGTGTTGACGTCGCTGGCCTTCTGCCTGGCCATCGGCTTGCCGCTCGGTATTTTCCTTGCCAGCAGCGACCGCGCACAGAATATCCTGCGCCCCTTGCTCGATGCCATGCAGACGACGCCCGCCTTCGTTTACCTGGTGCCGGTGGTGATGCTGTTCGGTATCGGTAATGCGCCGGGCGTGATCGTGACGATCATCTTTGCCCTGCCGCCGCTGGTGCGTTTGACCAACCTCGGTATCCGCCAGGTGCGTCCGGACCTGATCGAAGCGGCCCGCGCGTATGGCGCCTCGCCGTGGCAGTTGCTGACCCGCGTGCAGTTTCCGCTGGCCATGCCGTCCATCATGGCCGGTATCAACCAGTCGCTGATGCTGTCGCTGTCGATGGTCGTGATCGCCTCGATGATCGCCGTCGGTGGTCTGGGCCAGATGGTATTGCGCGGCATCGGCCGCCTGGACATGGGTCTGGCAACGGTGGGTGGCCTCGGTATCGTGCTGCTGGCCATCACCCTGGACCGCCTGACGCAAGCGATGGGCCAGCCACGCCGCGGCGTGCGCCACTGGTACCAGACGGGTCCCGCCGGTTTCGTGCTGCGCCTGGTGCGCGGCAACACGGAGAAAAATAATGTTGAACAGCAAGCAACGCTGGCCAACGCACAATAAGAAAGGATTTACATGCATCAAATTGACAATTTTAAAGTGACGCAAAAATCGCAACGCAAGTTCCAGCTGTTTTCCGCCCTGGCCATCGCCGCCATGGCCCTGACCACCAGCCTGGCCATGGCGCAGACGCCGGCCGCAGCTGCCGATGCGCTGCCCGGCAAGGGCGTCAAGGTGCAGCCGCTGCAAAGCTCGATTGCGGAAGAAACCTTCCAGACCATGCTGGTCGACAAGGCGCTGGAAAAGCTCGGCTACGAAGTGCAGCCGATCAAGGAAGTGGAATACCCGACCGCGCATATCGCCATCGCCAACGGCGACGCCACCTTCATGGCCGTGCACTGGGACCCGATGCACAAGGATTTCTATAACAATGCGGGCGGCGACGCCAAGCTGCTGCGCACGGGCCAGTATGCGGGGCCTGCCGCGCAAGGTTATTTGATCGACAAGGCGACGGCTGTGAAGTACAACATCACGAATATCGACCAGTTGCGCGATCCCACCCTGGCCAAGCTGTTCGACCACGATGGCGATGGCAAGGCCGATTTGACGGGTTGTAACCCCGGCTGGGGCTGCGAAGCGCTGATCGAGAACCACATGGATGCGTACAAATTGCGCGAAACGGTAACGCACGTGCAGGGCAGCTATGCGGCTCTGATCGCCGATACCCTGGGCCGTTACAAGCGTGGCGAACCGATCCTGTACTACACGTGGACGCCATACTGGGTCAGCGGCGTGCTGGTGCCGGGCAAGGACGTGGTCTGGCTGAAAGTGCCGTTCTCGGCCAATCCCGACAAGGTGAACACCCGCCTCGACGATGGCAGCGACTACGGTTTTGCCGTCAACACGGCGCGCATCGTATCGAACAAGGCCTGGGCGGAGAAAAATCCGGCCGCGGCCAAGCTGTTCGAAGTGATGCAATTGCCCGTGGCCGACATCAATGCGCAGAATGAGCGCATGCGCCGCGGCGAAAACACGCAAGCCGATATCGCCCGCCATACGGCCGGCTGGATCAAGTACCACCAGCAAAAGTTTGACGGCTGGATCGCGCAAGCGCTGGCGGCGGCAAAAAAGTAAATTACGGCTGATACAGGCGTAAAAAAAGTGGCTACCGATTTGGTAGCCACTTTTGCGTTAACGGCCTGTTTTGGTGGTTTTTGGTGAGTTTTCAGCCTTTTTCGGCCAGTTTCAGGTGCAAAATGGGGAAAGGCTTGCCAAAGGGGTCGCATTCCGAGCGGCTTTCCTCGATAAATCCCAGGTGGCGGTAAAAGCCGTGCGCTTGCGGGTTGTGCTCGTTGACGTCGACGGCCGTGGCTTGCAGGCTGGCGATGGCGTGCTGGACCAGCGTGCGGCCGGCGCCGCTGCCGCGTTGATCGGGATGCACGAACAGCATCTCGATCTTGGCGTGCTCGACGCACAGGAAGGCGTACGGGACACTGTTGGCATCGCGCAGCACGTGAAGCCGATGGTCCGCCGTCACCCTGGCCAGCTCATCGCGAACGAAGGGCATGAGGAAAGCGATATCGCTGTCGGCGAGGAAATCGTGGGTGGCGCGTACGGACAGGTGCCAGACGTCGAACAAACGGGGCAGGTCGGCGGCATGGGCCAGGGAAATCGGTGATGGTGTCATGCGGAAATAATAACATTGCCCCGGGCTGTGCCGGGGCAGGGGGATGATCAGTCCTTCAAGTCTTCGATCAGGTCGATGTATTGTTGCTGTGCATCTTCCTTCGACGTGCCGGCCAGGGCCGCCCAGGCGTCGAACTTGGCGCGGTTGACGAAGTCGGTCATGCCAGGGCGCTCACCCGTGGCGTCGCCGCTCGAGGCTTGCTTGAACAAGGCGTAGATTTTCAGCAAGGTCATATTGTCCGGACGCTCGGACAGGGTCTTGGAATCGAGCTGCGCTTGGTCGAATTGCTCTTGTAAACTCATGATGGCTCCTGTGTGCTGATGGAATCGCTGGAAAAGTGCGGCAGGCGCGGCGGAGTGGCCACCGTGTGTGCTGCAGTGCCTGACATCATAGTGAAAAAAGCGCGCCGTGCATTAGAGGACACACTCAAAACAAAAGCGCCGCCGCTGAATGAACAGGGGCGGCGCCAGGGACAGTCGCTCGAGCGCTGCGGAGTCTGTTCTTATACGCCCAGCAGTTCGACGTCGAAAATCAGGGTGGCGTTCGGTGGAATTACGCCGCCGGCGCCGCGTGCGCCATAGCCCAGTGCTGCCGGGATGATCAGCTGGCGCTTGCCGCCCACTTTCATGCCTTGCACGCCTTCGTCCCAGCCCTGGATGACGCGGCCTGCGCCCAGCGGGAATTCGAACGGGTCGTTGCGGTCCTTGCTCGAATCGAATTTCGAACCGGCGCTGCCGTCGTCGTTCTGCAGCCAGCCCGTGTAATGCACGACAACATTGTTGCCGGCTTGCGCTTCAGCGCCTTCGCCGACGACGGTATCGATGTATTGCAGGCCGGAAGCGGTAGTGGTGGTGGTCATGATAATCCTTGTGTTGGCGATGAAAGCTTCAGATTGTAGAGCAATGAGTTGCAAAGCGCCATTCCAGGCCCGCTGCAGGGAAAATGGGGAAGTTACGACGAGGTTTGGCGACGGCTTGTATTTAAGGGGGGATTTCACACAATAAATACGGTGTTCCACGTAAAATGCATGTTTTGTATTTAACAGTGATTTCTTCCATGTTCCGCAGTCTACGCCGCCTTGTTTTTTCCTCGCTGTGCCTGGTTTCCGCAATATCGACGGCGCAAGCCGAAGTGGTGGTGGTACTCAATTCCCGTGATGCTACGGTGCAACTGCTGGACCAGAAAACCTACGCCCCCCTGTCCACCTTTGCCGTCGGCAAGGAACCGCACCACCTGATGGAGACGCCGGACGGCAAGTCGCTGATCGTCGCCAGCTCCGTCGGCAACGAACTGATCTTCCTCGACCCCGTGTCGGGCCAGATCCAGCGCCGCATCAGCAACATCCTCGACCCTTACCAGATCGGCTTTTCGCCGGACCAGAAGTGGTTCATCTCGAATTCGCTGCGCCTGGACCGCATCGACCTGTACCGCTACGACGGCAAGAACCTGACCCTGGCCAAGCGCATCGCGCTGCCGAAGCTGCCCAGCCACATGGCCTTCACCGCCGACAGCACCATGGCTTTCATTACGCAGCAGGGCAGCAACCAGGTCAGCGCCATCGACCTGGCCACGCAGACGGTGAAATGGACCATGCCCGTCGGCCCCGCGCCGGCCGGCATCACGATGACGCCCGACGGTAAATATTTGCTGGTCGGCATCATGGGCAGCGATTACGTGGAAGTGATCGACTGGCGCACGCAAAAGACCGTCAAGCGCATCAAGGCGGGCGCCGGCACGCATAATTTCCGCGCGCTCGGCGACAACCGCATGACGTTCGTGTCGAATCGCGTGTCGAACACGATCAACATCATCGACCAGCAAACCCTGGAAAACGTGGGCACCATCAACGTGCCTGGCGGCCCGGACTGCATGGAAATCACGCCAGATGGCAAGACCATGTGGGTCACCCTGCGCTGGATCAAGAAAGTGGCCGTGATCGATTTGACCACGCGCAAGGTGATCAAGACGATCCCCGTGGGCCGCTCGCCCCATGGCGTGTATTTCGCCACGCACTCGCCGCGCATGTGATGACGGGTGTGATGATGAAACGCCTGATTTCCGCGGGCCGTGTGCCCGCCGTGCTGCTGTGCGCCGGCACCATGCTGACGCCCGCGCATGCCGCCGCACCTGCCGCCGCTGCACCAGCCGCAGCATCAGCGCCGGCCGCCTGCAAGGGTACGATCTACATGACGTTCGACACGGGCAGCCAGTCGCAAGCGCAACTGATCGCCGACGTGCTGAACAAGCGCCAGATCAAAGCCACGTTCTTCCTGGCCAACGAAAAGACCACGCGCGGCGACTATTCGCTCGATCCGTCGTGGGCGCCGTACTGGAAAGCCCGGGTCGCCGAAGGCCATGCGTTCGGCACGCATACGTTTGACCACGTGTACTGGAAGAAGGATCTGGCCAACGGCTTGATCCAGGTTAAGCCCCAGTTCGGCAAGGATGGCGGCAAGCTGGCGTCGGTGACGGATAAGCAGTTCTGCGAGGAATTGCGCCGTGTCGATACGCGCTTTCAGGAACTGACCGGACACAAGCTCGACCCGTTCTGGCGTGCGCCGGGCGGCTACACATCGCCGCGCACCCTGGCGGCCGGCAGCGCCTGCGGCTACCAGCATGCGGGCTGGGCGCCGGCAGGGTATTCCGGCGATGAGCTGCCCAGCGACAAGTATCCAAACGCCATGCTGCTGAAGAAAGCGCTGGCGAACTTGCGCAGCGGCGACATTTTTATTGCGCACATGGGCATCTGGTCGCGCAAAGATGCATGGGCGCCCGCCAATCTCGATGCCTTGATCTCCGGCCTGCAAGACAAGGGTTTCTGTTTTGCCACCCTGCGCGAGCATCCTGCCTACGCGCGGAAGAAGGGCCAGCCATGATCGCCGCCGACATCGTCAGTTTCGTCACCCCGGCGATCGATGCCGTGGTCGATGCGTTTGGCGTGGCGCAAGGCTGGCTGTTCCAGACTGTGGTGAATCCCCTCGTCTATCACCTGGGCTTTGGCGAATTTACGGAAGAAGCATTCGAGGGCACGGAATGGCTGCTGATCGGCCTGTGCGAACTGGTGCTGCTGTTTCTCGTGCTGCGCCCGCTCGAAGCCCTGATTCCCGCGCAAAAGATCACGGACCCGCGCGCCCGCTGGAACGACTTCATCTATACGGTGCTGCACCGCATCGGCCTGTTTTCCGTGCTGGTCTTCTTCACGCTTGATCCGCTGATGGATGCCTTGGCAGGCGCCTTGCGTTTCGACAATATCCATCCATTGAATCTGGAGTCGCTGTTGCCCGGCATCAGTCCCTTAGTCAGTTTTATCATTTATTTTGTGATACTGGACTTCGTCGACTATTGCTACCACCGTGCCTCGCACCATTTCGGCTGGTGGTGGGGCTTGCACAGCCTGCATCATAGCCAGCAAAACATGAATTTGTGGAGCGATGACCGCAATCACCTGCTCGACGACTTCCTGCGCGACGTGGTGATGGCGCTGGTGGCGCTCGGCATCGGCGTGCCGCCGGGCCAGTACGTGCTGCTGGTGTCGGTTTCGCGCATTCTGCAAAGCTTGCAGCATGCGAATGTGAGGATACACTTCGGCCGCATCGGCGAGCGGCTGCTGATCTCGCCCCGTTTCCACCGCACACACCATGCGATCGGCGTGGGGCACGAGTCGAAAGGCAAAGGCAGCATGGGGGGCTGCAACTTCGGCGTGGTGCTGCCGATTTGGGATATGCTGCTGGGCACCGCGAATTTCTCGGCCGGCTATGCGCGCACGGGCGTGCGCGACCAGCTGGCCCGTATCGACAGCCAGGGCGTGGGCCGGCCCGGGCGCAACTATGGCCGCGGCTTCTGGCAGCAGCAATGGCTGGGCCTGCGCCGCATGGTGGAATTTGCAAGAATCAAACGAAAAGGACGCCGTTGATGCGTAATGTGCTGAATTCGTATGGCCGTGCTTTCCTGTCGCAATTGCACGGCAGGATATTGCTGCTGAGCATAGCGCCGTTCATCCTGTCGCTGATCCTGTGGGGCGCCCTGCTGTATGTGGGCTTGCAGCCGCTGATCGACAGCCTGCATGCGCTGTTTACGCAATATGACTTCTTCCGCACCAGCGGCCAGGTGTTGGCCACCTTTGGCCTGGGCATGCTGAAAGCGGTGATCGTGCCGTTGATCGCCATGTTCATGCTGTTGCCGCTGATGATCTTGACGGCGCTGATCTTCATGGGCCTGTTCGCCATGCCGGCCATCGGCCGGCATATCGGCGGGCGGCATTTTCCGCAGCTGGAAAAGAAGCATGGCGGCAGCCTGCTGGGCAGCGTCGCCACCTCGCTGGCGACGTTCCTGCTGTTCATCATCGTCTGGGTGCTCATGCTGCCCCTGTACGCGTTTCCGCCGGCCGCACTGGTGGGGCAGGCCGTGCTGTGGGGCTGGCTGACCTACCGCGTGATGGCGTATGACGCCATGGCCGATTACGCCAGCGTGGAAGAGCGCCACGCCATCATGCGCACGCAGCGCTGGCCGCTGCTGGCCATCGGCATGGTCTCCGGCGCGGCCGGCGCCGTGCCGGGCATGCTGTGGATGGGCGGCGTGATGTCGGTGGTGTTCTTCCCCTTCCTGGCGGCGTTCGCCATCTGGCTGTATGTCTTGATCTTTATCTTTACGGGTCTGTGGTTCCAGTATTACTGCCTGGAAGCACTGGCGCGTTTGCGGGGCGTACGCGGCATGACCGACGTGGCGCCGGCGGACGCTTGAGTATTTTTATTGCATTCTACGAGGGAGTTTCATGGCTATCGGATTGATCATCATTGGCGACGAAATCCTGTCGGGCAAGCGCACGGACCAGCATTTTCCGAAAGTCGTGAGCATGCTCAAGCAGCGCGGCTTGCAGCTGAGTTGGGCGGAATACGTGGGCGACGAGCCGGCCCGCCTGGTCGCCTTGCTCAAGCGCAGCTTTGCCAGCGGCGACATCGTCTTCAGCTTTGGCGGCATCGGCGCCACGCCGGACGACCATACGCGCCAGGCGGCGGCCGATGCGCTGGGCTTGCCGCTGGTGCTGCATCCGCAGGGCAAGCTCAATATCCAGCAGCGGATCACGGAAATGGGCGAGGAGGCGGGCGTGCCGGCCGATTTGAACTCGCCGGAAAACCTGCACCGCCTGAAAATGGCGGAATTCGTGCAGGGCGCCGAGCTGATTCCGAATCCGTACAACAAGATTGCCGGCTTTGCCGTGCGCGAACATTATTTCGTGCCGGGCTTTCCCGTCATGTCCTGGCCCATGATCGAATGGGTGCTCGATACGCATTACGCCCACCTGTTCAACCAGGTGCCGCACGCGGAACATGCCTTGCTCGTGTATGAAACGGCCGAATCCTTGCTCACGCCGCTGATGGTGCGCCTGGAAGCGGAGTTTCCGCTGATTAAGGTGTTCAGCCTGCCCAGCGTGGGCGATGCGCAGACGCGCCGGCATATCGAACTGGGCGTCAAGGGCGAGCCCGCGCAAGCGGCGGCTGCCTTTGCCGAGATGCGCGCCGCACTCGATACCTTGCAGGCGGAATACACCACCATTTGAGATGCCGCCAGCCCGGCGCCGGCGGCTTTTTCGCTGGCGTCCAGCCCGCCATGCATCTATGTACGCCAGCGTACGTTCCAAGACGTTGTTTTTTTGCGAAAATCTTCAATGAAGCAAGATTTTTGTGCGCGCTCGTCAGTCGTTTTCATGCCGATGTGGTGGAATGGTGAACAGGGGCCTTGCGTGTCGAACGCGCGGTCGCCTGCCTGTGCAGTAGCGTGTTTTTTTGATTCACCGGTATGGACATCATGTTAAGCAAGTTTTGTTGTGACCGGCCTTGGCTGGCCCTCGTCTTATCCTGCGCGGAGCGGCATCGCTGCCGCCTTTTCCGTGCCGTCCAAACCCAACCTTACCCCAGCATCCCATGAAAGACACAGGCGTCAATCTGGCCGCGCAAGAGCGGCCCCCCTCTGATCCAGCTCCCGAGGCGCCGCCGCCGGCGAGCCCGCCGAAGAAGCGCCGTTCGCGCATCTGGCCGATCTTTGCCATCATCTTGCTGGCGCTGATCGCCGGCGTGGCGTGGTTCGTCATGCGCGAAGTGCGCACGTCGGCCCTGCAGGCCGAGTTTTTCACGCGCCTGGACCGCCAGCTGGCGTTCAAGGTCGAGCCTGGCCCTGCACCGGCGGGCGCCATCCGCTATCCGCAACATGGCCCGTATGACGAGCGGCTTGGCTATGCCAGCCTGCCGGATTTTATTAGCAAGCTGAATGCGCGCGACTATGCCGTCACGGCACAGGCGCGCATGTCGCCGAAAATGGTGCAGCTGGTCGACCGTGGCATCTTTGCCACCTATCACGAGAAAAATCGCGCGGGCCTGACCATCCTCGATTGCCGCGCCGCACCGCTGTTCGCGGCCAGCTATCCCGAGCGCATGTTCGACGGCTTTGCCGAAGCGCCTCCCGCGCTCGTGCAAAGCCTGCTGTTCATCGAAAACCGCGAATTGCTCGACCCGGGCACGCCCAAGCGCAATCCCGCCGTGGAATGGGACCGTCTGAGCAAGGCGATCCTCGACAAGGCGCTGAACCTGTTCGGCGGCCACCGCGGTGGCGGCGGCAGTACGCTGGCCACGCAGATCGAAAAATACCGGCATTCGGAAGACGGGCGCACCAGTTCCATGCAGGACAAGCTGCTGCAGATGATTTCGGCCAGCCTGCGCTCGTACCAGGATGGCGAAAACACCATGGAAGCGCGGCGCAAGATCGTCGTCAATTACCTCAATACCGTGCCGCTGTCGGCAAAGAGCGGCTTTGGCGAAGTCAACGGCATCGGCGACGGCATGTGGGTCTGGTATGGCCGTCCGTTTGCCGAAGTGAAAACCTTGCTTAGTGGAAAAATGGACCAGCCGGGCAGCGCGCTGGCCTACAAGCAGGCGCTGAGCCTGCTGATCGCGCAGCGCCGTCCTTCCCATTATCTGGTGGCCGGCGGCGCCGACCTGGAAGAATTGACCAACAGCCATCTGCGTTTGCTGGCGCAGGCGGGCGTGATTTCGCCGCAGCTGCGCGATGCGGCCATCGCCGAGAAGCTGCGTCCGTCGACGGCGTCCGGCGTGCAATCGGAAGCGTCGACCTCGTTCGTTACGCGCAAGGCCTCGAATGCCGTGCGCAACCACCTGGCCACCATGCTCGGCGATCCGCGCTTGTACAACCTCGACCGCCTTGACCTGAAAGTGGTCAGCACGCTCGACGCGCAGGCGCAAAACGCCGTCACCAAGGTCTTGCGCGAGCTGCGCGACCCGGAAGTGGCGAAAGCGGCGGGCCTGACGGGCAAGGGCATGCTGGGCAATGGCGACCCCGCCAACGTGGTCTACAGTTTTACCTTGCTGCAAAAGGGCGAGCAGGCCAACTTGCTGCGCGTGCAAACGGATAACTTTGACCAGCCGCTCGACATCAACGAAGGCGCCAAGCTGGACCTCGGTTCCACGGCCAAGCTGCGCACCCTGGTCACGTACCTGGACATCATCGACCAGTTGCACCAGCGCTACAGCGGCATGGGCGCCGCCGAGCTGGGCAAGATTGCCGTCGATCCGAAGGACATGCTGTCGCAGTGGGCGATTGCCTATCTGAAGCCGTTGCCTATCGGCGAAGCGCGCAACTTGCCAGCCATGCTGGCGGCCGCCATGGAACGCAAATATTCGGGCAATCCGGGCGAAGGCTTCTTCACGGGCGGCGGCTTGCACCATTTCGGCAACTTCTCCAAGCTCGACGACAGCCGCATCATGACGGTGCAGCAGGCGCTGCGCCAGTCGACCAACCTGGTGTTCGTGCGCCTGATGCGCGACGTGGCCCGCTACTACATGTTCTCGCGCCCCGATTCTTCGGCCTCGCTGCTGGCGGACGCGGACGATCCGCGCCGCGCCCAGTACCTGAGCCGCTTTGCCGACAAGGAAGGGCGCGAATTCCTGCACCGCTTCTATCAGAAGTACCGCGGCAAGAGCGTTGACGAGCAGGAAAAGATTTTATTGGCCAGCATCCGCCCGACGCCCGTGCGCCTGGCGAACATCTTCCGCACCGTCAACCCGAAGGGCACTGTGGCGGAATTCGGCGATTTCCTCAACGCCAACCTGCCGTCGCAAAACGAAGTGCCGCCCGAGCGCGTCGCCAAGATGTACCAGCAGTACGCGATGGAAAACTGGTCCTTGGCCGACCGCGGTTATCTGGCCAATGTGCATCCGCTGGAACTGTGGATGGTGGCGTATCTGCGCCAGCATGAAGGTTCCACCCTGACGCAGATGGTGGCGGCCAGCGAAAAGGAACGCCAGGAAGTCTACAAATGGCTGTTCAACACGCACCGCAAGCATGCGCAGGACCGCCGCATCGCCAACTTGCTGGAAGTGGAAGGGTTCCTGGAAATCCACCGCCAGTGGAAGAAGATGGGCTACCCGTTTGATTCGCTGGTGCCGTCGTATGCGACCACCCTGGGCGCGTCGGCCGACCGGCCCGCCGCGCTGGCCGAATTGATGGGCATCATCATCAACGATGGCGTGCGCAAGCCGAGCGTGCGCATCGATTCCATGCATTTCGCCGCCAACACGCCGTACGACACCATGGTCAAGCGGGGCAGCAAGGTGGAGGCGGAGCAAGTGTTGTCGCCGGACGTGGCCAAGGCCGTCGCCAAGGCCATCCGCGAAGTCGTGTCGGACGGTACGGCGAAACGGGCGAAGACGGCATTCGTCGGCGCCGACGGCGTGCCGATCCCGATGGGCGGCAAGACGGGTACGGGCGACCAGCGTTTCGACGTGTATGGCGCCGGCGGCCGCCTGATCGAGTCGCGCTATGTGAACCGCTCGGCCACGTTCGTATTCAATATCGGCGAGCGCTTCTACGGCAGCATGACGGCGTATGTGCGGGGACCGGAATCGAAGAACTACGATTTCACCAGCGCCTTGCCCGTGCAATTGCTGGTGTCGCTGGCGCCGAGCTTGATGCCGCTGATCGAACCGCCCGCGCCGGCCGAGGGCGTGGCCAGGCAGTGCACGAATTAACCGGCAGTATGCGGATTGAGCAAAACGCCAGCTTCCATGCTGGCGTTTTTTCTTGCTAGCCGGCAAACACGGCCGTTTTATCTTCCAGGCGCGCGTGATAGGCGGCGATGGCCGGATAATCGGGGCGCTGCATCGGAGCCATCAGCCAGCGCTTGACGGACAGGCCCAGCACGATATCGGCCAGGGTGAACGCTTCGCCGCACACGAAGGCTCCCGTACGCTGCAGCTGCTGTTCCAGCACGCCCATCATCTTGTTCCATCCGGCAATACCGGCTGCCAGCTGCGCCGCATCCTGGTGGGCCGGGCTGTGGCGCACCAGCGACATGAAGGCGTAGCGCCAGCTGTTGTTCAAATCGCCCATTTGCCAATCCATCCATTTTTCCACTTCCGCGCGGACGCTTGGCGTGCTTGGAAGCAAGTCGTCGCGGCCCGCCTGGGCGCACAGGTAGCGGCAGATCGTGTTCGATTCCCACAGCACCAGGTCGCCGTCAACCAGCACGGGCACCATGGCGTTCGGGTTCAGGGTCAGGAAAGCCGGGTCGTCGGTACTGCGAAAGCCGCTGCCCCAGTCTTCGCGTTCGTAGGGCAGGTCGAGTTCGTCGCACGTCCACAGGACTTTGCGGACATTGATCGAGGCGGCTTTTCCAAGAATTTTCAGCATGCGGGGCTCCAGAGGGCAGGTGATCGATCTGCCACTGTAGCGGAAATGGCCAGGCCGCGCATGTGAAAGTGCCTTGCATAGTTGGGCTTTTCTTGGCATCGTAGCCACCCATGAAACCTATGCGCCACCACATGTCCAAAATTCTCGCGTTCAGCCGCTTTTCCGTGCGCGATTTCCTCGCCACCGCCGGTCCCACCCTGCTGCTCGTCGGCGCGTTCTGCGCGCTCGCTTACTGGCTGGTCAACCCGGCGCCGCCGCGCCAGGTGAGCCTGTCGACGGGGCAGGACAATAGCGCGTATGAAGAGTTCGGCAAGAAATACGCGGCTACCCTGGCCAGGCACGGCATCAAGGTGACCTTGCAGCCATCGCTGGGTTCGCAGGAAAACCTGCAGCGCCTGAACGCGGGCAAGACCGATATCGCCTTCGTGCAAAGCGGCTCGACCGAGCACGCCGATGTCGAGCGCCATGGCCTCATCTCCCTGGGCAGCCTGTTTACGGAACCCGTCTGGCTGTTCCTGCGCGAAGACAAGGCGGTGACGGAACTGACGCAATTGAAGGGCATGAAGATCAACCTGGGGCCGGAGGGCACGGGCGTGCCCAGCCTGTTCCGGCAGTTGCTGTCCGTGAATGGCGTCGAAGCGAACGAGCTGACCGTGAGTGCCTTGCAAAACACGCCCGCCACGGTGGAGCTGCTGGAAGGACGCATCGACGGCCTGGTGTTCAGCTCGGCGCCGGAAGCGCCGCTGATCCAGATGCTGCTGCAAACGCCGGGCATCAAGCTGTTTGATTTTTCGCAAGCGGAGGCGTACACGCGGCGCCTGCCTTTCCTCACGCATGTCGTCTTGCCGCGCGGCATAGTCGACCTGGGAAAAAATATCCCGGCGCAGGATTATCATCTGATCGCGCCGACCGCCACCCTGGTTGCGCGCGAAGACTTGCATCCGGCCCTCGTCGACCTGTTCGTGCAGGCGGCGGCCGGCATTCACGGCGGCACGGGCTGGTTCCAGCAGCAGGGGCAATTCCCGTCCGCGCGCTACACGGAAATTCCCGTCGCGCCCGAAGCGCTGAAATTCTACAAGGATGGCGCGCCCGTGCTGCAGCGCTATATGAGTTTCTGGCTGGCTAATTTCTTCGACCGCATGTGGGTGCTGGTGGTGGCGCTCGGTGCCTTGATATTGCCCTTGTCGCGCGTGGTGCCGCCCCTGTACGTGTGGCGCATCCGCTCGCGCGTGTACCGCTGGTACGGCCAGTTGCGCACGGTGGAGCAGGCGCTGGAAGACGTGCCGCAAGCGCAGCGCGCACAGGTGTATGCGGAGCAATTGAAGCGGCTGGACCAGATCGAGGACATGGTCAACCAGATCTCGATTCCCCTGTCGTTTGCCGATGGCCTGTATGGCTTGCGCAGCCATATCAACTTCGTGCGCAAGCGCATATTGACCCTGATGGGCGAGCATCCAGAGGCAGGCGAGGCGGCCTGAACGCTTAAGTCGCTTAAACGAGGGTGACCGACAGCTTGCGTCCAAGCAGCGCGGCGGCCCGCTCCAGCGTGGAGAGCGTCACGTCGCTGCTGGGGTCGAGCAGGCGGTCGAGCTGCGAGCGGCTCGTCTGCAACAGGGCCGCCATGCGCGTCTTCGACATCGCTTGCTCCTGCATCGCCTGCGTCAGTTGCCAGGCGATCACTTCCTTGATGGCGCGGGTTTGCGTTTGCTCGAAGATGCCTTCTTCTTTTAAAAAGTCGTCGAGGCTGCTGCCGAGATGGGGAGCGGTGGCGTTCATGTCAGTTCCTTGTAGCGTTTGCGGGCCAGCGCCAGGTCGTCTTCCGGCGTCGTCCGGGTTTTCTTGATAAAGCCGTGCAGCGCCACCAGGCAATCGCCGTGATGGCAGATCAGCACGCGCGCAATGCGGTTGCCGGGCAAGCTGCTGCGCACTTCCGACAAGCCGTGCCCGAGATGCCGGCACAGGGGCATGCCCACGGGCCAGCGCCATTGCGCATGCATCAAGTCTTGCCCGATCACATGGCGCTCTTCAAGCGGCAAGGACTTGAGCCAGTCGCGCACGGGTTCGCCGCCATTGCCGTTCGCATAGAACAGCAGGGTAATCTGCCGCAAGCCGGAAGCATCCATGACGCACCTCTACGTTGTACTATATAAGGTACATTATTTCAAGGAGAATTTGCGTCGCAATGGAAGAAAACGGGCGCGCATGGATGGTTGTAGCCGATGGCGGACCATCGCGTGGCCCGCCAGATCAAACACTGTTCAGATAGTCAGGCGGCCAGCGTCATGCGCCCAGCCACGGCAGCCCGGCCTTGCACCAGCCGCCGATCTGCTTGCGGTGGCCGTCCGCATCCTTGTCGCCTTCAAACCCTTCAAGGATGTCGAAGCAGTTGATATAGCCGTGCTCGGTGGCCAGCTTGGCGGCATGGCGCGAACGCACACCCGAGCGGCACAGGAACAGCAGCACCTCGTCTTTGCCGGCCTGGGCCGCCAGCTGCGCGAGGAAATCGGGATTCGGCACGCCGCCCGGGTAGGTGGCCCACTGCACCGCACCATGCTGGGTATCGGCGATGTCGACCCGGCCTACCCAGTCGCGCTCGGCGTTCGTGCGCACGTCGATGAGCTTGGCGGCTGCGTCCAGTTGCAGCAGCGCGTACGCTTCCTGCGGCGTCACGGCGCCGGCATACGGCGTACCTTCATTGGCCCGGCTGCGGGCGGTGGTCAGGATGTCGGCGGCGGTAGTCATGGTGTCCTCGATGAAAGTGGGCAGGTATGGTCGATTATAGTGCGCCATCCGCGCCCCGCAAACGGGAATGCCATGCTGCACGCTCAATGCACCACAACGAGGCATTTTTTAGAAATCCGCACAAAATGCACGATAATGGTGCGTTATTCGTTTTTTGCACTTGCATAGTGCATTCTTGATTTGATGCAAACTCAGCAGGAAAATCGCGGGCGGGAAAACTTTCATTGGGATAGCCGGGTTTTGCCTTTGGCGGCCAGGTCTCTTCTGGAGCTGGCATGGAATCTGCTATGATCCTTATGAGTTTTGGTGGCACGCAATGTTTGCTTCGCTTCATCAGCCCAGACGCACTAAGGTCGGCTCACCCCACATTCATTTAGGAGATACGCATGGCAATGACAGCCGCAGAAGTCTTGAAGATGGTAGAAGAAAACGAAGTCAAATTCGTTGATTTCCGCTTTGCTGATACCCGTGGTAAAGAGCAGCACGTGACGGTTCCCGTGTCGCACTTCGACATGGACAAATTCGAGTCGGGCCACGCCTTTGACGGTTCTTCGATCGCTGGCTGGAAAGGTATCGAAGCGTCCGACATGATCTTGCTGCCGGATCCAAACACGGCCAATATCGACCCGTTCATGGAAGAAACGACCTTGTTCATGCAGTGCGACGTGATCGAACCGTCGGACGGCAAGGGCTACGACCGCGACCCGCGCTCGATCGCGAAACGCGCCGAAGCCTACCTGAAATCGTCGGGCATGGGCGACACCGCCTACTTCGGCCCTGAGCCGGAATTCTTCATCTTCGACAGCGTGCGCTGGAAGATCGACATGTCGGGCTGCTTCGTCAAGATCGGTTCGGACGAAGGTTCCTGGTCGACCGGCAAGGACATCGAAGGCGGCAACAGCGGCCACCGTCCTACCGTCAAGGGCGGTTACTTCCCGGTGCCGCCAGTGGACAGCTTCCAGGACATGCGTTCGGAAATGTGCCTGATTCTGGAATCGCTGGGCATCCCGGTTGAGGTACATCATCACGAAGTCGCCGGCGCCGGCCAGAATGAAATCGGCACCAAGTTCTCGACCCTGGTCGAGCGCGCCGACTGGACGCAAAACCTGAAATACGTGGTGTGGAATGTGGCGCACAGCTATGGCAAGACCGCCACCTTCATGCCGAAACCTATCGTTGGCGACAACGGTTCGGGCATGCACGTGCATCAATCCGTATGGAAAGATGGCAAAAACCTGTTCGCTGGCGACGGCTATGCCGGCCTGTCCGATTTCGCCCTGTACTACATCGGCGGCATCATCAAGCACGCCAAGGCGCTGAACGCGATCACCAACCCGGGCACGAACTCGTACAAGCGTCTGGTACCAGGTTACGAAGCGCCGGTGAAGCTGGCGTACTCGGCGAAAAACCGTTCCGCCTCGATCCGTATCCCGCACGTGGCCAATCCAAAAGGCCGCCGCGTCGAAGCGCGCTTCCCGGATCCGCTGGCGAACCCGTACCTGTGCTTCGCCGCACTGCTGATGGCCGGCCTGGACGGCGTCGCCAACAAGATCCATCCGGGCGAAGCCGCCTCGAAAGATCTGTACCATCTGCCGCCGGAAGAAGACGCACTGATCCCTACCGTGTGCGCTTCGCTGGAAGAAGCACTGGAAGCCCTGGACAAGGACCGCGAGTTCCTGACCCGCGGCGGCGTGTTCAGCGATTCGATGATCGACGCTTACCTGGAACTGAAAATGCAGGACGTGCAGCGCATGCGCATGACCACGCATCCTGCCGAGTTCGACATGTACTACTCGCTGTAATGGCGCCACGCCGGCAACGTGCCGGTAGTGAATAAAAAAACGCGGGTGAGGCGATGGTCTTGCCCGCGTTTTTTGTTATGGCGCCACAGTGCGTTGTTGTATAGTCGGCCCAGGAACGATGCGGCATGTGCCGACAGGAGTAGAGATTGACCAAGCATTACAGAATGGCGCTGATGGCAGGATTGCTGGGCGCGGCGGCACAGGCGCACGGGCAGTTGTATGTGTGCGCCGATGCGCAAGGACACAAGACGTACACGGACAGGCGGGCTGGCGCGCATTGCCAGCTGCTCGATTTGCCGGGCGCCCTGACGGAGCCGCCACGCAAGACGGCGCCGCTGGCTGGCGCGCCTGCCCGGCCCGCCACACAGGCGGCGGCCACGGCGGCGCCTGCCGCCGGCGCGTTTCCCAAGGTCGATGGCGCCGAGCAGCGCGCGCGCGACCTGGACCGGCGCCAGATCCTGCAGGACGAATTGCGCAGCGAAGAGCAGAAACTGGCGGCGCAGCGCCTGGAATTTAACGGCGGGCAGCCCGAGCGCCAGGGCAATGAGCGCAACTATGCGAAATACCAGGAACGGGTGGCGCAGTTGAAGGACAACATCAGCCGCACGCAGCAAAATATAGACGCCCTGAAACGCGAGATCGCCAATATCCGATGACGAGACCATGACAATAGACAATTTTTCCAGCCGTCCCGCCCATCTGGCTGGCCTTGATTTGCTCGCTTCGGCCGTGATCCTGCTCGACGGCGACGGCCGCATCAGCTATGCCAACGCGGCGGCGGAAAACCTGCTGGAAAGCTCATTAAAGGCGCTGTCGCGGCAAAAGCTGACGGCGCTGTTCCTCAACCCCGAGGAGCTGGCCGGCATCTGCGCGCAGGCGCTCGAACATAAATTTTCCGATTTGCGCCAGGACCTGAGCCTGGAACGCCTGGGGCGCGAGCCGCTGCGCGTGCACAGCATCGTTAGCGCGCTCGACGCACCTAGCGACGGCGTGCTGATCGAACTGCGCGAAAACGTGCAGCAATTAAAACTCGACCGCGAGGAGCGCATCCTCGACCAGAGCCAGGTCAACAAGGAGCTGATCCGCAACCTGGCGCATGAAATCAAGAACCCGCTGGGCGGCATCCGCGGCGCGGCCCAGCTGCTGGAGCTGGAATTGCCGGCCCTGCATCTGAGCGAGCTGCGCGAATACACGCAAGTCATCATCAAGGAGGCGGACCGCCTGCAGACGCTGGTCGACCGCCTGCTGGCGCCGCACCGCCGCCCGCATATCGTGGGCGACGTGAATATCCATGAAGTGTGCGAACGGGTGCGCAGCCTGATCCTGGCCGAGTTCCCCAGCGGACTGACCATTTCGCGCGATTACGACGCCTCGATCCCCGAGTTTCGCGGCGACAAGGAGCAACTGATACAGACCGTGCTCAACATTGCGCATAACGCGGCGCAGGCGCTGGCCGAGCGCATCGAAGCGGGCGATGCGGAGCTGATTTTCAAGACGCGCGTGGCGCGCCAGGTGACGCTGGCCAAGGTCCGCTACAACCTGGCATTAGACTTGCATATCATTGACAATGGACCGGGCATCGCACCCCAGATCCGCGACCGGATTTTCTACCCGCTGGTGTCGGGCAGGGAAGGCGGAAGCGGGCTGGGACTGACCTTGGCGCAAACCTTCGTGCAACAGCACCTGGGCGTGATCGAGTGCGAAAGCCGGCCTGGATACACCGATTTCAGGATCGTTCTCCCCTTGCCATAAGCGAGGAAGTATCCCACCCATGAAATCCATTGCGGGACGCACACACTAATGAAGCCAATCTGGATAGTTGACGACGACGAATCAATCCGCTGGGTGCTGGAAAAAGCCCTGGCGCGGGAAAATCTCGCCACCAAGAGTTTTGCCAATGCGCGCGACGCCATCGCCGCGCTGGAATTTGACACGCCGCAAGTGCTCGTGTCCGATATCCGCATGCCGGGCGCGTCCGGCCTGGAGTTGCTGCAAACGGTCAAGTCGCGCTTTCCCGGCTTGCCGGTCATCATCATCACGGCCTTTTCCGACCTCGATTCGGCCGTCGCGGCCTTCCAGGGCGGCGCCTTCGAATACCTGGCCAAGCCGTTTGACATCGACAAGGCCGTCGAGCTGATCCGCCGCGCGCTGGAAGAAAGCCTGCGCGAGACCAGCGTCGAATCGGGCCCGTCGGAAACGCCGGAAATCCTCGGCCAGGCGCCGGCCATGCAGGAAGTCTTCCGCGCCATCGGCCGTTTGTCGCAATCGAATGTGACGGTGCTCATCACGGGCGAATCCGGTTCCGGCAAGGAACTCGTGGCGCGCGCGCTGCACAAGCACAGCCCGCGCGCGGCGCAGCCCTTCATCGCCCTGAACACGGCGGCGATCCCGAAGGATTTGCTCGAGTCCGAACTGTTCGGCCATGAACGCGGCGCGTTTACGGGCGCGCAGACGACCCGCCGGGGCCGCTTCGAGCAGGCCGAGAACGGCACCCTGTTCCTCGATGAAATCGGCGACATGCCGTTCGACCTGCAGACGCGTTTGCTGCGCGTGCTGTCCGACGGCCATTTCTATCGCGTCGGCGGCCATCAGCCCATGAAGGCGAACGTGCGCGTCATTACCGCCACGCACCAGAACCTCGAGCAGCGCGTGCGCGACGGCCTGTTCCGTGAAGACTTGTATCACCGGCTGAACGTGATCCGCCTGCGCCTGCCCAGTTTGCGGGAGCGGCGCGAGGATATCCCCATTCTGGTGCGCCACTTCCTGGTGCAAAGCGCGCGCCAGCTGGGCGTGGAAGCCAAACGCATGAGCGAACCGACGATGCAGTTCCTCAGCAGCCTCGACTTGCCCGGCAATGTGCGCCAGCTGGAAAACCTGTGCAACTGGATCACCGTCATGGCGCCGGGCCAGACGGTGGAAATCAAGGACTTGCCGCTGGAATTGACGCAGGGGCAGGGCGATGGCGCCGCCACCGCTGCGGCGGGCGAGGCTGCGTCGCCAGCTTTTGCTCACCAGCAGGGCGGCCAAGTCTTCGAAGCGGCCGCGCCCGTCAACGGCGCGCCGCCGGGATGGATCGGCTTGCTGGAATTGCAGGCGGCCGGCATGCTGGGCGCGGGACAGCAGGAAGTCATGGCCGTGCTGGGGAGGCAATTCGAATCGGCCCTGATCAAGACGGCGCTCAAGCATACGCACGGGCGCAAGAACGACGCCGCCGTGCGCCTGGGCATCGGCCGCAACACCATTACCCGCAAGATATCCGAACTGGGCATCGACGGCGCCAAGGACGATTGACGCCTTGCTGGACGGGGACTCTCCCGTCCGTTTTTTCTTGCGGTGTTCCTTGCACGCCACAACACCCACAGCAGGCGATAAGGTAAGCTGACGCCTGCCGGACTGTTTCGTCCGGTCTTCATTTGATTGTGGAACTGTATGCTCATAAACTGCGTGGCCTACCAGGATGGCAAAAAACTGGCCGACTTGCCGATCGACGATATCAGCGATTACGTCGAGCGCCCCGATTGCTTCGTCTGGGTGGCCCTGCTCGACGCCACGCCGGACGAGCTGAAACAGATGCAGCACGAGTTTTGCCTGCACGAACTGGCGGTGGAAGACGCGCAGCGCGGTCACCAGCGCCCGAAGATCGAGGAATACGGCGATTCCCTGTTTGCCGTGGTGAAAACCGTGGAAATGGTCGAGAATGAACTGGTGCTGGGCGAAGTCGATATCTTTGTCGGTGCCAATTACGTGCTTTCGTCGCGCAGCAACAGCTCGCAAGGTTTCCTCGGTGTCCGCGCGCGTGCCGAGCGCGAACCGCATCTGCTGCGCCAGGGCTCGGCTTTCGTGCTGTACGCGCTGATGGACGCGGTCGTCGACCGTTACTTTCCCGTGCTCGACGCGCTCGAATCGGAGCTGGAACTGATCGAGGACCGCATCTTCGACCGTGGTACCGAGCGCGACAATATCGAACGGCTGTATCAATTGAAGCGCAAGGTCATGGTCTTGCGCCACGTGGTGGCGCCCCTGATGGAAGCGGTGGGCAAGCTGCACGGCGGGCGCGTGCCGCCGCTGTGCCACGATACCCAGGAGTATTTCCGCGACGTGCACGACCATCTGGCGCGCATCAACGGCACGCTCGACACTATCCGCGATACGATCAGCACGGCCATCCAGGTGAATCTGTCGATGGTGGCCATCGACGAGAGCGAAGTGAACAAGCAGTTGGCGGCCTGGGCGGCTATCTTTGCCGTGTTTACCGCATTTGCCGGCATCTGGGGCATGAACTTCAAGTTCATGCCGGAACTGGACTGGCATTATGGCTATCCGGCCGCAGTGGCAGTGATGAGCTGTGTCTGCGGTTATATGTATTACTTGTTCAAGCGTTCCGGCTGGCTATAAAAATTTCCTGCGTATCTGTATTATTAAACAATAGCCAGGGGTACAATCGCGGCAAGTCCGTTGACTCGGGCCTTTGCTGAGGATCGCCGCGCCGGCAGCTTTGCCTGCGCTTCCCGTGCTGCGCAGGAGCATTCATGAGTATTCCGTTGTTCGATGTGAATTCGCAAGAACCCCTGTTCGATCCCGAGCAGCGGCGCACCCTGGCGGAAGCGGCCCTGCGCTCGATCACCGCCTCGACGGCGCACGCCCGTGGCGACGACTTCCTGCGCATCCTCGTCAAGGACCTGGCCGAAGCGCTCGACGTGCACTATGTGATCGCCGGGCGGCTGGTGCGCATGGACGATGGCAGCGAAGGCATCCGCACCCTGGCCCTGTGGGGCGGCGATGGCTACCAGCCGAATATCGAATACAGCCTGCAGCACACGCCTTGTCAGGACGTGACTTGCCAGAGCATGTGTTTTCACGGCAGCGATATCCAGCGTCGCTTTCCACTCGATACCCTCCTGGTCGACATGCATGCGGAAAGCTATGTCGGCATGCCGCTGATCGATACCGATGGCAAGACCCTGGGCATCCTGTCGGCCATCGACACGCGTCCCATCGATGAAAACAAGCGCTTGCTGGCGCTGCTGCTGTTGTCGATCTTCTCGGCGCGCGGCGCGGCCGAGCTGCAGCACCAGGAGCGCACCCAACAGCTGGAAGAAATCGTGCGCGTGCGCACCGAGTCGCTGCTGGCGGCGCAGGCCAATCTGATCGAGCAGGAACAGATGGCGGCCCTCGGCTCGCTGGTGGCGGGCGTGTCGCATGAAGTCAACACGCCCATCGGCGTGGCGCTGACAGCCGCGTCGAGCATGGGCAGCTATGCCGACCAGCTGGTGCAGCTGCTGGGCGGCGCCAAGGTCAGCCGCACCGAACTGATCGACATTGCCGAATCCCTGAAAGGCGCGGCGGCCTTGATCGAGCGCAACCTGGCGCGTGCCGCCGACCTGATCGGCAATTTCAAGCAGCTGGCCGTGGATCAGGTCAGCGAATACGTGGCGGACCTGGCGCTGCACGATTATGTGCACGGCCTGGTGTCGGCGCACAGCCCGGAATTGCGCAAGGCGGCGCTCGGTGTGGAGCTTGATATCGCGCCCGATTGCCAGGTACGCCTGGCGGCCGGCAAGCTGTCGCAAATCCTCTCGAACCTGCTGATGAACAGCGCCCGCCATGGCTATCCGCAAGGCGGCCCGGGGCGCATCACGATCCGCGCGCGCATCGAGAAGGAGGGGGAAGACGCCGCCGGGCGCTGGCTGCTGCTGGACTTCTCCGATGACGGTATCGGCCTGGCACCGGCTGTGCGCGAACACATGTTTGAACCGTTCTTCACCACCAAGCGGGGCCAGGGCGGCTCCGGCCTGGGCATGCACATCGTCTACACCATCGTGCAGCAACTGGGCGGCCAGGTGTGCGCGATCGACTGCACTCCCGGCTGTCATATACAAATCAGGCTGCCGCTGGCCAGCTGATGCCGCATGGCCTCGCGGCTAGCCGCGAGCGCGCCTTATCCCTTGTCGCCCCTGCTTTTCATATGTTGTATGTACGCCATACGCATGTTGAGTTCTGTTGACACTCATATTCTTGCCGTGATTCTATGTAGTTGTCTAGTTGACTTTTAGTTGCCTAGTTCCATTTCTGTACACGTGTCCCAGCGAACTTCACGGCGCCTGATCCGGTGCCGTGCGAGGCGTTTCCTTTAGATGAACGAGTGTAATCCGGGTAACAAATCCGGAGTCATATATAACCGTACAAATGAAAAAGGGTTCACCATGCTTAAAGAAACCGTCATCTCTCGTGCAGTTCGCATCGTCTGCGCCGGTGGTATGGCAGCGGCCTTGTCCGTTGCCTCGCAGTCTGCGGTAGCACAAGATGCGCAGGGCGCCGATGCGCAAATCCAGCGCGTTGAAGTCACCGGTTCGTCGATCAAGCGTATCGCTGCCGAAGGCGCCTTGCCGGTCACCGTGCTGACCGCCGAAGCCATCCGCACATCGGGCGCCACTTCGGTCACCGATCTGGTCAAGAAGCTCTCTTCCGCCCAGGGTGCCACGAGCGAAAGTTCCTCGGTTGGGGGAAGCACCTTCGGTTTCTCCGGTATTTCCGTGCATAACGTGGGGGAGACGCGTACGCTCGTCTTGCTGAACGGCAAGCGCCTGGCCCAGTTCGGCGGCCAGACGCTGACGGGTTTCGCCGCTGGCTTCGACTTGAATTCGATCCCTATCTCGGCCATCGAGCGTGTGGAACTGCTGACCGATGGCGCCTCCGCCCTGTACGGTGCCGATGCGATCGCCGGCGTGGTCAACTTCATTACCAAGCACGATACGACGATCGGTGATGTGTCCATCGGCTACTCCGCACCAAAAAACGGTGCGCGTGAGAAACGCCTCAGCGCCACCAAGGGTTTTGGCAACCTGGACGAAGATGGCTACAACGTGGTGCTGACCTTTGGCCACGACGAGCGCGACAAGCTCGCTTCCGTCGACCGCAAGTTCGCCAGCACGGGCAAGGTGCAATTCTCGGCCAATGGCAAGCGCTATCAGAAGCAACAGTTTTCGGCCAGCCCGATTCCGGCCAATGCCACCGATGACAATGGCCAGCTGATCAGCCCTTACCAGAAGGCCAACGGCTCCTGCCCGGACAAGACGTTCCGCGTGATCGAACCGTATAACGACGGCAGCGGCCTGGTCGATGACTACTGCGGCTACGACTTCACCAAGGACCTGGAAATCTATCCGGAGCGCAAGCGTGACAACTTCATGGCATCGGGCACCTTCAAGATCGCCGGCCAGGAAGTGTATGCGGACGTATTGCTGTCACGCACGAAACAAACTTCGCGTATCGCCCCCGTGCCTGGGGCGATCGCTGTCGATGCAGGCACGCCGCTGCATGACAAGTATTTAGTGCCAGCTGGTATTACCGGCGACAGCACGGCTTTTTACCGGCTGTTCGACATGGGCCAGCGTACCTCGAAAGATACGGCCGATTTTGCCAGTGTGGTGGTCGGCACGCGCGGCATTCTGGCCGGTTGGGACTATAACGCTGCTTATAACTTTTCCGAAAGCCGCGTAAAAGGCAGTATTTCCGGCTATCCTGGTGCCATTGCTGTCAATAATCTCACATCGAGCGGCCTGCTCGATCCCTTCGTCGGCCCGGGCAAGCAGTCCACCGCGGCACAGGAAGCCATCAAGGCTGCCGCGTATACCGGTTACTGGGATGGCGGCACTTCGCGCCTGCAAACGATTAACCTGAATGGCTCGACGGAACTGCGCCGACTGCCTGGCGGCGCGATGATGCTGGGCATGGGAGTCAACATCAATCGCGAAGAATTCTCCGCGAAGCCAAGTCCGTTTGCGCAAGGCATCCTGGCCGACCCCGTGAAGGGCACCTTGTGCGGCGGCACGACAGGACTGGAGTGCGACCAGCGTTTCGGCGATGCGGCCAGCAGCCAGCCGTACAGCGCCAGCCGTACGTCGAAGGGCATTTTTGGCGAAGTCATCGCGCCTGTGCTGAAAGAGCTGGAATTGGGCGCGGCCTTGCGTTTCGATGAATTCTCGGACTTCGGCGGCGCCACCACGGCCAAGGCCAGTTTTAAATGGACGCCGGCACCCACCTTGCTGATCCGCGGCTCTGTCGGCAACGGTTTCCACGCACCGACAGTGCCGCAAGTCAACGCCCTGCAGCGCGGCTATGGTGTCACCAGCGAGAAGTACACGTGCACGCCGGCACTGCAGGCGATCGCCACGCGTCTGAATGCACAATGCCAGCCAGGCAATCGCCAGTACGACCAGCTGGCCGGCGGCAACCGCGAGTTGCAGCCTGAGAAATCGAAACAGGCGACCATCGGCTTCCGCTACGAGCCGATCAGCGCCATTACCCTGGGCGCCGACCTGTGGCATGTGCAGATCCGCGATTCCTTCGGTCAGTTGACCGAACAGCTGGTATTCGGCAATCCGTCCAACTTCCCGAAATCCTGGGGCGTCAACAAGGACGTGGGCACGGGTACCACCTACCTGGCCTTCCTGGCGGACAACCAGAATCTGGGCAAGTCGTTTGCCACCGGTGTCGATATCGATATCAGCGCCCGTTACCGTTCCGGCATTGGCCTGTTCACGTCGCAGCTGAACGCGACGCAAATGCTGCGCGAGGATGTGCAGCTGGAACGCGGCGGCAAGTATTATTCGGCGCTGGGCAACTTCGCCGATCTGGGGACGGTGACTTTCCGCACGCGCGGCCAGTGGACGAATACCCTGAAAACGGGCAACTGGGCCAACTCGCTGACGGTCAACTTCCTGTCCGGCTACAAGGACCAGGAAACGTCGGTCGATGTACTTGACGCTTCGGGCGCCGTGACGGGCCAGGAAAAGATCCGCATGCAGGTCGGTTTCTATTCGACGCTCGACTGGCAAACGGTGTGGACGCCAAGCAAGAGCTGGGTGCTTACGGCAGGCGTGCTGAACCTGACCGACAAGAGCCCTCCATTCGTGCCATCGACGTCCGGCGCGAACCGCGGCCAGCAATTCGGCTATGACGACCGCTATTACGATCCGCGCGGCCGTACCGGCTACCTGAATGCCTCGTACAAGTTTTAAAGAGCGGGAGCAGGCATAAAAAAAACCGGCACTGTGAACTCAGTGCCGGTTTTTTTTCGTCCCGCCTGCAGGCAGAGGCTGGCGTAGCTTAGCCGCGCGCCGCCATCGACAGCGCCACCGCCTCGGCCACCTTGATGCCATCGACGGCCGCCGACAGGATGCCGCCCGCATAGCCAGCGCCTTCGCCTGCGGGGAAGAGGCCCCGTGTATTCAGGCTTTGGAAGTCGTCGTCGCGGCGCTTGATGCGGATCGGCGACGAGGTGCGCGTTTCAACACCTGTCAGCACGGCGTCGGCCTTGTAATAGCCCTTGATCTGCTTGTTGAACGCCGGGAAGGCTTCGCGCAGGGCCGTGATCGCGTATTCGGGCAAGGAGGGTGCCAGGTCCGTCAGATGCACGGCCGGCTTGTACGACGGTACCACGCTGCCAAATTCCGTCGAGGCGCGGCCAGCCACGAAGTCGCCGACCAATTGTCCAGGGGCATCGTAGTTGCCGCCGCCCAAGGCAAATGCGCGCTCCTCCAGCTCGCGCTGCAGGGCGATGCCGGCCAGCGGGTCGCCCGGGTAATCGGCCGGCGTGATGCCGACGACGATGGCGCTGTTGGCGTTGCGCTCGTTGCGCGAGTACTGGCTCATGCCGTTCGTCACCAGGCGGCCCGGTTCCGAGGCGGCGGCCACCACCGTGCCGCCCGGGCACATGCAGAAGCTGTAGACGGAGCGGCCGTTGCTGGCGTGATGCACGAGCTTGTAGTCGGCCGCGCCCAGGATCGGGTGGCCGGCGCTGGGGCCGAAGCGGCAGCTGTCGATCAACGATTGCGGGTGTTCCACGCGGAAGCCGATCGAGAACGGTTTCGCTTCGATGTACACGCCGCGGCGGTGCAGCATCTCGAAGGTGTCGCGCGCGCTGTGGCCGATGGCCAGCACGACGTGGTTGCTGGCGATGGTTTCGCCATTGTCCAGCACCACGCCGCGCACCTGGCCGCCATCGCTGCCTGGCTCGATGTCGAGATCGACCACCTTGCTGCTGAAGCGGTATTCGCCGCCCAGCCGTTCGATATTCGCGCGCATTTCTTCCACCATCTTGACCAGGCGGAAAGTGCCGATGTGCGGCTTGCTCACGTACATGATTTCTTCGGGCGCGCCGGCCTTGACGAATTCCGTCAGCACCTTGCGGCCGTAGTGCTTGGGATCCTTGATCTGGCTGTACAGCTTGCCGTCAGAGAAGGTGCCGGCGCCGCCTTCGCCGAACTGCACGTTCGATTCCGGGTTCAGTTCGCGCTTGCGCCAGAAACCGAAGGTGTCGACCGTGCGCTCGCGCACCTGCTTGCCCCGTTCCAGGATGAGGGGGCGCAAGCCCATCTGTGCCAGGATCAGCGCCACGAACAGGCCGCAGGGGCCCGTGCCGATGACGATGGGGCGCGGTTCATTGGTATGGCCGGCCAGCTGTTCGCCGCCGGCGACGAATTTATAGTCGGTATCGGGCGCAGGCATCAGGTGGATATCGTGGCCCAGGCGCGCCAGCACGGCCGCTTCATTCTTGACGTCCACGTGCAGCGAGTAAATCAACACCACGGCGCTGCGCTTGCGCGCGTCATAGCTGCGCTTGAAGACGGTAAAGCCGAGCAGCTCATCCGCGGCAATGCCGAGGCGCGCCAGAATGGCGGCGGGCAGGGCCGCTTCGTCGTGTTCGAGGGGGAGTTTTACTTCGTTGAGTCGCAACATGGTGTGTATTTTTAAAAATTGCCGGGCTCCGTATCTAGCGGAGAGTGTGCGGTGCCGCGTGACGGCATCCGGGCGCTATTTTACCTCCACATCGTTCACTGCTTCGTTTACCCGGACTTTTTTCGGGGGGGGGACAGGCGGCAGTGCCGTCTGTTCGCATGGTCGCCACCGTGCCGTGGCGCGATATGGCGGCGTTTCCTGGCTGCTACAAACTGGTGCAAAATCGGCGCGTTGCTGGTGCATCCGCCGCCCCTTGTTGGGGCGTGCAAATCGGGGCCAAATTTTCCCCGTAATTTGTGTTGCTTTTTTGTTGTGGCTGCTTGATTTTGTTGACGCCTTGCCATTGCGTGTGATTTGATAGTGTTTTGTTTCTTGCAGGTGCAATTCTGTATCTTTGCTTCGCACGCATTGAAGGAAATGAGCAGCGCTGACTCTTGCCGCTGTCGCGTCATCAATGGAATGCAGGATTTATTTTTGAGATGATGACGAGATATTTTTTTATATGGAACTGTCCTGAAAAAATCTGATTGATTTATTGCGGGATGGATGTGCAATATATTTTACCTCGTCCCGTAAAATAATTTCGTCTTGCGCGTCATTTATTTTTCGGGCTTTTTATATTCATCTTTTTTTAGAAACAACTCTTCCTGCAGCATTCTGATGCCATTGGTGCAAAGCCACTGTTTGCAGGCATTCCAAGTAAATTTGATTATCGTCCGCGAGTGTTTTCATTCAGCCTGGATGCGCTTCTGCTCGTCTATTTTTTGTATAAATTGAAGTGTTGCGCCAACAGAACAGTTTTTCTAATTTTATTGACCAGTCCGTTTCAATATGTTTCGATGTGTCATTCTGTTTATTTTGCGTATGCAAAGTGGATCGAGAGGATGCCTTGTATGAAGGGATTACAAGGTGATGAGAGTAAAAAGCGTTCAAAAACGCATAAGTGTGAGTGATAAACTCCTTTACCAAAGCAGTAATACTGCGCTCATAAATAAATAGGGAATGACATGTTGAGAAAAACTGTAATAGCACGTGCATTAACGATCGCTTTCAGCGCATCGGTATTGAGCGCTGCGATTGTTCCAACGGTAATGGCACAGTCGAATGCCACGGGCAATATCATCGGCAAGATCGCGCCGGATGCCAGCGCATCGGTGCAGATCGTCGGTGCTGACAATGGCTTCAAACGGACCATTTCGCCCGATGCAAGCGGTACTTTCCGCATCACCTCCCTGCCAGTTGGCAACTACAAGGTGACCCTGCTGAAAGGCTCTTCCGTCGTCAGCTCGCAGGATGTGGAAGTGCGCATCGGCCAGGAAAGCGAAGTGGCGCTGCAGCAGGTGCAAACCGTGAACGTGACGAGCCGCCGCCGCGCGATCGATGTCACCAGTTCCAACTCCGGTTCTTCCTTCAATTCGCGCGAACTGGCTACCCTGCCATTGGCGCCTACGGTTGCCAACATCGTGCAATTGGCTGGCGGCACCACGCGCGCCGACTCGCGCTACGGCAACAACGCCGCCAGCTTCGGCGGCTCCAGCGCGTCGGAAAATGCGGCGTACATCAACGGTTTCCCCGTCACCAACAGCCTGTATCAGGTTGGTTACTCTTCCCTGCCTTTCGGCTCGATTGCTGAAGCGCAAATCATCACCGGCGGCTATGGCGCCGAATTCGGACGTTCGACGGGTGGCGTGGTCAACATCACCACCAAGAGCGGTACGAATAACTGGGAATTCGGCGCCGGCTTTACCTACGCGCCTGATTCGCTGCGCGGCAAGGCCAAGAACATCATGTTCCCGAATACGGGCGCCAATCCCAAGACGGATGGCAAGATCTACAACTACCGCGAAGGCGACAAGCTGACCGAGAAGGTCTATAACGCCTATGTCAGCGGCCCGCTGATCAAGGACAAGCTGTTCATCTATCTGGGTGGCGAATTTACCAAGATGGACCGCGAAACGGCGCGTCTGGCATCGACCAGCCAGGTGAACAACCAGACCGGCTGGCTGGTGCAGAAATCCGATGTGCCGCGTTATATCGCCAAGATCGACTGGAATATCACCGACAACAACCGCCTCGAATACACGCACATTTCGGACGAGTCGAATGTCAACGATCAATACTACGGCTTCAACTACGACACCAAGCAGCGCGGCTATGTGCAGAACGGCGGCGCCAGATTCAAGAACTATTCGGCAGGCGTGCTGTTCCTCAACGCCACCGGTGCCGCGCTGGCGGCAGCCCAGGGCTCGAACATCGACATCCTCAAGCTGACCAGCTATGTGACCGACGATCTGACCGTGCAAGCCCTGGTTGGCCAGGCGAAGACGCAACGCGAGCAAAATCCGTTCGGCTACATTCCAGGCTTGCGTCCAATCGTCGTTAGTTCTCCAGAGTTTAAGGTACCAGGCCTGAATTATTCGCCTAGCCAAGTGCAGGGTTTCAGCTCGGCCCTGCTGCGCGACGGCGCGCAAGACACCAACCGCGGTTATCGCCTGGATCTGGAATACAAACTGGCCAAGCAGCATACGATACGCGGCGGTCTTGACCACAACAAGATCAATGCCCTGAACGGTACGGAAGCGGCTGGCGGCGGTACCTGGACGTATCTGAAAACCGATCCGAACACCGTATTGTCTGGCCACAATATCTCGCCGGCAGCTGGCGGCGGTTATGGCACCCAAGGTTACTACGTGCGTGAAAACCTGCAGCGCGGCGGCTCCACCCCGACCGTCGAGCAGTCGGCGCAATACATCGAGGACCGCTATCAGGCCACCGAAAATCTGGTCGTGACCCTGGGCTTGCGCAATGAGTCGTTCAAGAACATGAACGGTATCGGCGAAACCTTCGTGGAACAGAAAAACATGCTGGCACCGCGCCTGAATGCGGCCTGGAATGTGTATGGCGACGGTTCCCTGAAAGTCTTCGGTACGGCTGGCCGCTACTTCATGCAATTGCCGGCCAACATGGCCGTACGTTTTGCCGGCGCTTCGCTGAACACCGACCGCTTCTACACCTACACGGGCGTCAACCCGACCACGGGCGCACCGCTGGGCTTGAACCCGATCAGCAATGTCGTGTCGGCTAACAATGAATTTGGCCAGGAAAAACGCGCCAATGAGCTGGCTTCGACCAACTTGAAGGCCCACTTCCAGGACGAGATCAACCTGGGCTTCGAGAAGGCGCTGACGCCTGACTTCAACGGCGGTATCAAGTTCACCTATCGCAAGCTGAAAAACACGATCGATGACTACTCGGATCCACGCGCCATTTCGGCCAAGCTGACAGGCGCTGAAAAAGAGTACTTCGACGATCATGGCTGGAACGGCGCCCTGTTCAATCCAGGCAAGGACAACACCTTCATGATCCCGGTGGGACCAAACGGTGCACAGCGCGCGGTGACGATTACGGCTGCCGATGCCGGCTTCCCGGAAAAAGCCAAGCGTACCTATACGGCGCTGGAATTCATGCTCGAACATCCGATGCGCAATGGCTGGTACGGCAAGATGAACTACACCTGGTCGCGCAGCGAAGGCAATCAGGAAGGTCAGACCAAGTCGGATAACGGCCAGGCCGACGTGGGCTTCAGCTCGGGATGGGACTTCCCTGAGACGATGATCAACGGCAGCGGCTTGTTGCCGAACAACCGTACGCACCAGTTGAAAACCTATGGCTACTATGAGTTCACGAGCCAGTTCGGCGTCGGTGGCAACTTGCTGGTGGCAACGGGCCGTCCTATGTCGCGTACTTGCAATATCCCAGCGTCCATGGATCAACAGGGCTTGGGCTTGTCGCAATACGGTTCGATCTTCTTCCTGTGCCCAACCGGCCCGAACGGCCGTGGCGCTTACGGCACGCTGCCAACGGAAATGCGCCTGGACTTGAACTTCATCTACAAGCCAGAGCAGATCAAGGGCATCGTGTTTAAAGTCGACGTGCTGAACGCAACCAACCGTCAAGTGGCGCAATCGATCGACGAGGCTTACAACACCAGCGCCGCTGGTACTGCCGTCAGCACGACCGCCGGCATGGTCAACTCCTACTCGAGCCCGCGCACCGTGCGCTTGTCGGCCCAGTACAGCCACAAGTTCTGATGTGATTCCCTCCTTGCCGGTTGACAGTCGTCAGCCGGCGGAGACGGGGATGCACGGACGGATATAGCAAAGGCATCATCAGTCATGCCAGTAAAATGCCCCGCAAGCTGCAAAGCTTGCGGGGCATTTGTTTTGGCGGCACGCTCGGTGCCTGATCGTCGTACGCTGGCTTACATCCCGCCCCACAAGGCGCCCAAGGTGGCCAGCGCCGTCAGGCCCGCCGTTTCCGTGCGCAGGATGCGCGGCCCCATAGCCAGGCCGATGGCGCCGGCGGCCAGGGCCGCCTTTTCTTCCGCTTCCGAAAATCCCCCTTCCGGCCCCACCATCACGGTGATCGCCTGCGGCGGCTGGTGACGCGCCCAGTCGGCCAGCGACTGCTCCGCACGCGGCGTCAGGATGATGCGTTTATGTAAATCCTGCTGGCTGCTCCAGCTATTAAAATCTTGTAATGGCGCCAGCTGCGCCAGGCGGTTGCGCCCGCATTGTTCCGATGCGGACACGATGATCGCTTGCCAATGGGCCAGTTTTTTCTCCGCCCGCTCGGCGGACAGGCGCACGACGCAGCGTTGCGCCGCCAGCGGCACGATGCCGGCCGCGCCCAGTTCGATGGCTTTTTCGATGATCCAGTCCATTTTGGACGCTTCCGGCAGCGCTTGTGCCAGGGTCACGGCGTAGGGCAGTTCCGCTTCGCGCGCCGTGTGGGACTTCAGTTCGGCGCTGGCGCGTTTTTTCTCGACGTTGCACAAGACAGCCGTGTACTCGCCGCCCTCGCCGTTGAAGACGGTGATGGCCTCGCCCGGCATAAGGCGCACCACATGGACGTGGTGGGCGACGGCGTCGGGCAGAGCGATGGTGGCGCCTATGGCGAGTGGCTGGGGACAGAAAAAACGCGGCATGCAACATCCTGGCGGAGAGAAACAATGGGAGGTGCCGCGCCGCGCGCGGGTGGGGCGCGCGCGGCAGCGACTCGAGAGTGCAATTTTAGTGCCGCTGCGCGCGGCCGGGGGAAATTCTTGCCGCTGGGCCTGCGCGGCGCATCCGGGACGGGAAATTGCGTGGAGATAACAAGCTGACTAAAACGAAATGTTGTTTTTTGATTTCATAAATCATTGCATTATTGACAGTGATACTTTTGGCGTGGTTTGATGACTATACAAGTTGTGTTGAACGACATCAATTGTTTCCAGCAATGTCGTCCGTGATGTGATTCGGTATGGCATGGGGAGACGCCGCACGTTTCAATGCCCGGGCCTATGACCCCGGGCGCGTTGCGGCCAGCTTAAATTGGTTGGACAAGCATGCCACTGTAGCGGGAGGGGCCTTGCAGTTTTTCGCAAGACCATGAGAGATTTAAGTGATTATAAAAATACAAACTAATCGCTTATCAAGTGATATCAGGGATCATGAAAAGGAATAAGTTATGATGTTTCGCGAAAAAAAGAGTGTGCAGGTGGTGAGATTGGCGTTGGCCGCGTTCGCCGGCGTCGCAACGATGAGCGTGCATGCGCAGGAAGCGATCGATGCGCCGGTGCCTAAGGTGCAGCGCGTCGAAATCACCGGTTCGAGTATCAAACGCATCGAAGCCGAAGGTATTTCCCCGATCACCGTGATGACGCGCGAATCGATTGCCCGTTCGGGCGCGACGTCGGTGCTGGATCTGATGCGCAACCTGACTTCTGCGGGCGGTAACGGCGGTGAGCTGGCGACATCGAGTTCCTTCCGAAACGGCGCCACCAGCGTCTCGCTGCGCGGTCTGCCGACCCTGATTCTGTTGAACGGCTATCGTCTGCCGGCGTCCGGTTCGGACGATTATAGCGGCCAGACCTCGGTCGATCTGAACGCCATTCCGCTGTCGGCCATCGAGCGCATCGATGTGCTCAAGGACGGCGCCTCGGCCATCTACGGCACCGATGCCGTCGGCGGCGTCATCAACTTCATCCTGCGCAAGGATTACCAGGGCTTGACCCTCGACGCCAGCACCGGTTCGACCACCTATGGCGACGGGCAAAACCATAAGGTGTCCGTGTCCGGCGGTTTCGGCGACCGTGACGCACAGAAATTCAACGTGACGTATTCGGCCTCGTACGAAAAAACCAAGGCTATCCACGGCGTCGACCGCGATTGGGCGAACAGTACCGATTTCACCGGCCACAAGGGCGGCCTGTATCAGGGTGGCGTGTACGGCGCCAAGGGCCGCGATCCCGGCACCATATCGCTTGGCGGTTCGCAGCGCATGCCCGATCCGGAGTGCGACGCTGCCCACAGCAAGCCCTATCCGGATGCGCCGGAATGGGTGGCTGCGCCGAATCGCAGCTCCTGCATGTATTCCGCCGCTGAGTCGATAGACCTGGTGCGCCCGTCCACACGCTACGGCGGGGCGGTCACGGCGAACTGGGATTTGACGCCGGATGTGTCGTTGTTCGCCAATCTGTTTTACAACCACTTCGACACGCGCGTCCAAGGTTCGCCGGCCTGGATCCAAAATGCCGACCGCTCCGGCGTGCTGCGTGTGGCGGCGAACAATCCCTTCAATACCTACGGCGTGCCGGTCAATATCCGCCGCCTCTTCCCTGCCGCCGAGGGTGGTACGGGCACCAATGTAGACACCACCTGGCTGGTTGGCGGCGCCACCGGCCGCGCAGCCAACTGGGATTGGACCGTGTCTGTGGGCCACAGCCAGGAGAAGGGCGAAACGCGCGTGTACGGCTCCTTCATGCACGATAAATTGCAGAGTTACCTGGCGCAGGGCAAGTTCAACCCCTTCGGCGGCAACCATAATTCGGAGCAGATCATCAACGAACTGACGGCCGACCAGTACACCAAGACCAAGTCCTCGACGGACTTTGCCAAGGTGACCGCTTCCAGCGAATTTGGCCAGCTGCCCGGCGGCAAGATCGGTGTGGCCGTCGGTGCCGAGTACAAGCGCGAGAAGCTCAGCTACGATCCGTCGCAGGCTTGGCGCGATGGCGCGATCGGCATCTATTCGACCCTGCGCGGCATCGACGGCTCTGAGTCGCTCGGCGCCGTGTTCGGCGAGTTGGCCCTGCCGCTGCTGAAAAATCTGGAAGCGCAGGCGGCCGTCCGCTATGATCGCTACCAGTTGGCTGGCGGTACCACCAACCCGAAGCTTGGCCTGCGCTGGACCGCCTTGCCGACCTTGATGTTCCGCACCAGCTACAGCACCGGTTTCCGCGCGCCGACACTGTCGCAGCGCTTTAACGAAGGCCGCGGCGGTTTCGTCGCGACCAAGGATCCGAAGCGTTGCATCGTGGGTGACGCGTATTTTGACACCGCTTGCAGCGGTTCGGCGCTGTCTCTGCTGTCCGGCACGAAGGATTTGAAGCCCGAAAAATCGAAGCAGTTCAACCTGGGCGTGGTCGCCGAACCGATCAAGAACCTGACGCTGGGTTTAACCTACTGGAATATCAAGTGGAACGATCGCGTCGAGAATCTTGACAACGAAACCGTGTTGGCGGGCGAGGATGGTCAGTACAAGGACGCCGTCACGCGCTATGCCGTCACGGCGGAAGACCAAGAGAAGTATAACGCGCTGAGCGCCGCCCAGCGCGCGACGCTGGGTCCGTTGGTAGGTCGCCTGAAGCAGCTGCAGGTTGGCCTGATCAATCGCAGCAAGGTCGTCACCGACGGTCTGGATGTCGAAGCGTCGTACACGCTGCGCACGGCCGAGATGGGGCGTTTCAAGGTGTTCGGCGAGGCGAGCTACACGCTGTCCTACAACCGCACGCTGCTGCCTGATGATCCGGCGATCAATTGCCCCAACAACACGGCTTGCGAGGCAGGTGAATACGGCTATCCTAAGCTGCTGGCCAAGCTGGGTGTCAACTGGGACCGCGGTGCTTGGGCGGCGACGACGAGCGCCAACTTCACTTCGCATTACCACGTGGACCGGACACCGTCGGCGACGATCAACCTTTACTACGACGAGTACGCGAACGGCCTGATGATCCCGAGCGCGACCCTGGTTGACGCCTCGCTGTCCTACAGCGGCTTCAAGAACCTGGTGCTGCGTGGTGGCGTCAATAACGTGTTCGACCGTGCGCCGGCATTCGATCCATCGTCGAACATCGGCTACGACACCGCCTACGGCAATCCGCGTGGCCGCTACATCTACATGTCGGCGTCGTACTCGTTCAAATAACGTGAGGGTGGACTGACGGGTGGGGCGGGCCGATTTGCGGCGCGCCCCGCAGCGGCGTACGTCGCGAAAAACCGGGCCTGGCCCGGTTTTTTTTCGCCCCTGCCGGGCGCAAGCGGCACAAGCTGCGGCGGCGCGCGTTGCGCGGTTTGATTTTTCCCCTTGCTGGTCTGGTAAAATACATAGCTCTGACTGCGCCCAGCTGCGCTGCAAACGAATTTAAACTCCGCGACTGACCCACACCATCATGACAACTACGCTCCCGACTACCAAAATGGCCAATGCGATCCGCGCACTGGCAATGGACGCTGTACAAAAGGCCAATTCCGGCCATCCAGGCATGCCGATGGGCATGGCCGAGATCGCAGTTGCCCTGTGGAGTGGTCACTATCGCCACAATCCCGCGAACCCGAAATGGCAAAACCGCGACCGTTTCCTGTTGTCGAACGGCCACGGCTCGATGCTGCACTACGCGCTGCTGCACCTGACGGGCTACGACCTGTCGATGGATGACATCAAGGCCTTCCGCCAGATGCATTCGAAAACCCCGGGCCACCCGGAAGTCGATATCACGCCCGGCGTGGAAACGACCACCGGCCCGCTGGGCCAGGGCATCGCCAACGCCGTCGGCATGGCCCTGTCGGAGCAATTGCTGGCCGCTGAATTCAACAAGCCTGGCCACGACATCGTCAACCACTACACCTACGCTTTCGTCGGTGATGGCTGCCTGATGGAAGGTATTTCGCACGAAGTGTGCGCGCTGGCCGGCACCCTGGGCCTGAATAAACTGATCGCCCTGTACGATGACAACGGCATTTCCATCGACGGCAAGGTCGAAGGCTGGTTCACGGACGACACCCCGGCCCGTTTCGAAGCGTACGGCTGGAATGTCATCCGCGCCGTCGACGGTCACGATGTGGCCGCCGTCGCTGCCGCCATCGCCGCCGCCAAGACCGCATCGAAGCCAACCCTGATCTGCTGCAAGACCATCATCGGCAAGGGTTCGCCGAACCTGCAAGGCGGCGACAAGGTCCACGGCGCCGCGCTGGGCGACAAGGAAATCGCTGCCGTGCGCGAATACATCGGCTGGGATGCTGCCCCGTTCGAAATGCCGGCCGACGTGTACGCCGCGTGGGACGCCAAGAAGCAGGGCGCCCTGCTGGAAGCGGACTGGAACGAGCGCTTTGCCGCCTACAGCCGCGAATTCCCGCAGCAAGCCGCTGAACTGACCCGCCGCATGCAAGGCGAACTGCCACAGGCATTCGAAGCGGCCCTGAGCGCCGCCATCGCGTCCTGCGTCGAGAAAAAAGAAAACATCGCTACCCGCAAGGCCAGCCAGAACGCCATCCAGGCACTGGCTTCGTCGCTGCCGGAATTCCTCGGCGGCTCGGCCGACCTGACCGGTTCGAACCTGACCAACTGGAAAGAGTGCGTGGCCGTGCGTTCGGGCCAGCCTGGCAACCACATCAACTACGGCGTGCGCGAATTCGGCATGAGCGCCATCATGAACGGCATCACCCTGCACGGCGGCTACATCCCGTTCGGCGCCACGTTCCTGACGTTCTCCGACTACAGCCGCAATGCGCTGCGCATGGCTGCCCTGATGAAACTGCGTTCGATCTTCGTGTTTACCCACGATTCGATCGGCCTGGGCGAAGACGGCCCGACGCACCAATCGGTCGAGCACGTCTCGTCGATGCGCCTGATCCCGAACCTGGACAACTGGCGTCCGTGCGACACCGTCGAGTCGGCTGCCGCCTGGGGCGCCGCCGTGCGCCGCAAGGATGGCCCGTCGACCCTGATCTTCTCGCGCCAGAACCTGCCGTACCAGGAGCGTAGCGCCGAACAGATCGAGAACATCTTCCGCGGTGGCTATGTGCTCAACGACGTGCTTGAGCCCAAGGCGATCCTGATCGCCACCGGTTCCGAAGTGGAACTGGCCGTCGCCGCCGCCAGCGCGCTGGCCTCGGAAGGCATCAACGTGCGCGTCGTGTCGATGCCGTCGACCGACGTGTACGACCGCCAGGACGCCGCCTACAAGGCCAGCGTGCTGACGAAAGGCGTGCCGCGCGTGGCCATCGAAGCGGGCGTGACCAGCTTCTGGTACAAATACGTGGGCCTGGAAGGCGCCGTGGTCGGTATCGACACGTTCGGCGAATCGGCGCCTGCCGGCGTGCTGTTCAAGCACTTCGGCTTCACGGTCGAGAACGTCGTCGCCAAGGTGAAAGCCGTTATCGCTGGCTAATATTGATTTTTAACGGTCCTGGCGATGTTGTCGCCGGGGGCGTGCATGTACCTTCTTTTTTAATCAGGAGCAGAGTATGACGATCAAAGTTGCAATCAATGGCTACGGCCGCATCGGCCGTAATGTGTTGCGCGCTTTCTACGAAGGCGGCAAGAAACAGGATATCCAGATCGTTGCCATCAACGACCTGGGCGATGCCAAATCGAACGCCCACCTGACCCGCTACGATACCGCGCACGGCAAGTTCCCGGGCACGGTCACCGTCGAAGGCGACAACATGATCGTCAATGGCGATCCGATCCGCGTGTTCGCACAGCGCAACCCTGCCGAAATCCCATGGGGCGAACTGGGCGTGGACGTCGTGCTGGAATGCACGGGCTTCTTCACCACCAAAGAGAAGGCTTCGGCTCACTTGAAGGGCGGCGCGAAAAAAGTCATCATCTCGGCACCCGGCGGCAAGGACGTCGATGCGACCGTCGTGTTCGGCGTGAACCACTCGGTGCTGAAATCGACCGACACCGTCATCTCGAACGCGTCGTGCACCACCAACTGCCTGGCACCGCTGGTCAAGCCATTGAACGACGCCATCGGCATCGAAACGGGCCTGATGACCACCGTGCACGCCTACACCAACGACCAGGTGCTGTCCGACGTGATGCATGAAGATCTGCGCCGCGCCCGTTCGGCCACCATGAGCATGATCCCGACCAAGACGGGCGCCGCCGCCGCCGTGGGCCTGGTGCTGCCTGAGCTGAATGGCAAGCTGGACGGCTTCGCCATCCGCGTGCCGACCATCAACGTGTCGCTGGTCGACCTGTCCTTCATCGCCAAGCGCGACACCACCGTGGAAGAAGTCAACGCGCTGATGAAAGCCGCGTCGGAAGGCGCCCTGGAAGGCATCCTGACCTACCAGACCGAACCGCTGGTCTCGATCGACTTCAACCACAACCCGGCTTCGTCGAACTTCGATTCGACCCTGACCAAGGTGTCGGGCCGTCTGGTGAAAGTATCGTCGTGGTACGACAATGAGTGGGGTTTCTCGAACCGCATGCTCGACACCACCGTCGCACTGATGTCGGCCAAGTAATTTTGTGACCGCATAAGAAAAAACGCCCTTCGGGGCGTTTTTTTATTCATGGCTGTGCGAATAAAAACGGCGCCGGTAGAAGCGCCACAAGACGCGCAAGTCGCGCAGCACGGGCACGCCCGATAGCAGGGTCAGCACGCCGGCGAGCAGGATGGTGGCGGCGGGAAAGCCGATGTGCTTGAAGGCCAGTGCGCCGCTGACGCCGCCGATGAAGAAGCAGCTGATCAGCAGGCTGTGCGTCCTGAGCTTGCCGCGGTTGACCTTGACCATGCGGTCCGGCAGGTGGCGCCGGTTGTAATACGCCATCTTGCCCAGTTCGATGCCGATGTCGGTCGACAGCCCCGTCACATGCGTGGTGCGGATGACGGCGCCCGAAATCTTGGTGATGATGGCGTTCTGCAAGCCCATGACAAAGCACAGCAGCAAGATGGTGACGGGGCCCAGCACGTCGGGCATGGCGGCCAGGTAATTGCCCGTCAGGCCGAACAGCAGCAACAGCGCCGCTTCCAGCAGCAGGCTGGCGGCAAACTGGCTGTGCAGCCGGCGCCGCTTGCCCCAGTTCACCATGATGGCCGTGACGGCCGCGCCGCTGACAAAGGCCAGCCAGGCGCCCAGCGCGGCCAGGGCTACCGTGACGTTGCCCAGCGCCAGGTCGTCCGCCATGCCCGAGACGATGCCCGTCATGTGCGAGGTATAGCCGCCGATGGCAAGAAAGCCGCCCGCGTTGACGGCGCCCGCCACCAGCGCCAGCACGCAGCCCAGCTGCAGATTGGCTTGCGTATCGCGCGCCGATCCGCTCAGACGGGACAGGTAATGGAGCGGCATGCGGGCGCGTTTTCCTCTTGCCGTGGCTTATTTATAGATGCCGGAACCGACGATCATATTGTCGACCCGTTCGATGTAGCCGGATTTTTGTTCGACCACCTTGGTCAGGGGATTGGGCCACTTGAAGTCTACCCAGCCGCGTCCGGCCGGCGTGCTGGCCGTGGCGATCAGCGACTTGATGACGGCCTTGCCTTCATTGTCCTTCAGGTCGATCAGGTTCTTGCCGACCATCTTGGGATTGTTGCCGTGCGCCAGGGTGACGCCATTCATGTCGTACACATAAATGTACAGGTCGCGGTCATGGAAGCTGGTGTTGGCGGGATCGGCAATGGCGGCAAAGGCCTTTTCCTTGCCGTCGGCCTTGATCATGGCCACGGCGCGCTTGGTCATGGCGATGGCTTCATCCGCGCTGCCTCTGGGGGCGGCCCATGCCGTTGCCGGCATGGCGCAGAGGATGAAACTGGCAACGAGGGCGTGGATGCCCGTTTTTACACTTGCCGTTTTTACACTTGTCTTCATACGCTGTCTCCTGGTATGGGCAACCCCGGCGCGGCCTGTTGTACGGCACCACTGGGAAGTGGAGTTGCCTGTACGTATCATACGCCGGCGCCGTGCTTATGCAATCGTCGCGGGAAAGATCGTGTACCACAGGCGCATCACGTTGTCCGCATGCACGCGCACCCGTTCCGGTTCCACCCGGGCCAGGTCCTGCCCTTGCAGGCGCAGCTGGTGCTGCAGCTTGCGCAGCGCGCGGTAGGCGTCGGCAACGAGGGTCGCCAGTTGCGCGTCGATCAGTCCCAGTTCGCCGCACAGGCGCAGCAGGGCGATATTGCCCGAGTTGGCCGTCAGCTGCGGATACTGCGCCGCATGCTGCAGCACCAGGTATTGCACCATGAACTCGATGTCGATCATGCCGCCCGGATCCTGTTTCAGATCAAAGCTGCCGGGACGGGGCGGATGCGCATCGAGCATCTTCTTGCGCATGGCCACCACTTCGCCCTTGAGCGGACCGTTTTCCGGGCGTTCCTTGCGCAGGATCGTGTCGCGGATGCGCTCGAAATGCTTGCCGATGCTGACGTCGCCCGCGCAAAAGCGCGCGCGCGTGAGCGCCTGGTGTTCCCACACCCAGGCCGCGCTGCTCTGGTAGCGCTCGAACGCCTGCACGCTGGACACCAGCATGCCCGAGGCGCCATCGGGGCGCAGGGCGATGTCGATGTCGAACAGGATGCCGGCCGAAGTGTGCGAGGTCATCCAGGTGATGAAACGCTGCGCCAGTTTGGCGTACAGGCCGGGTGCTTCCTGGTCGTCGTCGTCGAACAGGAAGATGACGTCAAGGTCGGAGACATAGCCCAGTTCTTTGCCGCCCAGCTTGCCATACGCGATGACGGCGAATTTCGGCACCTCGCGGTGGCGCGCAGGTAACGTTTGCCACACGGCTTGCACGGTGGCGGCGACGATGATGTCGGCCAGCTGCGACAGGTAATCGGCCAGCTTTTCCACGCTCAGGTCGCCCGCCAGGTCTTGCGCCAGGCACTGGAACAGCTGCGCGTGGTGCATTTCGCGCAGGATATCCATCTGCCGCTCCGTGTCGCCGGGGGCGTCGTCGAGCTGGCGCTGCAGGTCCAGCGCCAGCGCGGCCGGGTCGGGCACCGTGTTGCGGATGCGTTCATCGAGCAGCTCGTCGAGCAGGATCGGGTGCTGCGTGAGGAAGGTGGCGGCCCAGCCGCTGGCGCACACCATGCGCACCACGCGCTCGAGCGTGTGCGGGTACTCTGTCAGCAATGACAGATAGGCCGAGCGGCGCGCAATGGCTTCCAGGAAATCGAGCAGCCGGCCCAGGGTGGCCAGCTGGCTGGCATTGCCGTTGGACACGGAGCAATCGGTGATCAGGGGCAGGGCGGAATTGACGAGGGCCACCAGACGCGTGCGGCTCGCTTCGGGCAGGGATTGCAGCCGGGGCGCCTGCCACGTGGCCAGCAAACGGCGCGCGCAGGCGGCCGGTTCATGGAAACCCATGGCGGCAAAGCGCGCCTCGATGGCTTCCTGCTGGTCGGACGCGGCGCAGTCGTTCGACGTCTGCGGGTCGATGCCCGTGTCGGCCGGCGGCGTGCCGCTGCTCTTGTCGCTGAACATTTCGTCGAACTGGCCGGCGACAAACACGCGGTGCGCTTCCAGCTGGGCCAGCAGGGTAGCGACGTCGGGCAGGCCCATCATCTGCGCCACCACCAGGCGGTCGGCGTCATTCGCGGGCAGGGTGTGTGTCTGTGCATCGTCAAGATACTGCAGCCGGTGTTCGAGGTTGCGCAGGAAAGTGTAGGAACCAAGCAACTGTTCCACGATGGCCGGTTCCAGCAAGCCCTTGTCCGCCACCGTACGCAGGGTGGCGCGCGTGGAGCGCTCGCGCAGCTCGGCGTCGCGCCCACCGCGTATCAATTGGAATACTTGCGCGAGGAATTCGATTTCGCGGATACCGCCACGGCCCAGCTTGACGTTGTTGCTGCGGTCCGGATGCAGCCGTTCCTGGCGGTTGACCTCGGCGCGGATCTGGCCGTGCATGGTGCGGATGGCGTCGATGACGCCGAAATCGAGGTAGCGGCGGAAGACGAAGGGGCGCACGATGGCGTCGAGCGAGGCGATGTCCTCCGGCTTGCCCGTCACGGCGCGCGCCTTGACCCAGGCATAGCGCTCCCATTCGCGTCCCTGCACAATCAGGTATTGCTCGACCATGCCCAGACTGGCGGCCAGCGGACCCGAGTTGCCGTTCGGACGCAAGGCCATGTCCACGCGGAAAGTAAATCCGTCCTGTGTGATCTCGGCCAGGGCGGCGATCAGTTTCTTGCCCATGCGAATGAAAAACTCGTGGTTGGACAGGCTGCGCTGGCCCGGCAAGGTCGCTTGCGTGTCGCCATCTTCCGGATACACAAAGATCAGGTCGATATCCGACGAGACGTTGAGCTCGCCGCCGCCCTGCTTGCCCATCGCCAGCACCATCAAAGCCTGTTCCTCGCCTGATTCCTCGCCGACAGGCATGCCGTGCAGGGCCACCATTTCGTCCATGATGGCGTCCACATGCGTGCGAATGGCGAAATCGGCAAAGCCCGTCATGGCCGTGACGACTTCATGCAAGTCGGCCTGACCGCCAAGATCGCGCGCGATCAGACCGCAGACGAGCAGATTGCGCAGGCGGCGCATGGCCCGCTCGGGCGGCAGCGGCGGCATGGCGGCGTTCGATTGCTCGGCCAGCGCGGCGGCAAAGTCGAGCCCGTCCAATGGTGCGCGCACCAGTTGCGCTACCTGCGCGGCGCGCTCGGGGGCGGCGTCCAGCCAGCGCTGGTAGAAACGGGAGGCGGAGATCAAAGGCTGTGTGCTCATGGTATCGGTAAGGGTCTCGTGGATGCTGCGTGCATGTTCTTGTTTAACTTGGCGGCGAACGGCGGGGGATGCGGTAAAATTGTGCCGCCGGCCCAATACCGCCGGTAGTGCGTGCTCTTCCGAACGATGGTAAGGGAGGCTTTGCTCAGACGCAAGCGCAAGGATGCAGGCGCGCACCACGAATGCAGACGATTTTTGCCATTATTTGACGCCGGGCCAGTTTATTAGCTTATTGATGCAAAAACCGCCAGAAGCAAGCGTGACAGAGCATGTGCCCTTGGCCCTGCGCTGGCAGCGGCTGCGTGCCGCCTATCGCCTGGCCAACCTGGCCACCCACCATGTGCTGGGTTTTACCATCAAATTGGTGCTGCTCGCGTATTTCGCCTTCGCCGTGCTGTTTTTATTCCTGCGCTACGCGATCCTGCCGAATATCGATTATTACAAAGGCGATATCGAGCGGGCGGCCAGCCGCGCGCTGGGCAACCCTGTCAGCATTGCGCGTATTTATGCCTCCTGGCATGGCGTGCGGCCCAATCTCTTCTTCGGCGACGTGACCCTGCGCGACCAGGCGGGCCGCCAGGCGCTCAGCCTGCCGAGCATATCGGCCACCGTGTCGTGGTGGAGCGTGCTCGGTTCCGTGCGCTTCACCACCCTGGAAATCACGCGGCCCGACCTGGACGTACGGCGCAGCAAGGATGGCAAGCTGTATGTGGCCGGGGTGTTGATCGACAGCGCGCAAGGCAGCGATGGCAAGGGCGCCGACTGGCTGCTGTCGCAGCATGACATCATCATTCGCGACGGCAAGGTGCGCTGGACGGATGAAGCGCGCGGCACGCCGGAGCTGGCTTTGTCGCAGGTCAATCTGCTGCTGCGCAATCGCTGGCGCAGCCACAGGCTGGGCTTGCAGGCCACGCCGCCCGCCAGCCTGGCCGCGCCCATCGATGTGCGCGCTCACTTCACGCATCCGCCTTTCAGCACGCGCATCTCCGATGTATCGATGTGGAAGGGCGAGCTGTACGCGGACCTGAAAAACGCCGACTTGGCCGCCTGGCGCCGCTACCTCGACTATCCATTCGAACTGAGCCAAGGCAAGGGCGCGCTGCGCGCCTGGTTGAGCCTGGATCACGCGCGCCTGGCCGGCTTCACGGCCGATGTGGGCTTGACGGATGTGCAGGCGCAGCTGGGCGAGCATATCGCGCCGCTCGACCTGCTGTCGGTCAGCGGACGCATTTCGGCCAAAGAAGAGCTGTCGGCGCAGGTGCCCGACGGCAAGCCCACCTTTGGCGCGAATGGCCATCAGGTGGAATTGACAAATTTCGCGGTGGAAACCCGCGATGGCCTCAGCCTGCCGCCCACGACCTTGTCCGAGCGTTTCATCGCGGCCACGAAGCGCAAGCCGGCGCGCACGGAAATCACGGCCAAGTCGCTCGATTTGCAAACCCTGGCCGCACTGGCCGACAAGCTGCCGCTGGGCGAGCAGCAGCGCCAGCGCCTCGACGCTCTGGCGCCGCGCGGGCGGCTGCAGGATTTTTCAGCGCAATGGGAAGGAGAGATGGGCACCCCCGCCAGCTACCGTCTGCGCGGCAAGCTCATCGATCTGGGCCTGAATGCGCAGCCGGCGCGCCTGGCCGTGGCGAAGACGGCGACCAGCCCCGCGCAGGCCGCCGCACCGGCTATTCCCGGTTTCGAACATTTGACTGGCAGTATCGACGCCAGCGACAAGGGCGGCAAGGTCGATATCGATGCACGGGGATTGGTATTGCAATTGGCCTCCTATTTGAGTGAGCCGGCCTTGCCGTTCGAACAGTTCGAAATGGAGGCGCGCTGGGCTTTCCAAGCAGACAATATGCTACAAGTCGACCTGGACAGGCTTGATCTTAATCAACAAGGCATGCGAGTCGCCCTGCATGGTTCGCATCGGATGCCGCTCGACGGCAAGAACCTGGGCCAGGTCGACTTGGCGGGCACCATCGATAATTTCGAGATCAACACCATCGGCCGCTACCTGCCGCTGCAAACGCCCGAGCATCTGCGCCACTGGCTGACGGGCGCGCTGGAAGGCGGCATGGCGCACGATGTCAGCCTGCGCCTGCGCGGCGAACTCGAGCATTTTCCGTTCAAGGCCGATACACCCGCCCAGCGGAATGCCGCCCAGCGCAATCGCGGCGACTTCCGTATTGCCGGCAAGATCGAGAATGGCAAGCTGAACTATGCGCCCGGCGAATTTGCCGAAAGCGGCCCGCTGGCGGGCAAGGCGCCCCTGTGGCCGCAGGCGGAAAAGATCAAGGGCAGTTTTGTGTTCGAGCGGGCGCGCATGGAAATTCGCGGCGACACGGCCACCACGGGCGGCGTGGCCTTGACGAATGTCAAAGCCGTGATCCCCGACCTGACCGTCTTCGACACCTTGCTTGACATTGAAGGCAATGCGGCTGGACCGATGCAGGAATTCCTCAAGTACGTGACGGCCAGCCCCGTGCTGGGCTGGATCGAGCATTTCACGGACGAAACGACGGCGACGGGCAACGCCAGGCTGGCCCTCAAACTGCACTTGCCGATCGAGCGCATGCTCGAGTCGACCGTGCAGGGCAGCTTGCAGCTGGCGGGCAACGACGTGGTGCTGTTCCACGACATGCCGCCCGTGCTGGGCACGCAGGGCAAGATCGAGTTCAACGAAAAGGGCGTCAACCTCAATGGCTTGAATGGCAGCCTGCTGGGCGGGCCGCTGGCCATCTCGGGCGGCACGCAGGCGGACAGTTCGATTCAAGTGAAAATCGCCGGCAACATGACCATCGACGGCTTGCGCAAGACCTATCCGGCGCCCGTGCTGCAGCGCCTGGCGAAACATTTGAATGGCGGCGCGCGCTACAACGGCTTGATTACGGCGCGCGACCACCAGGTGGTGGTCAATGTCGAGTCGCCGCTGACGGGCCTGGGCCTGGATTTCCCCGCTCCCCTGAAAAAGCCGGCCGGCGACAGCCTGCCCGTGAAATTCACCCTGACGGGCAATGCGGCCAACGGCGCGGGCCTGCGCACGGATGATATCCGCGTCGCGCTCGGCTCCGGCATCGCTGCCCGCTACCAGCGCCAGAAGCAGGGCAAGGACGCCTGGCGCCTGGTGCGTGGCGGCATCGGCGTGAACGTGCCGGCGCCCGAGCCCGATAGCGGCATGATGCTTAACGTCAACATGAAAACCCTGGACGTGGACAGCTGGATCGCCATCGGCAGCGAGATCGCCGGCAGCGCACCGGCGTCCGGCGACAGCGGCGCCGCCGACGATGCGCCCGATATCGCGCAATATGTGGTGCCGGACATGATGGCGGCCCGTGCCAGCGAACTGATGCTGGGCGAGCGCAAGCTGGAAAACGTCGTGGTCGGCGCCACGCATCAAAAGGATGTGTGGCAAGCCAATATCGACGCAAAACAAGTGTCGGGCTATGTGACGTGGCTGGAAACGCCGTCCGGCCTGGGCAAGATGACGGCGCGCCTGTCGTCGCTGATCATTCCGGAGTCGGCCGCCAACGACGTCAAGAATTTGCTGGAAGGAAAGAGTGGCGCCCAGTCGATCCCCTCGCTCGATATCGTTGCCGAGCAATTTGAACTGTTCAACAAGAAGATCGGCCGGCTGGAGTTGCAGGCCTATAACACGATGGCGGCGGGCGGGCGCGAGTGGCGCGTGGGTAAGCTGCAACTGTCGAACCCCGATGGCGCGCTGAGCGGCAGTGGAAAATGGGTCATCAAGGACGGACAAAGCACGACCAGCCTGCGTTTCGGCCTCGATATCGTCGATGCGGGCAAGCTGCTCGACCGCTTCGGCTTTGCCGACACGGTGCGCCGCGGCAAGGGCCGTCTGAGCGGCGATATCGCCTGGAATGGCTTGCCGTATTCGCTAGACATTCCCACCTTGTCGGGACAGATCGAGATGAAGGTGGAATCGGGCCAGTTCCTCAAACAGGACCCGGGCGCGGCCAAGCTGCTGGGCGTACTCAGCCTGCAAGCCTTGCCCCGCCTGCTGAAACTCGATTTCCACGACGTGTTTTCCGAAGGCCTGGCCTTCGACGGCATCACGGCCAACGCCAGCATCAAGCGCGGCGTGGTGACCACCGATAACCTCAAGATGCATGGCGTGGCGGCCACCGTGCTGATGGACGGCACGGCCGATATCGCCAATGAAACGACGAATTTGCACGTGGTGGTGATCCCCGAATTCAACCTGGGCACGGGGCCGCTCGTGTACGCGCTGGCCGTCAATCCCGTCATCGGCCTGGGCAGTTTCCTGGCGCAATTGTTCCTGCGCGCTCCCGTGATGAAGGCACTCACCTACCATATGCAGATCGCCGGCCCGTGGAAATCGCCCGTCGTGACCAAGCTTGATGGTGGTAAATTGGAACCTGTCGCCATGCCCGCAGCGGCGGCGAACGATGCCGTGGCGAAATAAGTGCCATTCGGCAAGGTCGAATGTACAAGAGGTGAAATGATGCATACAGTTGCAGCAGTACAAATGATTTCCTCGCCTTCCGTGGAAGACAACCTGGCCACGGCGCGGCGCCTGGTGGCGCAGGCCGCCGCCGGTGGCGCGCAACTGGTGGTGCTGCCCGAATACTGGGCCATCATGGGCAAGCAGGAAACGGACAAGCTGGCCCATGCGGAACAGCCTGGCAGCGGCCCCATCCAGGATGGCATGGCGCAGATGGCGCGCCAGCACGGCATCTGGCTGATCGGCGGCACCTTGCCCCTGATTTCCGGCGAGGAGGGCAAGGTCCTGAACACCACGCTGGTGTACGACCCGCAAGGCGAGCCGGCCGGCCGCTACGACAAGATCCACCTGTTCGGTTTTACGCGCGGCACCGAGTCGTACAATGAATCGCGCACCATCGTGCCGGGCGCGCAGGTACGCGCTATCGAGACGCCGTTCGGCCGCGTCGGCCTGTCCATCTGCTATGACCTGCGCTTTCCCGAGCTGTACCGCGCCATGGGCGATTGCGCGCTGATCGTCGTGCCGGCCGCGTTTACCCATACGACGGGCAGCGCCCACTGGGAAGTGCTGCTGCGCGCGCGCGCCATCGAAAACCAGTGCTATGTGCTGGCCTCGGCGCAGGGCGGCCTGCATCCGAACGGCCGCCGCACCTGGGGCCACAGCATGCTGATCGACCCGTGGGGCGAAGTGATCGCCGTGCTGCCGGAAGGCGAGGGCGTGGTCAGCGGCGAGATCGACCTGGTGTTTTTGGCCGGCGTGCGCGAGTCCCTGCCCGCGCTAACCCATCGGACGATGTAAATTGAATGTTGAGAAAAGATAGCCATGATTCCATTTGAACCCAATCTGTCCAGCCTGGCCGTGGCGCGCGATATCCTGCTCACGCCGTTCGGCCTGGACGAAGACAAGCTGCTCAAAGCCCTGGGCACGATGTTTACGCACAAGGTCGACTATGCCGACCTGTATTTCCAGTCGACCAAGAGCGAAGGCTGGAGCCTGGAAGAGGGCATCGTCAAGACGGGCAGCTTTTCCATCGACCAGGGCGTTGGCGTACGCGCCGTGTCCGGCGACAAGACGGCGTTTGCGTACTCCGATGACATTTCCGAGCGGGCCCTGCTGGAAGCGGCAGCGGCCACGCGCACGATTGCGCGCGCGGGCGCCGGCAAAATCAAGATCGCGGGCCGGATGCAGCCGCAGGGCGGACGCTCGCTGTACCTGCCTAACGATCCGCTCGCCTCGCTCGATGCTACGGCCAAGGTGCAGCTGCTCGAGCGCGTGGAAAAGATGGCGCGGGCGAAAGACCCCCGGGTGGTGCAAGTGATGGCGGGCCTGGCCGGCGAGTACGACGTGGTGCTGGTGCTGCGCAGCGACGGCGTGCTGGCGGCCGACATCCGCCCGCTGGTGCGCGTGTCGCTGACTGTGATCGCGGAACAGAACGGCCGCCGCGAAACGGGCTCGGCCGGCGGCGGCGGGCGCTTCAGCTACGACTATTTCAGCGATGCCGTGCTGGAGCAATATGCCAGCGATGCCGTCAATTCGGCGCTGGTGAACCTGGAAGCGCGCCCCGCGCCCGCCGGGCCCATGACCATCGTGCTGGGACCGGGCTGGCCCGGCATCTTGCTGCACGAAGCGATCGGCCACGGCCTGGAAGGCGATTTCAACCGCAAGGGCTCGTCCGCGTTTTCGGGCCGCATCGGCGAACGCGTGGCGGCCAAGGGCGTCACCGTGGTCGATGACGGCACCCTGGCCGGCCGGCGCGGTTCGCTCAATATCGACGACGAGGGCAATCCCACGCAGTGCACGACCCTGATCGAAGACGGCATCCTGAAGGGTTACATCCAGGACACGATGAACGCGCGCCTGATGAAGATGCCCGTGACGGGCAACGCGCGCCGCGAATCGTTCGCCCACCTGCCCATGCCGCGCATGACGAATACGTATATGCTGGGTGGCGACCAGGACCCGGGCGAGATCCTCGCTTCCGTGAAAAACGGCTTGTATGCCGTCAACTTTGGCGGCGGCCAGGTCGACATCACGAATGGCAAGTTCGTCTTCTCGGCCAGCGAAGCGTACATGATCGAAAACGGCAAGCTCAGCTATCCGGTGAAGGGCGCCACCCTGATCGGCAACGGCCCGGACGTGCTCAACCGCGTCTCCATGATCGGCAACGACATGCGCCTCGACTCGGGCGTGGGCGTGTGCGGCAAGGAAGGGCAAAGCGTGCCCGTGGGCGTGGGGCAGCCGACCTTGCGCCTCGACGGCATCACGGTCGGCGGCACGGCCTGATTTTGCTGAACACGGGGCGGCCAACACGGTTGTCGGATTACGCCCTCCGGGCTAATCCGACCTACTTTCTCTGACATGGCGCTGGCGTAGGTCGGGTTAGCGCAAGGCGCGTAACCCGACACCACTGCCGGCCGCGTCAACACGGTTGTCGGATGACGCGTGGCTGCGCCCCGCTAATCCGACCTACCTGCTGTGAGGTCAACGCGATTGTCGGATTACGCCCTCCG